>NVVG01000009.1 GCA_002402125.1 Moraxellaceae bacterium
GGAGTTGGAGCAGGAGTTGGAGCAGGAGTTGGAGCAGGAGTTGGAGCAGGAGTTGGAGCAGGAGCCGGTGCTGGAATTAAAATAGGTGTTGGAATTAAAATAGGTGTTGGAATTAAAATAGGTGCTGGAATTGGCGGAGGCGTTGGTTCGGGGGCTTCTAATTCTGCAGGGGGTAGCTCAGTGTCGAATGAGTCTAGGTTGTCATCGTCATCTTCAAAATCGCTTGGCTCGGTAACGCCAAAGCTGGAGGCTTTGGGTGCGTTTGTGAGGGATGATTGCTCACCTTCTGGCTCGGCCGCACCGCAGCCGCTGAGAATGGCTGTTAGGGAAATTACGACAAACGCATACTTGAATGTCACGAGGCACTGCTCCAGGGATATCACTTGTTAGCAGCCAGGTTAAAAAATTGTGGTCACCAACTCAAGGTGATTCGTGGCGTAATGACTAAAGTTGTGAGGGACCTCACGGTTTTAGACGGTAAAACTGGATGCTAGGGTTTATTGATTGGCGGGCATCCTATCATTTTGTGCGTGGGGAGGCACGATTTTGGTAAATTATTATTTTCATTGGGTTTTTTGGGAATTCTTTTGTGTTCTGGGGGTATATTTTTGCTGGAGGATTGTATGTGTTCCCACGCGGGAGCGTGGGAACGAGGGCTCGGTGGAGGTTTTTTCTGTGTTTTGTGTTCTGAGTGCTGAGAGTTGGGTGCTAGTAGATTGTTTTATATACAGCTTCGCTGTATTCGCTGTATACGTCGTTAGTGTCTAGGGTTGACACTTGGAATCCCCAGTCGCCTGCAGATAGTGCTTGGAGTTTAATTGACCTGGCCAAATAACCTACAGTTAATGTCTTCACTTCAGATGTATCGCTGTTTGTGTACAGGATTTTGTACCCCTTGATGTCTAATTGATCGAGGTCGTCGCCATTTTCTCTTTTGGTCGGTGCATCCCAGCTGATTTCGGCAGAAGTATCTGGCTCAGGTTCAGGAGTAGGCTCAGGAGTAGGCTCAGGAGTAGGCTCAGGAGTAGGCTCAGGAGTAGGCTCAGGAGTAGGCTCAGGAGTAGGTGCAGGAGTAGGTGCTGGAGTAGGTGCTGGAATAATTACTGGAGTAGTATTTTGCATCGGCTCAGGGGTTGTATTTTGCATAGGTTCTGGTGTTGTATTTTGCATTGGCTCAGGCGTTGGCTCAGAAGTGCCTGGGTCCAGGTTGTCTTCATCACTGTCAAACTTATCCGTATTGGTGCTGCCTGGTTCAGTTGTAGTTGGAGTGTTGTCTGTTGATGCTGATTCATTTTGGCTCGACGATGCGCCACAACCAACTAACAGGGTGACAAGACATATAGCGATAAATAATTTCTTTAGTGCCATGATGAATTACTCCAGAGATAGTGCGTTTCTTGTACTAACTCTAGGAATTGATGCATTTTTGCACAAGTATAAATCGAGCATTTTGTACAAAATGTGAGCACCTTCACAGGCCTCATGGCACTGCGTCTACAAAGCAGTGTGAAGCATTAAGCATTCGGCTGACTGGTGGGTCATTGAGTGTTTTGGTTCACTAAATGTCTTTGGGGTTTGTTAGGTTTTAAGGGTATAATCGCAGGCAGTTTTATCACTAAATTGTAGGTGTAGGAGGTTCACGCTGTGAAAGTATCAATATATGGTTCTGGTTATGTGGGATTGGTAACGGGAGCTTGTTTCTCAGAGATGGGGCATGATGTTTTGTGTGCCGATGTTGATGCTGCAAAAGTTGACATGCTGTTGGCGGGGGATATCCCTATTTATGAGCCAGGATTGGCTGATATGGTCACAAAAAGTGTTAAGGCTGGGACTCTGGATTTTACGACTGACCTTGAGCGTGCCGCCAAACATGGGGAGTGTGTGTTTATTGCGGTGGGGACTCCTCCTGATGAGGATGGTTCGGCAGATTTAAAATATGTACTTTCTGTTGCCGAAACCATAGGTAAATACATCGAGAAGTATACTGTGGTTGTTGATAAATCCACGGTGCCGGTTGGTACAGCAGCAAAAGTAACCGCAACAATCCAGCAATCTTTGCGTGAGCGAGGGTTGGATGTTGGCTTTGATGTGGTGTCTAATCCAGAGTTTCTTAAAGAAGGCGCTGCAGTGTCTGATTTTATGAAGCCAGATCGTATTGTTATTGGTACAGATAGTGACAAAGCCGTTGCGGTACTCAAGGAACTCTATGCTCCGTTTAATCGCAATCACGATCGTATGTTGGTGATGGATGCGATATCTGCTGAATTGACCAAGTATGCGGCTAACTCCATGCTTGCTGCGAAGATCAGTTTTATCAATGAGATGTCAAACATTGCTGATGCGGTTGGAGCGGATATCGAGCAAGTTCGATTAGGCATCGGTTCTGATCCAAGAATTGGATTTCAGTTTATCTACCCTGGTGCAGGTTATGGCGGTAGTTGTTTTCCAAAGGATATTACTGCGCTACACCGAACTGCCAAAGATCACGGTTATGAAGCCAAAATGCTTCAAGCTGTAGACGATGTTAATACCAAGCAAAAAGAAGTCATGTTTAGCAAAATCTCTAACCATTTTAAGGGTGACCTTTCCGGTAAACGTATCGCAATATGGGGTTTGTCATTTAAACCAAACACCGACGATATGCGCGAGGCTCCTAGCCGAGTTTTGATGGAAGCGTTGTGGCAAGCTGGTGCTAGTGTTGCAGCTTTTGACCCTAAAGCGATGGAGGAGACACAAAGGATTTATGGGGATCGGGATGACTTGTTGTTGGTTGACACTAAGGAGCAAGCGGTAGCTGCTGCTGACGCTTTGGTTGTGATGACCGAGTGGAATAACTTCAGATCATTAGACTTTTCAATGCTAAGTGATAGTTTGAAAAACAAAGCACTGTTTGATGGCCGCAATATCTATAATCCAGAAAATGTTGAAGGCCACGGATTTGCCTATTACGGAATTGGTCGAGGACGCAAGTAGAATTTCTTGGTGTGCTTGTCGAAGCTGTGATGGTTTAGTCGCGCTTGTTGAAACATAGCGTACTAGGCCGCTGAATGAGCGCTCAGTAATTTTACTATTGAGTACTCATTCAGGCGGATGGATCTAGGTTCTTTTGTTGCGCGCCATAAGCAAGCCTATCAAGCCCAGACAAAGCAGGGCCAATGTGCCAGATTCAGGTATTACGTTGATATGGTTGGACTCTTCGAATCCTCCAGATTCTGAACCTTCGCTAGAAGCAATGACATCATCAGTAACACCCATATCCATAAATGGTCCCTTGGTTTCTAAGGGGTTCACTTCAGTAGCCTCAGGTGACGACGTGTCACCATTGGTATTACTACGGGTATTGTGAACTAGCTCTAGGTAGAGCTTGTACAGTGCTAACAGATTACTGCCTTTCTCAGATAAAAAAGCTTCATTACTGCTATATTGGCTGGCTTCTTCAGGGTTACCGAAAAGATCAAATAGTGACATGTCGGCTTTTGCACTTGGGACAATTAACATGGCTACTAGTAAGGTAGCAAATGTGATTTTCATGAGATACTCCTGACGTTGTGGGTCATTGAGTGTGCCGCCGCTCTCATTCGGTGAAAATTGTGCACAAGCAGGCAGGCCAATAAATACACGCATAATGCAGGCCATTATTTATAGGGCCTTATTAATCAATTGTTTGTATTTTGAGCGTGCAAGCGCCTAGGCTGAATAGTAAAAAATACTGACGTAAGCGTGGGTTTGTACGTTGAAATGTATGGAGGGGAGCTAGGCGTTTTCTACGTGAAATAATTCCATTTGGGAGTCGTTAACTCCCATCAGAATAGACAGTATGAGCGAATCGAGAGATGGGCCGTTTAGTTTGCAGTATCTTGAGCTTCGATTTCGTATTTCTTCATAAGATCGTAAAGAGTAGGGCGAGTTACTCCTAGATATTTTGCTGCTGCTGTTATCTGTCCACCCGTTAGGTTGATAGCTTGAATGATCGCAGATTTCTCTGCAGCTTGTCTTACTTGGCGTAGATTAATCGATAAATCTTCGTGGTGGGGAAGTGCAAGATCTTCAACCGAGAGGGTTTTTGTGTCTGCCATGATGACAGCACGTTTAATTTTGTTTTCTAACTCGCGAACGTTACCAGGCCACTCATAGCTCTCTATTGCTGCCGCGGCTTCGGCGCTAAAGCCCTTAATATTTCTGTTCTGAGCGTCGCAGTATTTAGATAGGATGTGACGAGCGAGTAGTATCTTGTCGCCTTCTCTATCCCTCAAAGGTGGTAGTTCTACAACGATTTCACTGATCCTGTAATATAAATCTTCTCGAAAGGTTTTTTCGCTAACCATTTCTTCTAGGTTTTTGTTAGTAGCGCATACTACCCTTATGTCCACATCAATTTCGTCTCGACCACCGAGCCGCTCTATTGTGCGCTCTTGTAAAAAACGTAATAATTTTGCTTGTAGGGTAAGAGGCATATCGCCTATTTCATCAAGGAACAAGGTGCCCCCGTGAGCAACTTCTATCTTGCCCAGGGTTCTTTTGGTGGCACCCGTGAATGCTCCCTTCTCATAGCCAAACAATTCACTTTCCATTAGGTTTTCAGGTACTGCCGCACAGTTAATAGCGACAAAGCGTTTTTCAGACCGATGACTAAGATGATGGATCGATTTTGCGATAACTTCTTTACCGGTACCTGATTCTCCAAGAACCAAACAGGTGACGTCTACAGGTGCTACTTTTTCAATGGTGCGACATACGTTGAGCATTGCCGCATCCGAAGCAATTATGCCACTTAGAGGGGATTGAGCTTTTAATTGCAGGCGACGATTCTCTTGCTCTAATTGAGCCATCTGATGGGCTCGTTGGACAATTAGGTCAAGTGTGTCCGTATTCACCGGCTTTTGATAAAAGTCGTAGGCGCCGAGCGCTACAGCTCTGAGTGCATTGTTATAGTCGTGATAACCGGTGACAACGATGATTTTTGTGTTGGGCGCGATGGACAATGTTTGCTGGATTGTTAGGAAGCCTTCTTCTACACCTTCTTCATCAGGTGGAAGCCCAAGATCCTGCAGTACAACGGGCGGTTCATCCCGGCGTATAGCCGCAATGGCACTATCACGATCCCCCGCAATAATGACTTCGTATTGATCGAAATGCCAGCGTAATTGGCTTTGTAGGCCAGTGTCATCTTCTACTATTAAGAGCTTCGGCTTTTTATTTGATTGATTCATTGGCTTTTTAGTGTCGCTGGCATTTTAGTGTTGGGTTAAGGGGATAGTCAGAATAAAAAGTGTGCCTTCTCCAGGAGTACTTTCCACGGAAAAATCACCCCCAAGTACTTTTATTAATTCTCTTGCTTGGTATACACCAATTCCCATACCTTTTCCTGATTTTGTTGAATCAAATGGCTTAAAGAGTCGCTCTTTGATGAATTGCTGGGACATACCCTCGCCGTTATCCTCAACTTCGATTTTAATAGAATTACTGTTAACTGAAAGAGTGACGTCAATGAACCCATCTTTGCTGGTTGCTTCTTGCGCATTTTTTATAAGGTGGACCATAACCATTTCAAACCGATCCCGATCGACAGGCAATTTGGGCGAGGTATCCGCTAGTCGTAGAGACGGGATGGGGTAGTTCTCGTGGCACTTGTTGCATGCATCTACCAGCACCTTGTTGATCTCTATACTACCGAAGCTTGGCGTACTTGGTGTGCCTGGTTGATCTTTTTGTTGTAATTTCTGTAATAGATTGCTCATTCGTTTTACTGAGTTATCAATTGTGCTAATGGCATCTTCGATAAAGGCTGGGTTTTCTTTATGCTTAGCGGCATTCTCAACAACAAGCGCTTGTTGCGCAATGAGATTTTTTAGGTCATGCATAACAAAAGCGGTAAGTTTATTGTAGGCATCAAATTGTTTTGATTCTGCCAGTTGTTCAGCAGAGGTATGTCGAGCAATGTAGCTAGAAACTTGTCGCCCAACTGTTTTTAATAGATCAAGATCTTCCCAGGTAAGTTGAGTTTCTAGGGGTGGCTTAGCAAGACCCATAAACCCTATAAGTTCGTTGTCGTTTAGTAATGGTAGTAGAATCCACAAATTTTGGATGTTATTGACCCAGCCAGGCAAGAGTTCGTTCATGTTACTGGTTTGGTTGGTGCTATCGGCGCTGGGGGAGAATACCCATTCTTGATTCTTTAGCGCGCTACAGAAATCGGAGTTTTTGGGTTCTGAGATATCAATGTTTGGTAGCGCTAGATTGTGAGTGGCCGCTGGCCAGTATCCACCGCTGCCATTATCCATCCATACACAGCCACCAGGGCTTCTAAACGTAGAGGCTACAGCCTTAATAGCTCTTTTGTGGAAGTCACCTTCGTCGGAGGGGAGGGACAGGTAATGAATAAGTCGTAGCCATTCAGTACGGTAGTCATATTTGTGATTGAAAAAGTTTTTATCGATAATGACGCTGAGTCGAGTTCTTATGGTTCTCGATACAAAAATAACGACGATGCCCACGCAGGCCGAAAAGATGAGGACAACCTGCAGGATGACTCCCCAGGTACCGCCATAGAGTTTAATGTAATAACCACCAGCCGCCATCAGTGATAGGAAGAATCCTGCCGTGGTTAGGCTGGTGGAATAAAAGGCTATAGGCCGAGAAATTGAGATGCTAGTGCGCTGTTCAGGGCTATTAACAAAGGTTAGCAGTCCAACGGTTAACAGCAGCGCGCTGGTGCCACCTATCGCCCCTCTGGCATACCATAAATCGTAATCAATTTGCTTGAAAACAAGTCCGTGCGCAAATAGGTAGAGATCGTAAAGGAATATCGAACCTGCCGAGATGCAGAGTAATTTGACGTGACGTTCTTGATCGGTGTTCCTATACAGCTGCTCGACCGATACCAGTCCGAGAATGGATAGGAATAGGCCGTTCCAGGTATAAAGTGGATTAATCGCAAGCTCTATGGTTTGAGAATAAGATAGGGATAGAAGATTTATCGCCAATAGGGCTAACCACAGTCCATGAATTAGCCAATAAAACCTTTTTGGCATTGGAGAAGCTGAGCCAAGCGAAAGGGAGGAAAGAATAGCTGCAAACCAGGCGCCACTCTTGAGGATTTCCAATATGGGTATGTAGTGGACGTATTGAGGGTAATTGTCAGAAAAACCTACAAAAAAATTGAACGCTGCGCTGAATAGTACTGCGGTGGATAATAGTATATGGGTTTGTTGTTTGCGATAGGTGTAAACAGTAACAAAAAACAGCACACCAAAAATGATGCCCCCGCCACTGTAGCTTAAACTGCTGATATCCTGTGAAAACACTTAATTCAGCGACTCCAATTCAGCGACCCCAATGTAGCTACGTTCATATTGTTCCTACGGATGGCCTGTAAATTAATTAGCTGCGCTTTCAGTTTTACGCAGTGAAGTTGCTATGCGGTTAACGGCTCTCTCAAACAATGGGCCGGACTCTAATATCGTAAGGTGCTTCTTTTGAATAGACATTGCAATGTCTTTCTTGTTTTTCTCTAGCGCCTTGATCCCAAATCGGTTAACAAACACATAGGTATCATTTTCCATGATTTTAGCGCTGAGTTTACACCGAATGCTTTTTAAACCAGGCTCTGAGAGTACTGCCCAAGCGCCAACTGTTAAGTGTTCTGCTGCTTGTATTGACTCGAAACGCAGTGCACTTTGTTTGGCTTGTTGTCGCTCGAGTCCAGACATGTCTTGCCATGGCTTGTCGTGCGTGGGTTCACTGATGCCCAATGTCGTTTTCTGAGCGCTGCTGAGTTGGGTATGTCTAATTTCGGCGCTACGCCCTTCACTGGCGAGTTGGAGAATGCCAAAAAGCCCGGGTGAGAGGTTGTTCCATTCTTCATTTTCCGCGTTGGCTTTTTTGATGCCTGCGTAAATACGTTCTTTCAATTGTGGCGCTAGTTTTTTTGCACGCAATTGGGACTTGTTATCATCATGTGATTGAATTACCCATAATAGGTCATCTATCACCTGTACTGCATCAAGCCATTCAGGGGATTTGTCTCCGTGGCGTAGATGATTACTTAACAGGAATTTATGCCAGTGTTTAACCAAGAAATCAGTTACGTAAGGGGGTAACTCAGAATCTTTAATACGCTCACTGATGGTAACATGTACCGCTCGACGGGCATTTTCTGTTTTTGCTTGGCCGATGGCAGCTTCGCTTGTTCGTCGTTCAATGACTTGGGCGCGTTTCTTCTCACTCGATAGCTTGGACTCTAAAACTTGAAGTTGTTTGCGGAACACCTCAAGGTCGCCATCACAGCTGTCGTGAATTTCTTGGACTATTGTTTGGATGAGAGAGAACAGTACATCTTGCTTGTCTGGGTCGTCTGCCGTCAATCCCAAGCTGGCCTCACCAAGAGTGTTTATCAAGGTACGTGCTGGGTGTTTTTTATCTTCAAAGAAGCTCTTATCTTTAAGGGCAATTTTAAGGATAGGTATTTGTAACCGGCCTATTTGCGCTTGCACGGCGACGGGTAGGGCTTTATCGCTCAACACGAAATCGAAAAACATGGCCACCAAATTGATGACATTTTCATCTGGCTCATCAAGTGAGTGACTTTCTTTGTTGTGTTCGTTGGGGAGTAAAATACTTTCAACGATATCGCGAATGTAATTTCGAGTTGAGTTTACGTCAAAGGGTTGTTGGGCTTGAGCGTAGGTTAAACCCTGGATAAGTGAATCTTGGTTTATTGGTGGGCCGCTAAATTGTGCTCTTGAGATAAACCTTGGGTTGGTTTGCCCGCTGGTTTGAAATGTGGAAATGAGTTGAGATAGTTCGGTGTATCCAGGGGTAACTCTAGCGGAGACATCTTGAATATAGGAGTTTTCGTCTCTAGCGGTATATGCGTCGGTTGGCGAATAACCCCCTGACCCGTTGTCGGCTGAATAACTATCGCTCGCGCTCTGATCACTGGCCCGTTGATGACTATGATGTTGCTGGTTATCACCTCGATTTGAAGCGCCTTGTTGCCTGCTTCCTTGCGGTAGCTGCCTCTTTTCCTGCTGACTGGATTGAGGGGGTGGCTGTAGACCCTTTGGTTGTTGAGGGGCTCTATTTTGTGATTTGGGTTTGATTTGAGGTAAAACCCCAGCGTTAACCAACAGCTCGTTTGCTAGATTGGTGATTTTAAACAGGTTCCTGCCAACAATTAAATCAAACTGCTTTAAAAAGATAATTCTATTTTGCAGGGTTAAATCAATGGGGTCAGTTGCCTTGCAAAATGCCTCGCAGATTTGAGCGGGGTCAAGTGGGTTGTTTGACTCGGTGATCTCCATGCTGTGTATCAAATAGTCGAAACGGATGGTTAAGTGATACAGGCTCTCCTGGCATTCCCCTCGTGCTTTGGTGATGACACTGGACAGCGCGACATTCTTTTCCATTTCATCTTCACTGACAAGACCTAGGCCTTCGAAGGTCGGCTTAGGGCGACTGTCCAGAGACTGTGTAGGTTTGGCTTGTTGATTGGTGCTGAGCTGCGAAAACAGGTTGTCTAATTCAAGCTTAAACTGCGTTAGGCATTCTTTCTTGTGCAGCCTGATGTCTCGCATGGTCTCAAACAGATCATTTTGCTTTTGATTGGTTTCTGCTTTGCTTGCCAGATCAAAAAACAAGTCATCACAGGAGACAAAAAATTCAGTAAGTTGATTGTTAAGTATGCTGAGGCTGTTCTCTTTAACTTGCTTGAGAATTGCTGGAAGTGCCGTTGTTACTGCCGTCACTGGTTTGGCACCTTGTTGGCTATTGGCTATGTGGCTCTGCTTGTCGGTTTCAGATTTCATAACGTACCCTTGATAATATCGCCCCGAGCCACTTATTAGATTTGATTGTTAAGTGAGCTGTCCCTATTTTTTTGCACAATGCCTTATTTTTTCATATTTCGCTGTAGGAGCCAATGAATATCGTCTTTAAAAGCCGGGGTATGCCCCTAATTAGGCTTGTTAGAGGTAAAAAAGCTGTTAATTGTCTCAGTTGCCGCTTTTAGAGGCGTCATTTTTCCTAATTCAACTTGTTGAATCAGTTGAGTTTTCTTGCGCGCGCAGTTGGCGTCATTGTTAAGTCTGATGTCCAACAGCTCATGTATGAGGGACTGCATCCATTCAAGGTCCTGGTGTTTTCGCTTGTTCTGGCGAAATTCAGCAAGGTCTTCACTCTCGAAATAACCGCTGATTAGGCTCCAGGCTTCATCAATATTACGCTTTTCGAGTGCCGAACAGGTCAGAACTGATGGGGTCCACTGCTGTTTGTGGCTAACAAAATGCAGCGCATTTTGGTAATGTATTTTCGCTTGTCTTGCGAGCAATTCGCAGGCGCCATCGGCTTTATTTACGATGATCGAGTCGGCTAGTTCCAAAATTCCCTTTTTGATTCCTTGTAACTCGTCTCCAGCATTGGGTAGCATTAGCACAAGGAAAAAATCAACCATGCCAGACACTTGGTATTCTGATTGACCAACACCGACGGTTTCTATGATGGTGATATCGTATCCAGCAGCTTCACAAAGCAACAAGGCTTCTCGAGTTTTTTGGGCGACACCGCCTAAGGATCCCGAGGTTGGTGAGGGGCGGATGAATGCATTGTCATTTTGCGATAGGAGCTCCATTCGGGTTTTATCGCCTAGGATGCTCCCACCAGTGATGGGCGAGCTTGGGTCGACGGCAAGTACAGCGACCTTTTTACCTTGAGAAATTAGATGCAGGCCAAAAGCTTCAATAAACGTCGATTTGCCAACCCCAGGCACTCCGGTAATACCAATTCTTAGGCTTTTGCCGGTGTGAGGTAGCACCGAGTCTAAAAGCGCTTGGGCCTGCTTTCGGTGGGTCTCCAAGCTGCTTTCGGTCAGGGTGATGGCTTTCGCAAGGCTGCGCCGGTTGCCTTGCAAAAGCTTGTCTATATCAATAGTGCTCATACAGTTATTACGTTTTATTTGTCGCTTGGTTTATAGCGGTAAGTACATCTTTGGCTGCCAGTGGGATTTTTGTTCCTGGGCCAAAGATTCCTTTAACGCCTGCGTCATAGAGGAAGTCATAGTCTTGACGAGGAATAACACCACCGGCAACGACTAAGATGTCGTTAGCGTCTTGTGCTTTTAATGCGTTAATCAACTCGGGTATCAAGGTCTTGTGACCGGCAGCTTGTGATGAAACGCCGACTACATGCACGTCGTTTTCGATGGCTTGTTTGGCAACCTCGGCCGGGGTCGAGAAAAGCGGCGACAGATCAATATCAAAACCGACGTCAGCAAAGGCTGTGGCAATAACTTTAGCACCACGGTCATGACCATCTTGACCCATTTTTGCCACTAGCATACGGGGGCGGCGTCCGTGAATTTTTTCGAACGCTTCGATATCTGACGATATCTCGTTCCAATCACTATCGTTTGCATATGAGCTGCCATAGACACCGGATACTGTTCGGGCGCTGGCGTTAAATCTGCCCCATTCTTTTTCTAAGGCGTAACTGATTTCACCCACACTGGCGCGGGCACGAGCGGCCTTTATCGCCAGGTCTAGACTGTTGCCTTCGCCTGTTTTGGCATAATTCTGGAGGTCTGCAAGAGCTTTATCCACCGCGACTTGGTCTCGGTCTGCTTTCATTTTGTTAAGACGGGTGATTTGAGAATCTCTTACGGCCGAGTTGTCAATTTCCAGGACGTCGATGTCATCTTCTTCGTCGAGCTGATATTTGTTTACTCCAACGATGACGTCTTCGCCGCGGTCAATGCGGGCTTGCTTTTTGGCCGCAGATTCTTCGATCTTGAGCTTGGGTTCGCCGGTCTCGATGGCTTTTGCCATGCCGCCGAGAGTTTCGATATTCTCGATGATCTCCCAGGCTTTATCGGATATTTCTTGAGTCAGGGATTCCATCATGTAAGAGCCCCCCCAAGGATCAACAACATTTGTGATACCGGTTTCATCTTGCACAATGATTTGGGTGTTGCGTGCAATACGGGCGGAAAATTCCGTTGGCAATGCGATGGCTTCATCGAATGCATTGGTATGAAGTGATTGAGTGCCGCCAAATACCGCTGCCATGGCTTCGATGGTGGTGCGCACTACATTATTATAAGGATCCTGTTCGGTGAGCGACCAACCGGACGTTTGGCAATGGGTCCTGAGCATGAGTGAGCGAGAGTCTTTGGGGTTGTACTTGGATACAATGCGATGCCAAAGTAGCCTGGCTGCTCGGAGTTTGGCGATTTCCATGTAGAAGTTCATGCCAATGCCAAAGAAGAAGGAAAGGCGAGGGGCAAAGGTGTCAATCTCCAAGCCAGACTTTAGGGCAGAATCAATGTATTCCCTACCGTCTGCTAGCGTGTACGCAAGTTCCAGTGCGGCGTCTGCTCCCGCTTCTTGTATATGGTAGCCAGATATGGAGATCGAGTTATACTTCGGCATGTGCGTTGAGGTATAGGAGATAATATCTGAAATGATCCCCATTGACTCTTTGGGAGGGTATATATAGGTGTTGCGTACCATAAATTCTTTTAGAATATCATTCTGGATGGTGCCAGAGAGTTTTTCTTGTGGAACACCTTGCTCCTCAGCGGCCACTATATAACTTGCCAAAACCGGTAATACAGCACCATTCATCGTCATTGATACGGAGACCTTATCTAACGGAATGTCGTCAAATAGAATTTTCATATCTTCAACAGAATCGATAGCAACTCCCGCTTTACCTACATCCCCAGTCACCCGCTCATGATCGGAGTCATAGCCCCGGTGGGTTGCCAGATCAAAAGCAACCGATGCGCCTTGTTGCCCCGCGGCAAGATTCTTTTTATAGAAAGCATTGGATGCCTCAGCAGTAGAAAAACCGGCATATTGACGAATAGTCCAGGGGCGACCAGCGTACATCGTTGCTTTTGGCCCTCTTACGTAGGGGGCAAAACCTGGGAGGGTGTCCGCATTTTTAAGGTTGGCTACATCTTCTGAGGTATAAAGTGGCTTTATATCGATGCCCTCAGGGGTTTTGGTTACCAATTCTGCAGGATCTTTGCCTTTGCATTCTTTGGTTGCCAATTGACGCCATTCTGCCAGGCTAGGTCTGTTGGAAGAGTCTGTCTTGTCTGTCATATTGCCACCTTAAATCTAACATGCGCGCAAACCCGCAAATTTCGGGCCTGGCTATTAACCATAAATGCGGCTAAGACTAACCAATTTGGCTGGTTAACGCACGTAAATTTAATTTGCAGTTGTAACATTGTTGTTGTATGTCTTTGATAACACAGTTAAATACGCCGATAAATGGCGTAAATATACGCTGCTAACACTCTCGCAGTACACTCACTTTCTATCGTGGGCCAAACCGACTAGAATGCGTCTTTTGTTTAGCCATGCCTTTGAGGGGATATTATGATAATTGGTTTAGACCATGTAGCTATCGCTGTACCAGATTTAGAGAAATCTATTAAACGCTTTGCGGAAGATTTTGGTCTGGATTTTAAAGGCTCCGAAACGGTTGAAGATGCCAAAACCCAGACAGCATTCTTTCCTATTTCTGGCACCCAAATTGAGCTTGTACATCCTTTAAATGGCGAGGGGCCAGTACAAAAATACCTCGACAAAAAAGGCGGTGGTTTGCATCATATTTGTTTTAAGAGCGATGATGTGGCGGCTGACATGGAACGCCTGACAGAGAAAGGCTATATCTTCTTGTCGGATGCCCCTAAACCTGGCGCGCACAATACTCTGGTTGCGTTTATTCACCCCAAGTGTACCGATGGTGTGTTAATCGAAATCGCTGAGCATCCTAAAGACCATTAATAGAATAGAGCTATTAAACAGCAGGGAAGTGATTTTTATGGTTGTTATGCCATAATTCAGATCTGCTTTAATCAAAATAAAGGAAATGAGTTTAAAGATGATTACTAAATGTTTATTCCCTGTTGCGGGTTATGGAACCCGTTTTTTGCCGGCCACTAAGTCTCAGCCGAAAGAGATGCTGCCAATTGTTAACAAGCCACTCGTACAATATGGTGTTGAAGAGGCATTAAAAGCCGGGCTGTCTGACATTAGTTTTGTTACAGGTCGAGGCAAGAGAGCTATTGCCGATCATTTTGATATTAATTATGAACTTGAACATCAGATCAAGGGCACGGGCAAAGAATCTTATTTAGATTCTATTCGTGAAGTCATCGATGCCTGTACCTTTACCTATACTCGCCAATCAGAGATGAAAGGTTTGGGCCATGCAATTTTAACGGGCAAACCCATGATTGGTGATCAGCCTTTTGGTGTTATTTTGGCGGATGATCTTTGTTTTGATGATGACGAGGGTGTGATGGCGCAGATGGTTAATCTGTATAAGCAGTTTCGTTGCAGTATCGTTGCTATTGAAGAAGTGCCGATGGAAGAAACGTCAAAGTACGGAATCGTTGAAGGCGTCAATATTAAGGATGGCTTGTTTCGAGTAACCAATATGGTTGAGAAACCAAAACCAGAAGACGCACCGTCAAACTTGGCGGTTATTGGTCGTTATATATTAACCCCTGATATTTTCGACATTCTTGAAAAAACCCCTCCTGGTGCTAATGGTGAAATTCAAATTACTGATGCGCTACTTGAGCAAGCAAAAACAGGTTGTGTTATGGCGTTTAAATTTCGAGGCAAGCGTTTTGATTGCGGTAGTGTGGATGGTTATATCGAAGCGACTAACTATTGTTATGAGAATTATTATAAGAAGTAGTACGTTAGGTGCTGGAAATGGGCTGATAGATTTTAGCTTTGTTTTGTATACAGAGGAGGGCTCGCGCCCTTAGCTCTGTTCTTTCGATTTCAATAGACGGAAATTCGATCTATAAGACATTCAATGAAACAAACTGCAGTATGCCTTCTCCGGTAACAGGAAGATTGGATCAAAAATAGCGTATACGTTGAAATGAGAGCCAACTCTCATTATTGGACTTAAAGTTATTATACCTTGAAGAATTGGTAAACCAGATTTGTTTGAGTGACTTGACCAAGGATGTGAAAAATAGCCATGGAACACTATCAATTTCCAAATGATTTACGATTTTGGCCAAGTGGAGAGGATAGGCAAAAGGCCCAGCAACGAGTCAGCAGCTACAATCTAGAGTGGTTTGATAGTGAGCGGGATTTCTTCTTTTTCCAGCACATCAATCCCTATCAACGTTTGTGGCATGCGGTAGGCATGTATGGCGGGCTATTGTTTTTTTTTCTCATGCTCTACTCTTGGAGCTACTGGAGTATTTTGTATTATCTGCTGGGTGTTCTATTCTTCTATGGTTTTGGTCTTATCTCCCACTATATTTACGACGGAGGGGCTGCAAAGAGTCAGTTGAGTTCGTTAGTTGAATCTTTTGAATGGGTGGTACGATTTAACCTACAGACGACCTTCGGAACCTATCACGCAGAGCTTAGCCGTTTTATCGAGAAGTACCCTTTTGTTGTTGATGCCTATTCGCTTGAGCCAAAATGAGCCCAATGGTTACATTTCGGTCTATAGGAGGCATTTAAGATGTGAAGAAGGTTTGATTCACCGATCAAAGACACATTAACTACACCTACAACTCTCGAAATTTTGTATCAACTTATCACAGCAATACGGCCCTGCAGATTACCTATCGGGGATGCGTTGCACGCAATAGTGCTTCCATTGTTGGGGATTTTCAGTTAATACTGATGTGGTAAAAGTGAAATTGTTCACGTGGTGTGTTCGATTTTCAACCCAAGCAGATTAGTTCGAGTATTGTGGATTAACGTTAAAATCGTTGAAGTAGTGGTATGTTGGCGAATAAATTTGATCCTGTTATCGCTAAATGGAAAAACATTTTTAATAGCCCGGAGAGAAAGAGCGGGAGTAGTAAAAAAATATAAATAAAATTAAAAATAATAAAAATAATAAAAATAATAAAAATGAGGAATTCTGTGCGTTTTACGCTCAGACTATGGAGGATGCAAATTGGCTAATATTTACAATGCTATAATAAAAAACAACCTTTTATTTGATGGGACTGGTAGTGAGCTAGTCATAGCGAATGTTGGTATTGTTGACGGGAGAATCGCGCCTCCTAACGCCAACGTTAACGATCAAGCATCAAGGGTTGTAGATACTGACTCGTGGGCTCACGCAAAAAAAACCGGTCATCATGAAAGTCCCCTCACGCAGCTAAAGCAAAGAGTCTAAATAGACTATTTTTCAATGTTGTTAAAGGTAAATATAAAAGTGAGGTAGAGCACGTTGTAAATAAGCTGAACGCGTATTGGATAGCATAAGGAAGTGATAGATGGTGGGTTGAAAACTAATAATAAAAAATCCAAATCATAGATAACGTTGAATGATTTGGGCCACATAGAAGGGATGATAATGGTGGAATCTAAATATACTAATAAGCACCTAAAAACATTTAATAAGAGTAATCGCGTTGTTGAAGGTTGGTATTGGGCCTTGCAGTCTCGCAAACTTAAACCTGGCAAGGCAACGGCCGTACGGATAAGTGGCAAGGATCTAGCGTTGTTTAGAACGGAAAGTGGTAAAGTCGTCGCTATAGATGCCTACTGTCCACATCGCGGCGCACATTTAGCCGGGGGTACTGTCGAAGGGGAAGCATTACGCTGCTACTATCACCATTGGAAATTCAATGAAAATGGTGAGTGTGTCGATGTCCCTTGTCTTAAACGTCCGCCTAAAGCACAAAATAAAACCTATCGTACTGAAGATCATTACGGATTAATTTGGGTTTGGGTGGGACAAGGTGAGCCGCATCCATTGCCCGTAGTCCCAGATCTAGATGGGCTAGAGGTAGATGTAGCCTTTGCAAAACCTTATGTGAAAAACTGTCATCCTAATATTGTTATGAGTGATGCGATTGATGTGCAGCACTTTCGTTCGGTGCACCGAATTCCAGGCGACATTCTTGACCTTGAAGGTCAGCAGGTCGATGACCATATTTTACACTACAACAATGTCGCAGGTGTTCCGGGAAAAACAATGCTCGGGAGGCTTATTAGCCGTTTTTACAAAACTCAGTTAACGTACTCTTTGTGTTATTGGCATGGAAGCAGTGGCTCTGTCACCGTGGGCCCTGATTTTCAACGGTATCATATTATCTATGCAAATAGATTGGGTGACAACGGAGTCTCTGAGGGCCAGGTTATATTGCTAACCGCTCTACGAAAAACCATCTTCGGCAAGATATATTCTAAATTACTATTATTAGCGACGCGGATAGTCTCTGACTATTTTGCTGATGGAGATACACCACAATTTAATACGATAGATTTTGATTTTAAGACGCCTATCAAGGATGACAAAACCATTTTACAGTTTATCAGCCATGTAGAGGGGTTGCCTGTTGCTGATTGGGGTTTTAGCAAACCCAATGCGATTGATCTTGTCAATGTGACACCAACCTCTAACATGGAAAAGTTAGGTGCGAAGGGAAGGGAGGCAACATGCGAAGCATCCTGAGCGGGAAAATCGTCGAGGTATCTACACTTTGTGAATCGGATAGAAACACAATGTATGAATTAATGGAACGTTATTATGATTGCACTAATTGGGATCGTTTTAACAAAGATTTAGATGAAAAAAAGCACGTTATCCTGTTATTTGCGGGTAAGAATAGAGACATAAAAGGTTTTTCTACCTTGATGCAGGTGAATACGGTAATAAATGGTCGAAAAACACGAGCAATATTTAGCGGTGATACTGTGGTGGACCAAGAGTATTGGGGACAGAGGGTTCTAGGTCGAAAGTTCTTGAGTTATCTCTTCATGAAACAAGCTAGGCATCCACTGTCGCCGCTCTATTGGTTGTTGATTAGCAAGGGTTATAAAACATATTTGCTGATGTCAAATAACTTCCGTGAGCATTATCCTCGCTTCGAAACACCAACCCCCAGCAGCCGACAGAAACTAATCGATGTTTTCGCCAATCAACTGTTTGGCGATAGTTATAATGCTGAGTCTGGATGTTGTCGTTTTTCGGAATCCTTTGGTCAAGTTCGGCGTGAGGTTGCACCACTTGATTGTGCCCAAGTAGAGAAAAATGCCCGCATTAAGTTTTTCGTGGACAAGAACCCAGGCTGGTCAAATGGAGATGAATTGGTTTGCCTGGCTCGTATGAGTTGGTTTATGCCATTTTATTATCTAACGAAATCCTGGTGGAAGCTGTTCGTTAGATCTTGGTTTAAACCAGGCGTAGGTGAGTCAAAAGGGTCAGTATCTAGCACAAAGTCTGCGAAATCTATCTTGGAGCAACAACATTGAAAAATGAAAATCTTTCACAACAACAGCCAGTTGGCAGCAGAAAAACAGTGCTCATTACCGGTTGCTCTTCAGGTATTGGGGCGCGGTTAGTACGCAGTTTTCTACAACAAGGCTGGCGCGTTATCGCTACCATGAGAAAAGCCCAGGATCGACTCGAGCTGTTTTCTGACGATATCCAACAATATGGCGATAATCTCATCGTCGAGAATTTGGATGTGGCTTCTCTTAGCGATAGGACTGCTATTGTTGAATGTATTAAACACCTGCAGGACCCCCGGTTAGATTGTTTGGTCAATAATGCGGGTTATGCTTTGTTTGGCGCATTAGAAAATTGCAGCGAAGAACAGTTGCGTGAGCAATATGATGTTAATCTTTTGGCCCCAGTGTTATTGACTCGCGCTATGTTGCCTTTTCTGCGAGAGTCCAAAGGTTCGATCATCAATGTTTCTTCAGTCTTTAGTTTTGTCGGGTTTCCCATGTCGTCTACTTATTGCAGCAGTAAAGCAGGGTTAAGCATGTTGTCAGAGTGTTTGAAACATGAGCTGGAGCCTTTTGGCGTACGTGTGCACGTTGTTGAGCCTGGAGGATTTAGAACTGGTTTTATTTCTAATGGCCAGTGGGCTGAAAACGATATTGGCGATTACCAGGTCCAAACTGAAGGCCTTCATAAACTGCAAACTAAATTGAGTTCGGGGCAGGGAAAAGATCCAGGGCCAGTGATTTCACGAATTGTATCACTTGCAAGTAGCGATAAAGGATCATTTCGAAATAGAGTAGGACGTGATGCATGGGTTTCTCAGGTGTTTCATAAGATATTACCCGATGGAATTCGTTTACAGTTTATGGGGTTGATGTTTCGGCGTATGTTTCAATAAATTGGTGAAAATAAACGAGGAGGCAGCGAGTGAACAGTAAAGTAAATAGTACGATAAATAGTACGATAAATAGCAAAACAGAAACCCAAGAAAATAGTTATATTGAACAAGCAAAGCCTGCTCCCAATGTATATATTGATTCTGGTTTGTCGTTACTTAATGTTGAAGAAGGTCATCGAATCCAGGGGATGGTCCGAGGTGCGGCAAAAAAACACCTCGGCAATCGCTTTTCTTTGAATGCGGGTTTGCCATTGTGGCCATCATCTTTCTTTAATTTGGATAAGGCCCAAGTGTTCGTTAACGCAAAAACATGTGATAAGGAAGAAGTGGTCCGTTTATGTAGCCAGGGTTTAGTTGAAGAATCGCTAATCATTGAAAAGTGCGGGATGGCATTTTGTGCGAAGATGTCTGCCTTAGCCGATAGTATCGATGAGCGTATGTTTTACAATCTGATGTCGGCTGAGGAAGCAATCCACTATCACCAGATTAGTCAATTTTTGCCAGACGGGGGAGCGGGTGTTTCGCCAAATCCTTTCCATCTACTGCTGGCAAGGCTAATAGAAAATGGTGATCGTGATAGTTTGGTATTTATAATACAGGTCGTACTTGAAGGGTGGGGGATAAGTCACTACAAGGTACTTGCTGATAGTTGTACTGATCCTCAATTTTGCTTTGAACTACGCGAAATTCTGAAAGATGAGTCTCGTCACCACGGTGTCGGTGTGATTTTTTCTAAACAGCGTGGTCTAAATGAGCTAAGTCGTGACTTTGTTGTTGAGGTGATGGTCGAATTTTTACAAATGGTTCAGCTCGGACCTCAGGCGGTAGTGAATGCCGTAGAAGTAGTGCTTGGTCAACTTTCTCGTGAACATAAGATAGAACTATTCCAGCAGCTTGACGGCGAAAAAGAGAGTGCGGCATCACTTCAAACTCTTAGATCACTCATGCTACAAAATGGTGGGGAGGCGATTGTTCAGCGCTTAGATATCCACCATAGCTTTACACCCTATTCAGCGGAGAATTGCTTGTGACTAATTTACTGCCCAGAGAACCTTCTTTATTAAGATTGGATTTGAAGACATCAAAAAAAATCGAGATCAATCATCGTCGTAATAAAGAGAAAGATCATACTGAGTTACTCGACGATTGCGCTAAACGTTTTCGTTACCAAGATTGTAAAGATGAATATTGGAACCCTGAAGCCTATTCCTTGCTTTATGCTACACCTTTGTGGGAACAAGCTAATGCGTCGCAGCGTGTTTTGCTAAATCAGCTGTATTGGGTTGCCTATTATTCGCAAATCATTTCTGCAGAAATAGCCACGATATTTTATAATCAGACCAGCGCTGCTGGGTTATATGGTCTAAATGATTTTCGTGGTGTTTGCGACATGCTGGATTTAGAATCAGCTCAGGAACGGTCGCATATTAATGCTTTTTTCACGATTTCAGAGAAAGTTGAAGAAGCACTTTTTGGTGAACGTGTTTTCTCCTATGATATGCGTAATCCCTATGCGCAGACAATGATTTTTCCGGATACCAATCGGCTGAAAAATATGTGGCGCTCATTGCAATTGCGCTCATTTGCCCTGCTATCCTCAGGGAGCGCTTTTATTGCTTCTCAGTACTTTACTGTACGAGGTTTGCGTACGCTTAATGGCAAAATGGTTCAGCAGCGATTGAGCCAGTTCTATCAGAAGCATCCCGATCAAGAAAATGCCCCAATACCCTCGGCGATTAGTTATTACCACTATATGGATGAATCTTTTCACTTTAATAGTTCCTGTATTATTGGTCATGATGTGATTTCTTCGTTACCAAGTCCTACGCCATTTGAAAAGTTGGTAGGCAATATGAGTATCATTGGTTGCCAGAAAGATCACAGTAATTTCTCAGCAGTCGTTAATGGTTTGTTTTGGTATGAACCCGCATTGTTTAGTCCAATCTATAAAATATTGCGTAGCGACATATTCTCTATGGGCGAGCGAGAAGCTAAAGAAATGATGAGTCTATGCTTTTGCAGGGAAAATGAAGCGATTCACAGCTCTTTTGATACTATGACAACGGCGATAGAATCCTATAAGAAGTTTCTCGACCCATTGGATTACGTTAATCAGACCAACAAAAACCTGTCACTAATGCGTAAAATGAATATAGAGAAGTATCTACAAAACAATCAACGTGCTTTAACGCGTTTTATAGCACCTATTAACCTTATATAAAATCAGCAAACAGCCCGGGCTATATCTGGTTGATAGGTGTTGTTTTTGAGACAGCACAATGTAGAGTGAAATAGCAATGAGTAGTGCAAAAATGAGTAGTGCCAAAATGAGTAGTGCCAAAAAATGCCATCAAGTTTCTTTTTCGAATGCTGAATATACCCCGATGCCTATCGAGCATGGCGAGTCGTTATCAGAGGTATTGGACGCAACCAATTCCCCCTTACTGTTCGGTTGTCGAACAGGGATTTGTGGGACTTGCGTTATTGAAGTAGAAGGTGAGCTGCCGCCTGCAGAATATGAGGAGCAAGAGCTTTTGGATCTCTATGCACCCGATAACCCTAAGGCACGATTAGCATGCCAGATAGAAATAAYAGGTCCCATTCGAGTAAAACCACTAAATTTTGAATAACGGATAAGTAGGATAATGAGCGATGCTGGATGTTAAAGATTTTTGGTACGTAGTCGCCGAAAGTCGAGAATTAAAACAGAATAAAGTACTTGCCCGAAAGGTTATGGGGGAGTGGTTAGCMGTTTTTCGCGATGAGAATGGTCAAGCTGTGATTCTTCAAGATCGGTGCAAACACCGCGCTGCACAATTATCTCGTGGTAAAGTTTGTCATGGCCAATTACAGTGCCCCTATCACGGTTGGACTTACGATAAAACAGGTGAAGTAGTCGCCGTCCCTTCAGAAGGAGATCATTTTAAGCAAACCGCCAGTCGTCGCGGTATTAGCTTTCGAACTYGCGAACAGGACGAYTACRTTTACGTTTGCCTTTCRARCAGTYCAGAGGCCCAAGAACAACCYTTTCAAATGCGTCATTATAAAGAAGACGGTTGGCACACTATTCGATTGATCAATCGATTTGATAATAACGTCACTAACTGCGTCGAAAATTTCATTGATATACCGCACACGGTATATGTCCATCCAGGTATATTTCGTAAGCCAAGAAAACAAAGAATTGAAGTCGATGTGCAACGAAAAAATGGTTCGGTTAAGGCAATATACCTAAATGAAACCGATAATTTGGGCTGGTTTTCCAAGTTTCTCAACCCCAATAGTATCGATATTGTACATACCGATGAATTCTTCATGCCTAATGTCAGTTGTGTCGAATATATTTTTGGCCCGAAACGACATTTTATCATCACATCACAATCGATTCCTTTGGAGGATGATGAGACGTTGGTTTATACCGATTTAACGTATAACTACGGTATCTGGAATAAGTTGGCTGCACCTATTGTGCGGCGCCAAGGGCAAATGATTATCGACCAGGATATTGAGGCTTTGGCGAATCAAATGAAGGTGATTAAGAAGTACGGTGGTGATTTCTCTAATACACAAGCGGATACGATCCATGTTTGGGTTGAAACTATTCAGCGTGAGCTAGAGCAGGGGCGTGACCCGACATTATTGCCCGAAAAAAATAAGCGAACCACGATGTTAGTGTGAGATTTGTGGTCAATGTAGATAAAAAGAACAAAAACTATGGAAATGATCGACTTTATTAAAATTACACTACATTCATTCGTAGGACAATTGGACGATAATACATTGTTATTGTCGGCAGGGTTTACCTTGTTGTTGATAGTAACGTTTTGTCGACCAAGTGGTTTTGTTTTGCTTAAAAATCGTAAGGCAGATGATTGGTTGTTGGATTTATCCAACTTATTTGTACAAGGTACATTTATACCTTGGTTGCAAGTGATTCTCATTGCCGTCTTGCTAACCGAATTGCTACCTGGTTGGTCAGGCAGTCTAGCTTGGCACCCGGTGTTTGCGTTTCTGTTCTGTTTTGTTGTGGTTGATTATGGTTATTATTGGAATCATCGTTTGCTGCATAGCAAAAGGTTCTGGCCGATTCACATGGTCCACCATACAGCGAAACAAATGGATGTATTGCCAACGTCGAGAAATACGCTGTGGACTAGCTTCTTTATTTTGTATCTGTGGGTTAACGGGGTGATGTTGTATTTGCTAGAGAACCCAGAAGTATATTTACTTACGATAACATTGACGGCACTTCTTGATTTATGGCGTCATTCCAGACTTCAACCGAAAGGCCTGTTTGGGAAATTGCTGGGATCAGTTTTGGTATTGCCGAATGATCACGCATGGCATCATTCACAGGACATTTACGATATTAATTTTGGAGCGAATCTCAATTTATGGGATCGCCTGCATGGTAGTTGGCTTCGCAACAATCGCGAGCCTGAAAATTTAGGTGTAGTAAGTGATATGAATATGATTTCAAAATTGTGGTGGCCTTTTCGATGACAATACTCGGTAGATTGATGTCTTTTTTTCCCTTGCTTAATTTGACGCTTGTGATTATTGCATTTTTTAACTTTGTGTTTGATCCTAGTGCAATGACAGCTCTTCTAGTGCCGGTTTCGGCTTATGCATTTCCTCTTGTTTGTTTTCATATACATCAGTATCGATTTCCCTTGAAAGAAGGGTTGAGTAGCATTTCTCGTGGATATTCGCCTTGGTATGGGAGCCATATGATCCAAAATATGTTTTTAACCTTTCCTGCTTTTGAGCGGTTTTTACGCTTTATACCCGGTGCTTTTTCAGCATGGTTACGTTTGTGGGGTAGCGAAATTGGCAGTGGAGTCCACTGGACATCGCAGTTTGAATTGTCTGATAGAGGGTTGTTGGTAATTGGGGATAACTGTGTTTTTGGTTATGATGTTCGCATGACCAGTCACGCGGTTACACCAAGCGCTAAGCACGGCATGAAAGTCTATGTAAAACGTATCCGGATTGAGGATAACGCCTTTGTTGGAGCGACAAGCCGAATAGGACCGGGAGTGGTGGTAGAAGAGGGGGCGCTAGTGGGGGCAGTTAGCGACCTCTTCCCTAATAAGATTGTACGCAAGAACGATCATCGTAAAAAGAAAGTTGCAGCCAGCTAGGTGTTGATGTGAAACGTTTACTCTATCACGCAGTAAAAGGCTATACCTCTCCGATGGCACGGCGGTTTAATCGTGCATTAATGGATCCTGCGGTTTCGCAACAGCGCGTATTAGCGACGATTGTTCAGGACCTAAAAAATACCGAGTATGGTGCCCACTATGGTATTAATAATGAGGCTGATTTTAAAAAATCCATCCCCGTTGTTAACTATGACGATATTGATTGTTGGATGCGGCGACAGCGCGAAGAGGAGGGCAATATATTAGTTGCCTCTGATGTGCGTTTTTATGAAAAAACCTCAGGTAGCACTGGGCCTCATAAATACATACCTTATACCAATCCGCTGAGGCGTAGTTTTACTAATATGTTTTTGTTGTGGGCTCATGATCTAATTAGTAACATTCAAGGATTAGGGAAGGGAAAGCTTTATTTTTCAGTATCTCCCAATTTTGATGAGGAACGATACACGGATCAAGGCGTGCCCATTGGATTAGATGACGATGCTGACTATTTAGGCAGTGCTTGGCGGCGAATACTTTCACCTTTCATGTTGGCTGATAAACGGATTGGAAAAGAGCGGGACCCAGAAAAATTTAAGCAGGCTTTATGCCTTTCGTTACTTGGCTGTGCTGAGCTAGAAACCATTTCGATATGGAACCCTTCATTTTTAACCTTAGTTTTACAATGGATCGATGATAATCGGGACCATGTACTAACAGAATTGAGTGGTTCTCTGTCGAGTTGCCGACAAAGAGCTCTTGAGTCGGATCAAATTGATTGGCCAGCAGTATGGCCGGAATTAAAGCTTATTTCTTGCTGGGCTGATGCCAACGCCCAACCACTAGCAAAAAAGTTAGAAGATAGATTTCATCATGTTCAGGTTCAAGGGAAGGGGCTGTTGGCTACTGAGGCTCCGATGACTATCCCCATGATCAATGTAGAGGGTGGTGTGCCGCTGGTGTCTGAAACCTATTTCGAATTTCTACAAGAAAATGGCGACCTTGTTACTTTAGATAAGGTGAAATATGGAAAGCGTTATGAAATCGTCATTAGTCAACGTGGCGGCCTGTATCGTTATCGCATGGGGGATCAGGTTGAGGTTGTAGGGAAGCTGCATAATACTCCTACATTACGATTTGTAGGGCGAAACAACAGAATCAGCGACATGGTGGGTGAAAAACTTAATGAAAGTTTTGTCCGTGATGTCATTGAATCTCTGCCCATAGAAGGTGTAGGTTTTCGGAGTTTAATGGCGGTTCGAAAACCAGCGGACGCCTATGTGCTTATCCTTGATCGTTATTTTGATAGTACTACTAATAGTACTACTAATGGCACTCTTAATAGCGGTACAGATAACCGAATGACCAAGGGTTTAGAAAACATGGAAAGAATGCTTGAGGCGGGCCTTCAGAAAGCTTATCACTACCGCCATGCTCGTGCCTTAGGTCAGTTAGCAAGTGCACGTATTATGATTATACCCAATGTTGAAAATATCATTTCACAACAGGCTTTAGAGCAAGAAAAAACATTGGGAAATATAAAACAAAATTATTTAATGGGCTTCGATGAAGGGCTCCTGGATACGTTTGGGATGTTGAGATGAAAAATATAAAGGCTAAATACAGAAACAAGGATGGGCTTTCAAGGACTGAAAATCTTAGGTCTCAACCCCACACAAAGCACCGCGTGTTTAATAATGCGCAGGTGTTGACCCGAGGGTGGTACCCCATTTGTCCTACGAAGGATTTAGCTGTAGGACAAGCTCGCTCATACAAAATCGCCCAACAACGCATTGTTGTATTTAGAACAGAGAAGAATAATGTAATGGCGCTTGATGCCTTTTGTCCTCATCTGGGCGCGGACTTGGGTAATGGACGCGTTGTTGGGGAAAATATTCAATGTTATTTCCATCGTTGGGAGTTTGGTGGAGACGGTAACCTCGAAAAAATCCCTTGTATGGCAAAACTAAACAGTAGTTTTGATAAGGTAAAAAATAGATCTTATCCTACCAAAGAAGAGTATGGCCATATATGGGTGCATTCCAGTGAAGTGTCAGACCATTCGGTTATCAAACCTTCTGGACTGGAACAGGAAGATGTCTCAGCGCTATATCTTAAAGAAGTCACATTATTCGCCCACCATCACGTGATGATGGCCAATGGTGTTGATCTTCAGCATTTTGCGACGGTTCATGATCTTGATATCAAGTTTGACTATGACGTAGCTGAAGACGTAGACGGAACATTTATTTGGAAGCTCAAAGGAAAAATCCCAAAAGAAAATGTTAAGGGCAAGTTAGCCAATTGGATCTTGGGTGAAGACGCCGAATATCATGTAAAATTTGCCGGTGGTTCTTTGGTCGCTATTACCTACGGTGTCAATGCCAAGGTATTTGGCCGCCCGGTGCCCCCGCTTAACGTATTGTGGGGCTGCTTACCCCAAGAGAGCGGGATTAGTAAGGTGAGAATCTTCTTTGTAACTAAGGCTCGCAGCGGAATTATAGGCAAGATAAAGAACGCAAGTCTGCATTTTTTAACCTTCTTTTTGTTGATGATGTTAAAGGACGAAGATATCGAAGCATTCCCCAACATGAGATTTAACACCCATCGGTTGATTAATGCAGACCAATCTCTAGGTCGATTTATTCAACTTATTAATCAAAGTGAATTATCTGATTGGAGTGAGACATGATTAGAAAGCTGTCCCTTGCCGAGTGGTTTCTAACCTACCAGTTAAAATATGTTGATAGAAATTATTCACATATCGCAGGCATGGCGGAGGTGGATTTGTCGAGAATATTGGATCATTTTGGTGGCGACCCGCTAAAAGTTCCACTGACGAGCATATTAATCAAAGCCTGCAGTATTTGGCAGAGAGAGAACCCGGTGATTAATCGTCAAATGTTCAAAACACTACTTGGTCCACGACTATACTCATGCGAAAGTAATTCAGTGAATATCCCGGCCTTATTAAAAGCGGATGGCGATCCGTATTTGTCAGTTCTGTGCATTAAAAATGCCGACCAAAAAACCATCTCATCCATTAAAGATGAAATAGCCAATTATTCAACAACAGATCCAAAAACGCTGCCTATTGGCAGTCGCCTAATTGGCAAGCCAAATAACATCATTAATCGATGGCGTTTAAGGATTATCCATTTTGTGGTTAACACCTTTCCGACCATCCAAAACAAACTACAAATAGGTACGATATCTTTATCCTCTCTTTTGACAAGTAATCAGGAGGGCACAGACGTTACTCTTATGGGGAAAGGTCCAGGTGCCGTGAGTTTAACAATTTGTGGTTTTGACTCAAAAACAAAAATGATGACAATAGGTATTTCTTGGGATCATGCCACCGCTCAGGGTTATGAAATAAACTTAGCAGTCCAAAACTTTTGTCGCATCTTGCAAGGCGATAAACATGATGTGTTTAATGAGCTTTTAGCATAATTCAGTTGAGGGGCTATCCTCAACTGTCTGCTCTGCCTCATGTATATTCTTCGATTCTTCAGTCTGCCTATCAAAACGCATTAACAGCGTAGGTAGAAATATAAAGTCAAACAAAATTGCAGTCAATATTATCAGCGCCATCATCATTCCCATGGTGCCTGTGGGTGTGTATAGCGATAACGTCATTAGAAACATGCCTGCCGCTAGCGCTAGCGTCGTCACTATCAATGCGGTGCCGGACGAAGTGAACGCATAATATATTGCGTCTTCTGTATTTTTTCCTTCTCTTTTTGCATACAGGTATTTGCTGAGCATGTGAACTGTGTCATCAACAATTAACCCTAAACTAAGACAAAAGGTAAATGCTGCTGCTTGATTTACTTCTCCTAGTACCATTGACCAAATGCCGTAAACGATTGCAGCAGGCGCTAAATTGGGTACGATGCTAAGCAATCCGTAGCGGATTGATTTTAATCCGACTATTAGCACGATGGTTATAAAAGCTAACGCTAACAATGAGCCATCTATCATTCCGTAGATAGAATTCATACTAAAGTGTGCAAACATCAATGTGCCGCTGGTAGGGGTTGCGTATAACTCTTTCATGTGTATGTTCATCCAGTCACCTGCGCGTTGCTCTAGAGCTATGATCGCTTTATTGTCTGCATGATTTAGATTAACCGTTATTCGTAACGATGAGCGGTTGTTGTTTATAACCTGACTGAGGTCACTACCGACAGGCAAGGACATTTCATAGAGGGCCATGTACTGTGCGGCTAACATCCTATTGTTCGGTACGGTGTAGTAGGCAGAATCATTGTTGTGCATAGCCTTGTTGAGACTTTTCAGTATTTCAATATAGCTGGATATACTTGATACTTCCGGTTGCTGTCTTAACCAATTTGCAAAGCTATCAATATGATGTAAATAGGCGGGTTCATTAACCCCCCCCGGTTCACCTGACTCAAATGAGTAAAGTATGTATCTAAATCCGCCCAGATGTTTGTGGGCAAAGCGTACTGACTTTTGAACCTCGACTGACTCATCCAATAGACCGTCAAGATCATCATTCAATTCCGTTGCTGGAATAAAGGAGATCAATGTCAGCGACGTTACGATGGATACCCAGAATATCACTTTATTATTCTTTACTACCCAGCGAGCAAGTTGTAACAACAAGGGGGTTAAGAACAAGGCCTCTCGCTTAAGTTTCATAGGTATAAAAAGAGCGATAGTAGGGATGACGGTAAAAGTAATAATGAATGCTACAAAGACACCAATAGCAGAGATGGTTCCCATATCGGCAAAATAGGGCGAATCTCCAAAATTCAATGCGAGTAAACCAATGCCAGTGGTGATGCTGGTGAGCAATACTGGAGAGAAATTTTTGTCGATGGCAGCTTCCATCGCCTGTGGTTTTTCTTTGCCCTCGCGAAGATGAATAATATATTGAGACAATATATGAACGCTGTCAGCAATCGCGAGCACCATAATTAACATAGGTGCGAGAACAGTAACGGGGTTCATGTAATAACCTAGTTGTAGCGCGATGCCAAATGCTATCACTTGGGTAATAGACAAAACAGCGAGAACGGAGATTACGGCAACGAGGGAGCGCAGGAAGATCCAAATAAGTACAATGACAACCAGACTCATTGCCGGAGATAATGTCATCATATCACTGATACTGACATCTAAAAGCCCCTGTTCTAACGCAGGCTCTCCTGTAAAGTGAATGACTACTCCAGGATATTGTTTGACGAAAATATCCCTTAAATCATTGGCAGCGTCTAATAACTCGGAAGCAGCAGTGCTAGTTTGTAATGTTTCAAGTGTCATCGGACCAACGTCGGGTAATGCTAAGGAGACGATGATGACACTCACTTGACCGCTGTCAGATATTAGTCTGCCCATAATGTTGATATCGGATTCGATTATAGACTCTATTTTCCTAAGCGCATCTTTGGTTAAGGTTGCGGGTTCATTGATGAGATTGCCAACAAAAAAGTTGTCTCCATCGACCTCGGCGTGCTGATAATTTGTTAACGAATCCACTCGAATTGAATAGGGCAATTTCCAGGCTTCTTCAGTGATCTTCTGAATAAGTTCAAGGCTTTCACGTGAATACATGTCCTTATTAGGTGGCTGGACTAATATTATTAAGTTTCTGGATTGAAGGTAAGTTTCATCTATTTTTTCTAGTTCCTCGAGATAAGGGTCATCCTTTGGAAACATGGAGGTAAAGTCTCCATCAAAAACCATTTTTGGAAGCTGTATTGCACCCCATGCATAGAAAAGTAATGACAGAGCAAAAAGCAGGAAACGAAACTTAACTATGAAGCTTGCAAGCTTTGAGGTAGACATAATATTAGAGCCCTTTATTATTATTTTTGCCCGTTGATTTCAGTAATACTATACAGAATGGGCGTAAGTGGCTTTGGGTTTTTCTTTCGTTAGATTTGTATGTTACTAGCTTTGTGGGGGTATATCTAGTTACGCTGACGAGGCGCGTGTAAAGCGGTAATATTGTTGAATGTAGCGTGTGTCTATAGGGCAGAAAAACATCTATTTTCTGTTATTTTGTTGTTAGCTTGGTAATAGCTAAGTAACCCTTAAGCAGGGGGGTTATTGTTTAGATAGTTTTTTGAAGTGCGCAATCAGCCCTGCTGTAGAGCCATCACCATTTTTATAATCTGTTTCTGTAGATTCTAGTAAGGCGGATTTTATTGAGTTGCTCAGTTGCTTGCCTAATTCGACACCCCATTGATCAAACGCATTTATGTTCCAAAGAACACTCAGTGCGAATACTTTTTGTTCGTACAATGCCACCAACTGCCCCAGCACAAAAGGTGTTAGTGTCTTGTAGACCAACATGTTACTTGGTCGGTTGCCTGGTATTACCTTGTGGGGTGCAAGTGTGTCCGCATCTTCAGGATTCATTCCTTGATCGAACAATTCTTGCTTTATCGTGGCAGTATCCTTGCCCGTCATCAACGCCTTACTTTGCGCAATACAATTAGCAAATAGAAATGCATGTTGATCCCCGATGGGGTTTAGACTGTTTACACCAACGATAAAATCAAGAGGCACCATACGCGAGCCTTGATGAAATAATTGGTGGTAAGAATGCTGTGTGTCGCTGCCAGTGCCACCCCAAAGTGGAATGGCAGTTTGCCAATTACAGGGTTCACCATTTTTCTGCACACCTTTACCATTACTCTCCATATCCATTTGTTGTAGATAGGACACAAAGCGATGTAGGTACTGCTCGTAACACACCACTGCGTTTGAGTCGGCGCCCATAAAATTACTGTTCCACATGCTAATGAGCGCCATTAGGACGGGTATGTTCTCCTCAAGCGGAGCCTGTCTAAAATGGGTGTCTACACAGTGACCACCATCAAGGAATTGATAAAAACCCTCTACGCCGATTGCGATTTCTAAGGAAAGTCCGATAGCCGACCAGAGCGAGTAGCGACCGCCAACCCAATCCCACATGGGTAGGATGTTATCTGCCGGGATACCAAAGTCAGTGACAGCGTCAATGTTGGAGGAAATGCCTATAAAGTGCTTACCAATATCGTCACAGTTGCCTATTGCATGGGTCAACCATGCCTTGGCTGCTTTGGCGTTGCTTAATGTTTCTAAGGTGGTAAAGGATTTGGATGACACGATAAACAAGGTTGTTTCTGGGTTGCACTTACTGAGGGTTTCCGCAATGTGGGTTGGGTCGATATTGGAAACGAAATGAAACTCTAAATCCTTGTTTGCGTAATGCGCAAGTGCCTCAACCGCCATGGCTGGACCAAGGTCTGACCCACCAATTCCAATGTTCACTATTTGGGTCAGTGCTTTTCCGGTTGCACCGAACCACTGTCTGTCCCGCACCCGCTGGCTGAAAGATGATGTTTGGTCTCGAGCCTGCGCAATGTCGTCTTGTAGTTCACTCGCTATATCTGATAGCGGGGCTCGTAGGGCCGAATGGAGAACCGCTCGATTTTCTGTGTTATTTATTTTTTCGCCATCAAACATCGCCGCAACAGAATGCTGCAAGCCCGCCTCTGAAGCTCCTTTGATTAGAATGCTTAGGATATCTTCATCAATGTGATTTTTTGAGTAGTCGAACAGTAAACCTTTTAGGTTTAGCGAGTAACGTGAGAAACGATCTGAATCACTCTCAAAGCGTGCAGACATTGGTATGCCTTTCGCTTTTTTAGCTAGCGTTTTAAGCTTTTTTTGAATGTCTTCATTTTCAAAAAATGGGGTGGAGGGTGCATTCATATGCATCGGGTCCTTGATGTTGCATCGGTGTTTGATAGCATTAAATTCAACAAATAAGTTTGTTAGAAAACGTCACTCGCGCGTAAGCAAATGGCTGTATAGATATAGCCGTCATCTACGGCAAATTTCCCATTCAATACCCGGATGTTATATCTTGGATTGGGTTCAGGCTTAAGGATTTTTGCTTTGAACGTTTTATTCGTTATGTCTAGTTCAATTTCAGCGTCTAAAAAATCCAGCATGTGTTTATTTATCGGCGAGTAGGTTTTATGGATACTCTCTTTTGCACTAAAAATGATGGTGGCAAGGGGTATACCTGCACTGGCGTTGATATTAATAAAGTTAAGCTCGTTTCTAGTGCATATGATGGAATAGGTGTTTTGAGCAATGGCTTTGTTTTTTTCAACGTCGTGACCAATAGACAGCATGTCGCGTGAATGAGCAACTACGGCTGAGCAGTGATCCCCTGAGTGGGAGATGCTACCAACAACACCTTCTGGCCAGCAGGGTTGACGTGAATCACCAACAATAATAGGGCCGTTGCTGTGCAGCGGGGTGTCGAGCAATTCATGCAAAGCTTGATGTGAACTATGACGACCCGCACGAAATTCTCTTTGCCTTTTGCTGACTGCTTTTTCTACAAAAGCTTCTTCTTCCGGGAGGGTGGGGGTCTCCCACATCCAACCTTCTGCTTTACAAAATACTACCTCATCGGGGAACAGTGTTTCTAACATCTATTTGGTCTCGCCGTTTGAAGCTTTAAGCAAGTGTTTTTCCCATTGCAAGGCGGAGGACACGATGGCTTCAAGGTTATCGTACTGCGGTTCCCATCCAAGGACATTCTTAATCTTGTCTGCCGCTGCAATAAGTATCGGTGGATCGCCGGCACGTCGGCCGACTTCCTCAATGGGGAATCTGGCTCCGTTGACTTCCATAATTTTTTCTAACACTTCTCGAACACTGTATCCGTGGCCGTAGCCGGCATTAACGATAGTGGATTCGCCGTTTGCTTTTAGGTAGTCCAGTGCTTTGACGTGGGCGCTGGCTAAGTCTTCTACATGGATATAATCGCGCACACCCGTGCCATCTGGAGTGTCGAAATCTGTACCAAAGATGTAGACTTTTTCACGTATGCCGACAGCGGCCTCTACGGCTACCTTGGTTAAAAGCGTGGCGCCTTTAGTGCTCTGGCCAATTCTTCCGCCAGGATCACACCCGGCCACATTAAAATAACGCAAAATAACGTGGGTTAGATCACTCGCTTTGCTCAGGTCCTGGATCATGTGTTCACTCATGAGCTTGGACATGCCATAAGGGTTAATGGGTTGTTTTTCCGTAGTTTCAGAGACGCTGGATTCTGCAGGTTCACCGTAGACGGCGGCCGTGGAGGAAAAGATAAAGTGCTTTACGCCTCCTTTTTGGCAGCATTCCAGTAGAGAGCGGGTGTTGGCGGTATTGTTCTTGTAATACTTTAAGGGGTCTTCAACCGATTCGGGAACAATAGTAAAGGCTGCAAAATGGATAACGGTTTCAATCTGGTGTTTCTCGATAAGCTCACTGACTAACTCTTGATCACCCGTATCACCAACCACAAGTTCGCCGTAAAGTACCGATTCTTCGAATCCCTTCGAGAGATTATCCAGAATAATGATCTTTTCATTGCGTTCGCCCAACTGACGAACGACATGGCTGCCTATATACCCTGCGCCACCTGTAACTAATATTGTTCCGCTCATACTACATTTTCCATAGATAACAGTGCGTTCTAGATTCTAAAGAGTGTTCAGTAGTACGAATTATAGCGATATATTTTGTAGAATCACGGTAAATCAGCTTCACAGAGGCTTTTAGGGGCTAAAAATACCCCTATCGAACCCAAAACCTGCCGTTTTAAAAAAATATGAACAATATTAGCAATTTAATGGAGAATTCCTGCGTTATGTTGGTCAAAATTGTCAATACGGGTTAGTCTTAGAAAGTCATCCGAACGAACTTAGAGCAATTATGGAACAAGAATCTCAAGACCCAGCAGTCGAAGCATCCGGCACAATTCAGCGTCTACCTTTTACTTTTGCAAAGCGTAATGGCCTTGTAGTTGAAGGGGTAAGTGGCGTTGATGCAAAAGTTAGCTACAAATCCGGGGTTTCAATGGCGGTAGTGGCCGAGGTTCGGCGCTTTTTGGGTGTGCCTATTCGATTTTGTGAGGTTGATGAGACAGAATTTGATCGCCGCTTAACCTTGGCTTATGAAAGCGATTCTAGCGAAGCCATGCAGATGGTTGAAGGGTTAGGTGATGAGTTAGACCTAGCAAGCTTGGCTGATTCATTACCAGAAACAGAAGATTTAATGGAGCAAGAGGATGACGCTCCTATCATTCGTTTGATAAACGCATTACTTACTGAAGCGGTTAAATTAAACGCATCCGATATTCATATCGAAACCTTTGAGAAGCGACTTATTGTTCGATTTCGTGTCGACGGTGTGTTGCGCGAAATAGTTCAGCCCAAGCGAGCATTGGCTCCCTTGTTAGTCTCTCGTATTAAAGTAATGGCGCGATTAGATATTGCAGAGAAACGCGTACCACAAGATGGCCGGATTTCTCTACGTGTAGCAGGTCGTGAGATAGATGTGCGTGTCTCTACCATGCCAAGCAGCAATGGCGAACGAATTGTACTGCGTTTATTGGATAAGCAAGCGGGTAGGTTGAACTTGACCCATTTGGGTATGGCGGGTGCTGACTTGGAGAGGATGGGAGGCATCATTGAAAAGCCTCATGGCATTATCCTGGTAACGGGTCCAACCGGCTCTGGTAAGACAACGACGTTATACGCTGCACTCTCCCAGTTAAACGACAAGTCACGAAATATACTCACTATCGAAGATCCTATCGAATATCAGTTAGAAGGAATTGGTCAGACTCAGGTAAATAACAAAGTTGAGATGACATTTTCTAAAGGCTTGCGCGCAATACTACGTCAAGATCCTGATGTGGTAATGATTGGTGAGATTCGAGATCTTGAAACTGCCGAAATTGCGGTACAGTCGAGTTTGACAGGTCACCTCGTATTATCAACATTACATACCAATAGCGCGGTAGGTTCTATTACTCGCTTGCATGACATGGGAATCGAGCCCTTTTTATTGTCCTCGAGCTTGCTGGGGCTTCTAGCTCAGCGCTTAGTAAGAGTATTGTGTGATGAATGTAAACAAATCTACACTCCGGATGAAAGTGAATGTCAATTATTAGGAATTGATCAAAGTTCAGCGCCTTCGTTATATCACGCTAATGGCTGTGAAGAGTGTAGTCACCTCGGATATCACGGTCGTACGGGTATTTATGAACTTATTGTTTTTGATGAAGCCCTAAGAACCATGGTGCACAATGGCGCTAGCGAATCTGAGTTAGCAACCCACGCCAGAAAATCCGGGGCAAGTATCCGTGATGATGGCATTAGAAAAGTACTCGAAGGTGTTACCACCATTGAAGAGGTATTGCGAGTCACCAGGGAGGAATAGACGTGGCAGCCTACGAATACACGGCATTAGATAATAACGGTAAACAAGTCAAAGGCATACTCGAAGGTGACAGCCCAAGGCAAGTGCGTAACCAACTTAAAGAAAAGGGTTTTGTGCCTCTTTCCGTTGAGGAAACCGTTAAAAAGTCGAAAGATAAAGAGAAAAAATCGTTTAGCAGAGACTCGATTAACGCCTCTGAACTTTCCTTACTGACACGACAATTAGCCACCTTATTGCAGGCAGGTGTTCCCCTTGAGGAAACCCTACGGGCCGTGTCAAAGCAAAGCGAAAAGCCAAAACTTACCAACATGATGCTGGCCATTCGATCAAAAGTGGTGGAAGGGCATTCACTGGCGCAGGCGTTATCAGAATTCCCTAAAGCTTTCCCTGAATTGTTTCGCGCAACGGTTGCGGCAGGGGAGCACTCTGGTCATTTGGATCTTGTTTTGGAGCAGCTTGCGGATTATACCGAAAGTAGTTATCAAACCCAAAAGAAGATAAAGGGGGCGATGATTTATCCTGTGGTGTTAATGATTTTTGCGGTATTGATCGTGGTAGGAATGCTAACGTTTGTGGTTCCTAAAATGGCAGGCATCTTTGAAAGTTCGGGCCAAGAACTTCCGGGTCTTACACGGGGCATGATCGCATCAAGTGAGTTTCTGCAAAGTTGGTGGTGGTTAATCGGGCTGATTATTGTTGGTTCCGTGTTAGCGTTCCAGAGAGCGCTGGAAAAAGAGTCGTTTCGCTACAAGGTTCACCAGCAAACATTAAAGATCCCCTTGATCGGAAAAATTAATCGGGGATTTAATGCCGCGCGAGTGATAAGTACATTGAGTATTTTGTCTAAAAGTGGTGTCCCATTAGTGGAAGCGTTACGCATCTCAGGTCAAGTATCCTCCAATTTGTGTATTCGTGAGGCGGTAATGGAAGGGGCAGAAAAACTAAAAGAGGGCGCAACTTTGTTTAATTCATTGGATCAAAGTGGATACTTCCCACCGATGATGATGCAAATGGTTGCAAGTGGAGAATCCAGTGGCGAACTAGATAGTATGCTTGGCAGAGCAGCTAGCAACCAAGAAAGAGAATTAGAAGATTTAGTGAGTACGATGGTAAGTTTATTCGAACCACTGATGTTAGTTGTAATGGGAGGGGTAGTAATGACAATCGTATTGGCAATCATGCTGCCCATGATGAATATGAACAGTGCAATTGGTTAAATAGTACAATTGGAAAAACACAAGGGAAAACAACGATGAAGAAACAGAATTACTCCATGGCCGCAAAAGCCAGTGCCGGTTTTACCATGATCGAACTGATGGTGGTAATCGTCATCTTAGGTGTGTTAGGTGGTTTAGTGGCAGTGAATGTTTTTGAAAATGTCGATAAATCAAGAGTACAGGCTGCAAAGACCGATATTTCGACAATTGCGCAAGCGCTTGATTTGTTCAAACTGGATAACTTTAAGTATCCAACCACAGACATGGGATTGGATGCCTTGGTGAACCAACCCGATGGTGCTCGAGGTTGGCCAACCAATGGATATATTAAAAAGGAACCATTGGATCCGTGGGATACACCTTATGGTTACATTAGCTCTGACGGTCAATCTTTTGAATTGTATTCGTTTGGTGCAGATGCCAGCCAGGGCGGTGAAGGAACTGCTGCAGACATCTCAATGGCCGATCTATAATTATGACATCACAACCATTAACAGCGCGCATCGTCAAAGGTTTTACGATGATCGAAATTATGGTGGTGATGATCATTATTGGTATCATGACGGCGGCAGTAGCATTGAATGTGGCGCCCAATGATCCAGCGAGAAATTTAAAGAAAGAGGCGGTAAGGTTTGTCGCCGTCGTTGCCCAGGCTGTAGATGAAGCAACGTTTCAGCAGCGGGAATTAGGGATTGTTACTACGGAAGATGGGTATAAGTTTATTCGCTATGAGAAGCTTCCTCCTCCAGCTACTGTAGCTGGAGCCCCTCCACCACCAGCTGGCCCACGTTATGGCTGGAAGCTTATAGAAGGCAACAACACGCTTCGGGAGTATCAAATATCTGAGGGCGTTCGTTTCTTGCTCGAGCTGGAAGAAAGTCAATTTATGGGTGGGCAAAGCGGAACAACCAATGGTGAAACTGAACTGACAAGAACCAACTTAAACCTTGATGATATCGGCCCGGAACTTGATGGTATTGGGCCAGATTTAGGTGAAGAGAATATTATTTATGTACCCGAAGTTTATATTTCACCCAGTGGTGAGATGATACCTTTTATCGCGGAATTCTTTTTAGAGTCTGATAGTGATATTTCGTTATTGGTGAAAGGAGACGAATTGGGTCGTGTAAAAATAGACTATGGTGATGATTTTGAGCGTTAAACAGCGCGGTTTTACGCTCGTTGAAGTATTGGTGGCTTTAGCAATATTTGCTGTTTCCGTTACCGCCTTAACGGGTACTTTTCAGGGTAATGTAAATAACGCAGCGCGTTTAAAAGATAAAACCATGGCGACATGGGTTGCTCAGAATAAATTGGCTGAACTAAGAGCGAGATATATTAGCCCGCCCTATATACCAGCCACTAAAAAGTCGGATAATGTCGAATTTGCAGGTCGTAAGTGGGTGGTGCAAACCATAGGCGTAAATCGAAAAAAAATTAATGGCGTGAAAATAACCATTGAAGTTAGAGCCGATAATGACGACGAGGATCAAGGTGCCTTGGCAATGATTGAAACTGTTTTCCAGGCTGGGAAGTAGTCTGATGCTGGACTCAAAAAGGCTGCCATCCTCAAACCGTGGTTTTACGTTAATAGAACTCCTTGTATCTATGGCTGTTTACGCAATCATGGCGGGAGGCATGTACATGGTGTTCAATAATTTTAGCACCGTCAAGACAATTACCGATAGAGACTCGGTGCGCCTAGCTGAATTGCAGCGGGCATTCGCATTTATTAAAAAAGATATTAGCGCCATTATCCCTAGATCCGTAAAAGACGAATTTGAAGGTGATAACCCTTTATCTGCACTAACGTCTACTGGCGACTTTATTGAGTTTACTCGAGGTGGTTGGATTAACCCTTTATTCTTAAAGCATAAACGAAGCGAGTTACAGCGTGTGCGTTATGCTCTCGAAGAGGGCTCATTAAAACGTAATTATTGGTATGTGTTGGATAGAGCTCCTGATAGCGTAAGTCGGGGTTTGGACTTGCTGGACAATGTCGAGGAGCTAAGTTTTACTTTTTGGTACCATAAAGCCGACAGTGGAGAGCTTGTAGAGGAACAAGAGTGGCCACCTACTGATCTACCCTCTGCGCCAAATATTGTGCCTTGCGGGATTGATCATCTAAAGGATATTTTTCTGCCTGATATCGTCCAGATAAACATTGTAACGCCAGACTACGGGAAAATGGTTCGGAAATTCTCTGTGCTCTCAACGTATTCAGATATGTTGATCGAAAAGGGGTGTTAGTGATAAATGTCTAATAAAATAACCCCAGTTACTTCTTTGCTATCCCAAAAGGGCACAGTGATTATCACTGTATTAATGATGATAGCCGTTGCGACCTATTTAGCGGTAGAGATCACCTATCGACAACGTATCGATATCACTCGCACGGGTACGCTGTTGGCATTAGATCAGTCAGAAGAATATGTTAAAAGCGCCGAGATAATTGCACAATTTATGCTGTCCAAAGATTTGCGTGACGACATATTAAACGAGGACTTGAGAGACACGCTAAGCGAAGGTTGGGAAAAGAGCCAGACGTTACCGGTTGAGCGTGGCACCATCACTGGGCAAATCTTTGATCTTCAGGGCAGGCTCAATATTAATAGGTTGATTTTAGCCCCGGCAATCTTTAGGCCCATTTTTGCATCACTGCTAGATGGTCTCACAGAGTTGTCGATACATGATGGTTCGGATACCACTACTATATTAGCCGAGCGGGTTATTGACTGGGTGGATGTTGGTCAAACGCCAGAAACTGACGGCTTGGAAAATCAACACTATTTAGGGATGACTCCTCCACATAAAACAGGGGATAGGGTACTGCTGGATCTAAGTGAGTTGTTGCTTATTGAGGGTTTTACTTATGATGATCTTTATATATTAAAAGACCATGTTTCGTTTCTTCCACCAACTACAAAAATTAATATCAATACCGCGTCAGATCAGCTATTGAATGCTGTCGGGTGCCTCAATATAGTAGCTATAAATGCAGCCAAGGCTCTAGACCCTCGCAATCTAGGCATTTCAGATACAACCCTAACGGCAAGCTTTGAAACAAGTTATATAGACAATACAATTTGCCCATCACTGACGCCAACTGAGATAACGGCCAAAGCCGACCTCTTTAGCGCTACAAGTGAATTTTTCCGTCTTGAGGCCGAATCAACAGTGGATAACCGTACCATTAAAATGCACTCTATATTGTACAGAACGGGAACAACCAAGAGTGACGTTAAAACCATAGTCGTCCAACGCCAGTATATAAGTCCTATTTAACGGTGTTTTAATCCTAAACCTGACATATACTATTGAAAATACAAATAAAAGAATAAATTTATTGTGAAAGATACACTATATCTATACCTAAAAGATGAAGCGCTGCAGAACCTGATGGATCTGCAAGTGGCGATGAGTAGCCCTGGTGACGCGGTTGAAAGCGAAGCTGGTGACGAGGCTCATGTAGAAGAAGACGACTATGTGTCTGAAGCCCAGGTACATTGGGTGCTGGCGCCCGATGGTGTGGTAACCGATGACATTGAAGCAGGTTCCTTAGAAGACGTCGTTAATGCGGTTGTTGAGGACCGCGGCGGGCTGTTTGGCCTAGATATAATCCTTATTCTCCAGGGTTCCCATGTCTTTTCTACCACGGTAAACATTCCGTCTAAACAGTCTAAGCACATCGCCCAAGCCTTGCCCTTTATGCTTGAGGACAATGTCGCCGAAGACGTAGAACAGCTCCACTTTGCCCCAGGTTCCAGAGATGACGAAGGCAATGTCGGTGTTTTAGCCATCAGAAAAAATGAGATCGAATCATTGGTTCGTGGTTTTGAGGCAGCAGGTTTGCCTCTGACGGCAATTCTACCCGATATGCTATGTTTACCCGCCCATGAAGATGAGTGGATGTTTGTGACAGATGGCCACCAATTGATCACTCGGACATCACAATATCAGGCCTTATCCATAGAATTAGACGCACTTCCCATTCTACTAAATTCTCTCTTTTCAGAGGATTCTGAAGTACCAGCACCTAGCACCTTAAAAGTACGTGTTACTCAAGAGTTTAAGAGTGAAAACTTCGAAAACTGGCTGAAGTCTCAGATCACCAGCCATATTGCAGACACCGATACTAAGCTCGACTTGGAACATGTCGAATCTTCGGAGTTTTTATATATCTGTGACCGCATCAATAGCGATACCATTAAGCAGAGTAATTTGCTTGTAGGTCGTTATAAATCGGTGGCAAAACGAGCGCCAAGCCTGTTTAACTGGCAACCGATGGCAGCACTGGCCTCGATATTTCTTGTATTGTTTGTGGGTTTTCAATACTTCCAGGCGTCTACGTTAAAGGATCAGGCGGTACAAGCGGATGTTGACGCAAAGGCGTTATATCGTAAGTACTTCCCACAAGATAAACGGGTATTCGACGTTAAAAAGCAAATGCAAAGCCATTTGAAGAATGCTAACAAGCAAGGCGATGGCATTGGGTTTTTACCGCTATTGGCCCAAGTGGGCAAAGAAATGAACAAGATGAACCGCTTGGCCAAAACACAGGTTATCAATCCTTTACGAATTTCCTTCGATGAAGTTCAGGGCGAGCTTAGAATCGACTGTACTGCTCCTGGTTTTAAAGATTTGGACAAGCTAAAACAAATGTTAGAAGACACCCAGTTGATTGTTGAAATTGCACGAGCCAGTCAGGACGGTGACAAGATCAAAGCGCGTATTAATGTTAGGAGCGCATCATAATGAGCGGCGAAATTTCAGGGTTAGATGAAGTTAAAGTAAAAGTTCGCGAGTTACGCCGCCAGTATGAAATGATCTCTGGCCGTGACCGGATGATGTTGAATGGTTTGATAGTGTTTTTGGTGGTTGTTGCCGGTTTCTTTATCTTGCTTAAGCCGTCGTTAGATTCCGTAAGTGATGCGCAGCTTAAGCTCAAGGGAAAACAGGAGTTGCTGCAATGGATTCAAAGCAATGAATCCTTGGCGAAAAGCTTAAGAAAGGGCGGTGGTAAATCCCAGGGTAGAAAACCTGGGCAGTCGTTATTAGCGCTAATAAATCAAACGTCGAGCCAGTTTCGTGTGCCGTTAAAGCGCTACGAGCCAGAGGGTCAAGACAAACTGAGAGTCTGGGTAGAAGACATACCTTTTAATGGTTTTATGCGTTGGTTAACCAGTTTGCAGTCGAAACACAACGTTAATGTTATTAATATTTCCATCGATTCCCAAAAACAACCTGGGATCATTAACGCAAAAGTTGTGCTTAAAGGGTAACCTCCACATCGAATGTACGAGTCTTATTTTGGCTTAAAAGAAGCGCCTTTTTCCATCGCGCCGAACCCCAATTATCTTTATATGAGCAGGCAGCACAATGAGGCGCTTGCCCATCTGATTTATGGCGTAGAACGAGAAGGTGGCTTTATATTGCTTACCGGCGAAGTAGGGACCGGTAAGACAACCATCTGTCGCTGTTTTTTAGAACAGGTGCCTGAAAATGCCGACGTAGCATTTATTCTTAACCCAAAACTCGATTCGAAACAGTTATTAGAGAGCATTTGTGATGAGCTTTCGATTAACTATGTCGGTGATAGCCTCACCATCAAGGATTATACCGACCATATTAATGAACGATTGTTACGGTCTCATAGTAAAGGCCGGCATACTGTTCTGGTAATCGATGAAGCGCAAAACTTATCTCCGATTGTGTTAGAACAATTGCGCCTGCTAACAAATTTAGAGACCAACGAAAAAAAGTTATTACAAATAATTTTGCTGGGCCAGCCTGAGCTACAAGATATCTTTCTAAAACCAGAGTTGCGCCAGTTAAATCAGCGAGTCACCGCAAGATTTCACCTGGATGCATTATCTAAAGAAGAAATATCCCCTTATGTTTATCATCGTTTAGCGGTCTCAGGCTGCGCTATACCAGAGGTCGTTTTTCCAGAAAAAAGTATTCAAAAGCTGTATTCATTAAGCAAAGGTATCCCAAGAGTTATCAATTTGATTTGTGATCGGTCCTTGCTAGGGGCCTACGCAGAGAATAAAAAAATTGTCGATACACGCTTATTGCAAATTGCGGCAAGAGAAATACTCGGCAAGGGTTTGGTATTACATAAAGACAGCAAACCTTTGGAGTTTCTAAAAGCAGAGGCCTCTCGACATTGGGTTGCTGTACTTGGGTTGTGTGTTGCGTGTCTGGCGCTTGGAGTGGTTATAGCAAACACGATATCAGGCTCCAGCACTGTTCAAGCTCCTTCTGAAGAAATTGTAGCGAACGAGCCATTTAATGCGATAGGTAAGGTATCTCGCCCAGAAGCATCTGCTGATTCACCCCCAGCTAGCCTTCAATCATCAATGGGCAAGTGGACGGTTAAAAATATTCCCGAACCCACTTCAGTGGGGATATCTGCAAGTAGCTATCTCGGTGTTGACGACCAGTTCACGCTGAATGACATCATTTTGCAAGCTGGCGAACTATCAAAAGAGCTATCCTATGTTTCCTTGTTAAAGCTATGGGGGATCTACTATTCTCCCGAAACAAGTGGGTTCGCTTGTCGTTATGCAAAAAAGAACGGTATTAATTGCCTGAGTAAAATCGGTAGCATTGGACTTATTTCCCATCTAGGGCTGCCTGCAATTTTGACCTTGTTCGATGATGTTGGGAACAAACATCACTTGGTGTTACAGGAAATATCCAATAACTCTGTTCACTTTATTGTTGGTGGCAGGCAATTTGCGATGTCTGTTGTGGAACTGCATCGTTTTTGGCGGGGGCATTTTACCGTTTTATGGAAGAGGCCACCTCAGTATATTTCCCCGTTACAACCTGGTTCCATTTCCCCTGTGAATCGTTGGCTTGGTAAGCAACTGGATACCTACGAAGGTGTTGATCAGCCCTCTCTGGGTCGCTCTTATTATGATGACGCACTCGCTAGCCGGGTAAAGTCCTTCCAACAAGATGTTGGTGAACAGGCTGATGGTATAGCCGGGGTAAATACACTCATTCTTTTGTCAAAGTACACCGATAAAAATATTCCCTCCCTTAAGCTTGAGCGAGGGAGAATGTAATGTCTTATATTCTTGACGCACTAAAGAAATCAGAGGAAGAGCGTAACAGAGGGGATATACCTGGGATTCAAACCTATGCCCCAACGCATCACGAATCGTCCAACAAAACAGCATGGGCTATAGGTGTTACCGTACTTACGATAATAAATATTGCCGGTTTGATTATTTGGGCACCCTGGAGTGCGCTATCGGGGGATACCCTGCCGGTTCCTGTTGTTGCACTACCTATAGCCTCGCAAATGCCTGTTACATCGGCGCCGGTTGCTCGCGTGCCCGGCCAGATTCCAGCCTCTAGCCGTAAGCCTGCTCCTCGAGCGGTTGCCGCGCATTCGCCAGGCAATGCAAGGCCTCGTCAACA
>NVVG01000249.1 GCA_002402125.1 Moraxellaceae bacterium
TATTGTATGTGGCATTCACACGGGCACAAGATGAACTCATTATCACTCGTTGCGGAGATGAAAGCCGTACGCTTTTCCACGGCGGCTCGTATGTTCATAGCGCCGGCGAACCTTACTTCTTAGAATACGTACCAACAGAACTGGTTGAACATGAGCAGTATGGGTATGGATTAGCTATGGGCGGTGGCTCTGTGATGGATGAGTTATTGGATTTCTAGTGGAAATTAAGGGCATGCAATAGTTTATTTGGTGGCCTAGAGGTTAAATCTAGTGGTCGAATTTACACCATTCGTATACACTATTTGGATATAAATAATCATTAGAGTAGGCATATCTATATGGCATCAACGTTAGCACTAACCAACAATGAACAACGCGTGCTTGGCTGCTTATTAGAAAAAGAAGTCACCACACCGGATCAGTACCCTCTCTCCCTCAACGCCTTAACTAATGCCTGTAATCAGAAAAGTAATCGTGAACCCGTTATGGACTTATCTGAGGCGGAAGTTCAAGACACGCTACATGGACTAAAAGAAAAACACCTGTTAGCAAGCGAAACCGGATTTGGCAGCCGGGTGGTGAAATACCGCCATCGTTTCTGCAACACCGAGTTTGGCGAACTGAAATTGTCCGACCAAGAATTCGGAATTCTTTGTGTAATGTTTTTAAGGGGGCCGCAAACGCCAGGAGAATTACGCACCCGTACCAACCGGCTTTGTGAGTTCGTTGATGTATCAGAAGTCGACAACGTTCTCAGTGAATTAGCCCATCGCAATGATGGTCCCTTTGTCACTATGTTGGATAGGGAACCCGGTAAACGAGAGTCTCGATATGCTCACCTGTTGGGCAATACGGACGATACAGGAAACACACCCCTTCAACAGCCATCGGCACAAATGGCAAATAACACCGCATCAAATCAAGACTCCGATGGAGAACGCATTAGTTACTTGGAAATGCGGGTTGACGAGCTCGAAAACAAGTTAGCAGAAATATTGGATCGTTTAGATTAAAACAAACAAGCCCGGCCATGAGTAAATGACTGTTGATTGCTATATTTACCTGCTACTTAAATACTTTTTGAAGCCACGCTGAAATATCTTGGATTTGTTGCGGACAAACACAGTGCGCCATATCGTATTCTCGCCACTCCACATCATAGTTATGTGATTTTAGGGTATCAAAACCTGACTTCCCCAAAACCATGGGAAGAACTTCATCTTGGTTACCATGGCAAACTAAAATAGGTATTCCTGCATTATATTTACTCTTCTTAGTACCCAGATCTTCTGTTACCGGTAAAAAAGTTGACAAGGCAAGAATACCGGCGAGCGGTTTACGGTAAAGCAGGGCCGTGTTCAACGCGATAGTTCCACCCTGTGAAAATCCCGCTAGCACAATACGTTCGGCAGGTATGCCGTTATCAATCTCTTGTTGGATAAGATCTTTAACTTGAAAGGTAGATTTCTTGATGCCATTAATGTCTACACCTTTCGATATATCAATATCAAACCAAGCACGTATAGAATTACTACTCATCGTGGCGATATTGCGCATTGGCGCATGCGGAAATACAAAACGCACCGATAGACTCGCCGGTAACTTAAGTTGTGGAATAATACTCTCAAAATCATGCCCGTCGGCGCCAAAACCATGCAGCCAGATAACGGCAGCTGAAGGTTTTGTAGAAGGRTTCACTTCTACCGTRGGTAAAGATGTCATTAACATTTGGCGTTAGTTCCCCGTTAAATAATCACTGTCAATTGTCATTTCAGAACACCATATACCATGTTTACTGTAATTGACCTAAATGTATATCGGCAGCAAATACTGCCTAATATTCAAAACCAGTGTTCCTCTGGAGGTAACAGATGGTATGCTACGCTATCGTTTCCGAGTAACTGTATGCAAATTGTACTATCAAAGCATGAGCCCGTATAGCCATGCAAAAGCATCTGATAGACATCTTTTGATTAGCAAGCTTGGCCAGCATTAACAACGATAACATTACGATTTTTGTTTTACGATAACTGTATTCATGCCACGTATGYGTGTTTTTATCTTAGGATAATGTATTCATGGCGTAGAATTACGAGCATACGCCATTGGTAGTTATTATGTTCTGTARAATTTGGTATCAGAAAGGCCGAATATGGYCGATATTTYTCTTGATGTGCATGAGCACAAGTAACATGGCTTCTAATATTTATGATTCGGGCTATCTATTAGACCTGTCATTAGAAAAACTGCTGCAGTTAGAAGTATCGTCAGCTTCAAAATACCCTGAAAAAATCTCCGACATCCCCGCTAGTGTCTACATTATTTCAAGGACTGACATCGCGCAAGGCGGCTATCATTCACTGGTAGAAATCCTGCGTTCAGCGCCAGGTATTTATCATGTTGATAATTACGATAACGACTTCTTAGGTGTCCGTGGCGTATTGGGAACGGGGGATGGTGATATTGCATTGTTAATTAATGGTGCATTACAGATCACCAACCAACTGAAGTACCTTACCCTGCCCGTAGAGAGCATCGACAGAATTGAGTTTATTCGAGGACCTATGTCCATTATCTATGGCAACGGAGCCTTCTTAGGCGCCATCAATATAATTACCAAATTACACGTACCACAACGCGCTCAGGTAACCATAGAACATGTTAGTGGTGGCTTGCCCGGTTATCGGGCAGGTGTTCGCTGGGGTAGATATATGGATGAAGGACTATATATTGCAAACATATACAGCGATTCATCCGAAGGCATCGATGCAAATTATCGCAACATGATGGACATGGAACAACTACTAGCTATTCCTGAAGGGGCACACCAATCTACCCATGGGGATTTAGAGCGAGAAAGCTGGGGCACGTCACTGGTTGCCGAGTGGCAGGGATTCTACGGGCAGCTTCACTTCCAACATATAGAGCGAGAAGCCTGGTTATTAACGCCTTCATTTGATGAGGGAAACCGGGAAAAGACTGATATTACAAATCTAGAAATCGGCTACCATCACGCCTTATCTGAAACCTTGGCTATAAATGCAATGCTGCGCTATGGTGACATTTTCTATCATCGTGAATATGATTTTATCGAGAAAAATCTGGATGGAGATCGCATAATCAAGAGTCAAAACATAGAATCTGAGTTAACTTTTCTTTACCAACCGTCCAGCCATTTTGATGCATTATTTGGCTTTAATTATCGATTAATACAAGATAGCAGCTATCAATTGACCCTTCCTGCACTACAGTTTGATGAGCATATTACCGAAAGCAATATTGAAATCTATTCTGCCTATTTCCAGACAAAATTTCGGTACTCCAACAGCTTGGAAATTATTACTGGGGCAAGAATCGACCAGGAAAGAAGTTATTCCAAAACTGTTACCGGTAATGGTAACTTACCGACACTCGCCTTGGGAACCCATGTTGTGAAACCCGACAAACATCTTTATGTCATTCCTAGAGCGGCAATTATCTATCATATTAACGACACTCATACTTATAAATTAATAGTTGGAGAAGCGACAAAAGGCGGAGGCTCGATAGCTAGCTCATTGGAAGCATCCGGCGTAAGGGAACAGACAAAAACAACAGAAATCAACTATCTATTTTCTAACCAAAAACTATTAGCCTCCTTTAGCCTGTTTCATAATGAGAGTAAAAACCTTTCTCGTTTCTTTCAAACCCTTTCAGACGATGGTGATTTTAAAACTGTGGCTACATTTTCAGGCAAGCTGGAAACTTATGGTGCTGAACTCTGGGCAGAATATGAAACAACACCAGATATTAAGGTAGATTTTAGCGTAACTTACGCAGAAGTGGAGGACAAAGACACAACCGTTAAAGTGGGTAATTCCCCCGAATTGCTCTATAAAATAAAGGTCGTCTATTTGCACGAGGCATTTCAAAGCATGTTATCGGTACGCTATAGAGATCCGATGTCAGCGGTGTGGAACCAAGTAAATGCAGATGGCAGCGTTAATCGTATTGGGAGCTCTATCAACAGCGATATAGTATTTGATGGAAACCTAAGATATACAGCACCCTCACATAAATTTGGACTGAATCTGGGGGTCACTAATATTTTTAACGATCGCGTTCGATACCCTGCCGCCGAGAGCGCACCTTTTACCAAAGGCCTATTGGGACCGGAAAGATCATACTATTTCACGTTTAATTATTATATTGATTAAGGTTACGCTTATTAAGTCCTGCTTACCAAGCCTTAGACACGATCTACTTAGCACTCCAATTTACCCAACAGCTAGTAACACGCAGGTACTACACCTATATTATAAAGGCGCATAATATACAAAAGCCCACATCAGGCAATCTCTGCTTCTTCTAAATCCATCTAAGTGTAATGCAAGCGAGCTATTGTGGACCCTTGCTAATCAATGTAGAAAATTTTAGCGCTGGGACACTTATCAACAATCTCTATTTCCCAATCCTTGATTTTGCGCATACCTACGTATACTCCGGTGAAACAGAAGATGATGAAGTTAACCTTATAGAAACTAATGACGAAAGCGCTTGGCGTGCAGGGCTAAATAATGCATTACCTGGCTATATTATGCTTGCGGATCCTACCGTAGGTTTTGAATACTACCAAGAATTTGTGGTAGAGGATGACGCGATAGATTTGGATGTCTAAACGCCGCAGAAATAATTTTTATTCATAGTAGACGAAATCATGCTGGAGGTAGCTGTAAATGAGCAATTCACTTCTAGAAATAGCCCATCTAGAAGCGAATTGCTCTACACCCTGAACGCGTCACTATGCACTTTTAAACAATATTACAATAGCGCTCACCAATGACAGCGTAATTATTATTGGCCGACTACGACCTTGATCTGTGTATTTTGCCAAATATGGTCCTAGCCAATGACCCACAAATATTCCGGGCAACAAATAGAGACTCAGCATTAATTCCTTGAGTTGAAACAACCCACCGAACAATACCCCAATGAACGATAGCGATGACGCCACGAAAAATATGAGTGACAACGCAGCTCTTATTTCCCTCCCTTTCTCATTTTGATAGAGCAAAGCTATTGGCGCACCTCCAACGCCACATACCGTACCCATTACCGCCGCCATAAATCCTGCAACACCTTGTGATACAGGCTTAATACTAACTCTAAATTTGAGTAAGGACAGAGAGAGACCGAAGATAATGATTAGCGCAGCAACTACAGAATAGTTAATATCTTTAAAATACTTCAAGAGAAATACACCTAACGGCGTGCCTAGAACCAAACCAAAAAACACCCAATTGAATGTCTTGCCTTTTAAGGCACTTCTGTTCCGAAGAGAAACCGTTAACATCAAAATAAGGCTTACAAAAATAAAAGGTGCCGGAACAAATTCAGGGTTTATCAAAATCAGTAATGGAACTGCAATTAAACCATACCCGTAGCCAACAGACGCTTGCAAGGTCGCACCTAGTCCAATGACAAGCGCGGGCAGAATCATTTTTGAAAGTTCTTCCATACTCGATTTCTTATAGCAAAATCCCAAGTTCAACTGCGTGGAAAACTGGAAGGATTTTGCAAGTAAAAACGTCAAAGTTTTCGGTATCTGATTGCATACTCTAGTTAAACACTAATTTCCGCCTGCACCTTCTTAGGCAAACTAACCAAAGCCTTATTGTAGGACCAGCCCACCAACTCTTTTAGGTAGCTTTCATTCATTGATTGAACATTAACG
>NVVG01000250.1 GCA_002402125.1 Moraxellaceae bacterium
GGCCTTAGGTGCTCGCTTATCAGATAGTGGCAGATCTGGGTCTGCCGAAGTCGCTGATTATATGTTGCTGCAGTTGGTTAATCGGCTTGAACCTCTGGTGATTCATTTATCCACGATTAAAAACCTGCATCCATTGGATCTATATACCCAATTTGTGCAGATGGCAGGTGAGTTATCGACGTTTACTTCTCGCAGCAAACGCCCGGTGGATTTTGCGCATTATTTGCACGATCAACTGCAAGAGACCTTTGCCTTGGTGCTTCAGTCATTGCGCCAAAACCTAAGTATGGTAATGGAGCAAACGGCGGTATCGCTCGAACTGGCGGAGCGTAAGTATGGCATCCGAGTGTCACCTATAAATGACCGCTCACTGATTAATACCTCAATGTTTATTTTGGCGGTGAAAAGTGACTTGCCCGATGATGAATTGCGTACGCGATTTCCTGCCCAAATTAAAATCGGACCCGTGGAAAAAATCCGTCAATTGGTGAACGCGCAATTAGCAGGAATTGGTTTGCGGGCATTGCCTGTGGCACCTAGACAGATCCCATATCATGCCGGATATACCTATTTTGAGTTAGATAAAACGAGTGATTATTGGCGTGACCTACAGCAATCCGGTGGGTTTGCGGTGCATGTCGGTGGGGACTTTCCTGGGCTTGAGATTGAGTTTTGGGCAGTGAGAGAATGATCGATTGAATTTGCTGAATGGCTATTAACGTGTTGGCATTAATTGCGTACTAAATTTGCACCAAGAGAATTGTTATGTCTGATGATGATCGTACCCTGATTCAAAGTGCAGGTCCAAGACGGCCCAACCCTGGTGGCCGAACACCGGGAGGCGCACCAGCACCCGCACCGGAAGGAGCACCCGCACCGGCACCCGCTACACCGCCTCCAGTGCCACCAGCGCCATACGGCCATGCGCCGGCCCACCCGATGATGGGAAATTTAACATCAACTCGCATTGATGTATTTGATGGCCTTAATCCGGTGGTGAATGCGGCATCAACGTTATTAAGTTTGATGGCAAAGCTCAGGAATACGGCCTCACATGCCAATGTCACAGGTCTGTTTAATCAAGTGTCACAAGAATTAAAACAATTTGAGGCGCGCCTTAAACAAGAGGGGAGTCGTCCAGAAGTGGTGTTGGCCGCCCGTTATTGTTTATGTGCGGTGGTTGATGAGGTAGTGCTGAATACTCCTTGGGGTGCAAATAGTTCGTGGGGGCAAAAAACCCTATTGAGTGCTTTTCACAATGAGACAGCTGGAGGGGAAAAGTTCTTTTTAATTCTGGACAGAATGAAGCAGTCACCCGGTGAAAACCTGCATATGTTAGAGCTATTGTATTTGCTGGTGAGCTTTGGGTTCGAAGGCAAATATAGAGTGATGGATAGAGGGCGAGATCATTTGGATGGTGTGCGCGACGAGTTATATCATGCAATACGCCGCTTTAGGGGGCAGCCTGAAGCAGATCTGTCGTTAGACTGGCGCAATGTGGAAGGGGGGCTGTCGTCGATGGTGCATTATATTCCCTTGTGGGTTGTTGGGGCATGTGTTGGAGCGGTCATGTTGTTAACCTATTCGGGTTATCGTTTTGCTTTGTACAATACAACCACACCACTGTATGAAAAATATGTAGAGCTAGAAGAAAAAGAAAGCGATCAATCCAAGCCGTAAGCGCTTGTTGACGCATTTGGGAAATGTATTTCGAGGGGAATCATGAAACGTATTGTAGGGTTTATTACAGATAAGCGCGTATTAACGGTGATCGGGTTGATCGCAATTTCAGTGCTTATTTGGCTGGGCGGGCCGTTCGTTCGATTTGGCGAGGATAACTATGCCCCTCTTGGTAATGAAACGTCTCGTTTAATAATGATTGTTGGTTTGTTTGCTTTCTGGGGTCTATTTATTTTGTTTGGTCGCTGGAAAGATAATCAGCGTACCGCTAAATTACTCAACGATGTAGAGGATATGAGTGGCGGAGTAGATGAAGGTGCATCGGCACAGGGCGGAGAAGAAGTAGCGGTATTGCAAAAACGTTTTGTCGAAGCGTTATCGGTATTAAAGAAAACCAAATTTCACAACAAGCAGGGCAGTAAGGCGTTATACGATTTACCTTGGTATATCATCATTGGCCCTCCCGGCTCAGGAAAAACCACTGCGTTAGTAAACTCTGGGCTAGAATTCCCTCTGTCCGATCAACTAGGAAAAGGTGCCATTGGGGGCATCGGTGGTACTAGAAACTGTGATTGGTGGTTTACCAATGAAGCGGTCATTCTTGATACCGCAGGTCGTTATACCACACAAGACTCTCATAAGGTTGTTGATAGCAATGCCTGGCGAGGCTTTTTGGATTTACTGATCAAGCATCGTAAAAGGCGTCCGATTAATGGTGCGATTGTAGCGATTAGTATTCAAGATATATTGACGCAAACCACCGACGAGCGGTTGTATCATGCCAGGGTCATTCGCTCACGGATAGATGAGTTAGTAGAGCACCTAGGAATTAATTTCCCCATCTATGTCATGTTCACAAAATGTGACCTAGTGGCAGGTTTTAGTGAGTTTTTTGAAGAGTTTGGTCTAGAGCAGCGGGAGCAGGTGTGGGGTATGACTTTCCCCTTGCCAGACGAAGGGATACCTCAAGCCTTTGATGTTAAGTTATTTGATCACAAATATTCTGAGTTACTCAGTCGTTTACAGCCCAAAGTGTTGGACCGGGTACAGCGTGAGCGTGACACCCAAAGAAGGGCGATGATTTATAATTTCCCGAATCAGTTTGAAACCATGCGCAGCCCTATTGGCGATTTCCTGTCGCAAACCTTCGGCCCTAATCGTTTCCAACAGCAGCCTCTTTTGCGGGGAGTTTACTTCTCCAGTGGAACACAAGAAGGTACGCCGATTGACCGTATGATGAGCTCCGTGGTGTCCAATTTTGGTTTACCGCCAGAAGTAGTAAGCCAGACTCCAGGGCAGGGCAAGGCATTTTTTATTAATCGTCTTTTCAATAATGTTATTTTTCCAGAAGCTGAAATGGTGGGGTCGAACCGTCAATATGAAATGATGCTGAAGTGGATGCGCAGAGGGGCGTTTGGTGGTCTAGCATTATTCTTTGTTGTGAGCATCGCCGTGTGGACTGCGGCCTATAGTCGAAATCAAACCTTTTTAGAGCAAGTAGCAGGGCATCTGGAGCGATACCAGGACTTTGCCAGTAATATCCGTGAGGACAATCATGACTTGCGGCTTATCATTCCTGCATTGGCGGAACTGAAGCGTGCTAGTGAAATTTATCAGCAAGAAAGCCTGCCTTGGTTAGTGGGCATGGGGTTGCACGACTCCCGTGTCGCCGATGCGGCAAAGAAAACCTATTTACAACAATTGCAGAAATTGCTGTTACCCCGTATCGATTGGCGCTTCCAGCAATACTTGGTGGCGGCTAAATTCACTGATCCTCTTCTGCATGAGTCGTTGTTGGCTTATCTTATGTTGGGAGATAAAGATAGGTTCCAGCCAGAGGTGGTGAAGAGCTGGTTGATAACGGATTGGGAAAGTCGCTACCGTGGTCAAGATGAGGTGCAACAGGTGTTAGCGGTTTATCTCGATGCGTTGCTAGCGCATCCGTTGCCGCAAATAACCTTAAATCAGAATGCATTGGACCGAGGGCGAGCGGCGTTACGCAAAGTACCGGTTGCAGAGATGATTTATAATCGGATCAAGAGTGAYCCAGTTTATAGTCGCTCCATAGATCTGCGCGGGCTATTAGGTGATAGCACGCGTACGGTATTTGCCAATAGAAAGAACAGYCRCCTGTTTCAGATGCCCTTTATGTTTACTAAAGATGGTTACGAAACGGTTGATCTATCAAAAGACTCKCCCATTATTAAAGAGATGTTTTCGGATCGCTGGATATTGGGTGATGAGGCCACTGCAGTATATAATAATAATGAGTTAGGAAAGATTAGCGAGCGAGTTCGTAGCCACTATATGGCGGAATATATTGATCGTTGGGAGCGATTTTTAACGGGAATGTCAGTTAATGCGTTTTCCGATTTACAACAAAGTCGTCGTATTTTGGCGTTGTTGGCGGACCCTGTGTATTCGCCCATTCTAGCCGTTCTTAAAGTTGCGACAGAAAATACCGAGCTGTCGCCAAAAATGCCGAAAATAAAACTTAAAAACAAGAAAGCCGGAGCTATTGCTGGTTTCTTTAGTGGCGATGAAAGTACCGGTGAGGGAGGCATTTTTAAACAAACTCCAGTCGATAAATATTTTAGAGAAATTAATCTATTGTCTGAGGCTAGCGATGGCGCACCAACTCGCATTAGCGGCACCTTGTTATCGATGCGTAACGTGCAGGCATACCTGGACGGCATTATACTAGCGCCTGATGTTTCTGAAGCTGCCTATAACGCAGCTAAGACACGTATGGTTGGTGGTGGCGGTGATGTTATTAAACAGTTACGTATCGAAGCATCGAGTTTGCCAGCATCAGTGCAACGCTGGCTGCTGTCGGTTGCGGATGAAACCTGGCGCTTGGTGTTGCTGAATGCTAGGGCTCACGTTAGTAATGAATGGAATAGCCAGGTGTATCGTAAATACGTAGCGACATTATCAAACCGTTATCCTCTCTATAGAAATGCGGTGGATGAATTAGCGATGTTTGATTTTTCTGAGTTTTTCAAACCGGAAGGCATTCATCACCGGTTTATTCAAAAGTATATTGCACCCTTTGTTGATATTGATGATGCGTGGGATGTGAAACGTTTGAACGGACGAGGTTTAAATATTACTGCTGAGAGTATTGATCAAATGCGTCGCGCAGAACGTATTAAAGGCATGTTCTTTGCCTCGAATCCAGCGTCCCCGGGATTTAGTTTTAAGGTGAAGCCTTATCGGATGGATTCCAGTGTCAGAAAGTTTGAATTGGCGCTTGCCGATCAACGTATGCGATATACTCACGGTCCCAAAATATCCAAGAATATCAATTGGCCGGGAGATGGCGGCACCAATGTAAGAATGATTTTTGAAGACCTGAATGATTCGATTAAACGGGTGACTTACGATGGACCTTGGGCGTTCTTCCGTCTACTTGATGAATCCAGTGTGGCTCAGACGCGACGTTCTAATGTGTATCATGTGACATTCTCAACGTTGGGCCGAAAAGCAATTTGGCAGATAACGGCTAAAAGTGTTAATAACCCCTTCCAGTCGAAAGCAATATCACGTTACCGTTGCCCTGAGACTTTGAAGTTATGACGGCTGAAGTAACCTCCCAGGCGGCGGCGGGTCTGTATGGTAAATTGCCTGCTCATGGTGATTTTCTGCACAGGAACCTGTCGGCTGAATTTATTCAAGGCTGGGATGATTGGTTGCAGCGATCGGTGGCCAGTAGCCAAGAGCAATTAGGCAGCCGTTGGTTGGATTTGTATCTTACTAGCCCTTTGTGGCGTTTTGTAATCTCGCCTGGTGTGGTCGATGGCCGAGTCTGGGCCGGAGTAATGATGCCCAGTGTTGATAAAGTGGGGCGGTATTTTCCTCTGACCTTGGCCATGCCCTATGATCAAAGCACTAGTCCTGTGGAATTAATGGTGCATGGGGAAGACTTTTATCAAGCCTTAGAAGAGATCGCTTTGTCAGGATTAGATGAGACGGGAT
>NVVG01000010.1 GCA_002402125.1 Moraxellaceae bacterium
ACCTTCCCTAATTAGCCACTCTACAACTCACGCAAATTAGCCCGACCTGATCAACTTAACAAGTCGAATGGCGTTTGCTCCCTTTTTTCCGCCCTCTTGTATACTGCTCCACTCAAGGCAAACCGGTCAGCATCAACATACACAATTCCTGTAATAATTCGTCCGGGAACATCTTCATTACTCACCCACCCTTCAACTTCTTTTAAGGCCGGCCTGCTACCCTCTTCAAAAGTTTCCTTTATCCATTTTCTGGCTTTTACTAGGTAACTCATTTTACACCCTCTACATTACCTTTAAAATGCTGCAAACTTACCTCACTTACCTCACTTACCTCACTTACCAGCACCCTACCATATTGAATGTCAAAGGAAGGAAGCCACTAGGCAAACTGATAGCTAGAAAGGTGTCGAGGTTCGAAATACCCGAGTGGGTTATAGGTACAGGAGAACCTAAGACCGAGTGCGCCAAGTGAAAGCGCACTGCACAACCTATGTAGCGAGCTAAACCACTATGGGATACTAGGAAATTTGTTCGTAGTAACCATTTGTCAAAAATTAGATAAATCTGGACAAAACACACAGTTACAAAGTTATTTTTTCGAGATTTACAAACTGGTAATGAACTCCTAACTTTTAAGTACTCGGCCCCCATTAAAGGAAAGGAGGATTAACGACTATAACTGACATTAATCCTCCTCAATCACCTATAAGATGCGTGCTAACCCAAACTATTTTTCAAAGTCATTGCCCCAACTAATAATTTTACCTGAAGGCGCATCTCCCGCACCACCCTTGTCAAAGACGCTCACCTTTTGACCGGAACTCATAATAGGAAAGTTAAGATAACCATCATTCTTATACCAAACATATACCCACGATCCAAAATCGTTAAATAATTCCCATGGCTGTACATGTGATTTAACATGCTTTCCTGATTCAACATTGTCTCTACCAACCTTATATGCTTTACCCATGTCCCAAGCATAAATGGGGTTATGATTTAATTTCGAGTTGGTTTTAGCATTTGGATTATTTTCACGAACATTCGGGTCAACTATATAAGCTCCAAAATCAGTATAGTCGTAACGAAACGGGACTGTCGTTTTATGCTTGCCAATTGTGGCATAAGCCTCATGCGTTCCATTAGCTGCATATACACCAACGTGATATTGCTTAGCTACTTTGGCTTCCTCGAATTCGACTTCCTTATAAGCCTGCGGCCCAGTACTAACATAGTAACCCAGAGAGGTGCTGCCTGAGTCCCACAGTTTTCCTTTTTTATGAGCAGAGAAATAATATTGCGAAGGGATGTAGTCAGCCCCCTGCTTCGTTAGTTTTACTGACACATGAATCCAATCAGAAAAATGATTACCCCATACCCCCCCTACCCACGGCACTTTGTTGTATCCAAAAAATAGGAAGTAACGTACCCAAATCTCACCTGTATTAGTTTCGAGGTAAAAAGCATATGTTGGTGCTGCCTTTGGGTCCATACTTCTAGCAGTACGATTTGACTCATCTTTAACGTCAAAGTTAATCGGACCTGTAATTAAGTTATCCGCTAATTTGACCGTATTGTATTTCCCGTTCTTTTTTTGGTGCCGGGTATCATCATAAGCGATTAAATCCATATCATGGAAAGGACCACTATTTTCAGCTGGATTAAATAATTTAACATCATACCAGAGGTATTCTTTGAACGACTTAGGAAAATAGTCCTCATCCGCAGACATAATCCAAATAGGCATATTGTCCAAAATCAATTGGCGCTTCTGATCCGAAGTTAACTGGGAAGTACGTACAAAACTAGCTAATCCAGGGTATGGTTTACCTTCGTAAATCTTGCATTGCTCAACACACTTTGGAGTGAGGCGACATTTCATAATACAACGTGTATGAGGGTTGATATTTTTTATAGGGTTGGTGGAGTCGGCAGAGCTGGTGGCGTCGGCAGAGTTACCCGCGCTAGCAGCACTCATAATCAAGAAATACACACAAATCACCGTACTTAGCGACCTAATCATTATACTTTTTCTTAATCTCATACAATTAATCCTTAGATTATTTTAAGACTGTTGGATTCCAACATGGGGTTATAAATTAGTATTGATTCATTAATCAGCCGTTATACCTGTTCTCTTGATAACCGTAAAATTATGGGTATATGAAAATAGGACACCAGCTTGTGTTGTATTGATAAATGGAATAAATACACGGCATCCGTATTCATGAACGAATAGGATAGTGGCGTGAAATCCCCATAGATAAAGCAATTAGAAGTAGAGTTGAAGATATCCGTATAATTACTTATTGGTGTTCTTGAAGATTGAACATTGCGTTTATTTATATACGAAGTACAAGATGGTAATTTATAGCTCTGGCTAAACCCCGTCTGAATGAGATTTTTGGGGGACAAATTTTGTAGGAAAGGAGCGCTGTTCTCATTATAATGGTCCGTGTCTCCGTGGCTGATAATTATGGTGAGCGTTTTATTGGATAAAGCAGATGCTATATTGGCCTTAATTTTGTTGCCATTGGCACCATTCCAATTATTAGACCCACAATCAGAAAGTATCGCGCTATTGCTGCCAGGACACACACCATACGTACAAAGGCCAGCACCTACATATTCAATCTGGTAATGAAAAAAAGGGTCGCTGCCTACCAACGTCGGCACTAACTCAGGTGATAACTTCGTTGAGGGAACCTGACTACAGCTAGCAATAAATAAAATACACGACATGACTGCTATTCGAAATCCATTTCTATTCATGATGCATTCAATCCTGTTAGCTTTACTGGAAAATGATTGTTATTTTCGTTTAATCAAAAATTATAATTTCAAGCATAGATTGATTTAATGCCAACGGAATTGACAATAGCTGTTTTTATGTAGTGTTTTGTAAATCGAAATTATTGTCGCTGACCACGCGCTCCTTCAGTTCCATTTAGGGGTACTAAGAATCAGGCCCTTGGTGACATGATTTGATTCCTCAGATTTGAGGGGCAAAGAAAAGGGTAAGCACTGAATGCCCACCCTTTTAATATTATCCGCCTTAGTGTGTGGTTATGCTGGCTCTGGTTCCTTTACTTGCTTTAGCCGCTTATCATAATCAAGCGCGCCATATAGGTTGTGTCGCATCCAGTGAAGTCATCTCATCGCATGCTAGAATCATATCTCAAAATTTTATCAAACTGAGCAATCTATGATCAGCAAGTCAAAAACAGACTCGTTGCTTTTCACGCAAAGCGAGCTTTTTGACGATATCAACGTCGTATTTGTTAAATAATACTGAGCTCTGTTAAGTCAGAGGGCTCTTTTGATTCCGAAGATGAYAGGGACTTCGCTGCTAATTCATAAGGCAAGGTACCGATAAGGCTGGCTAACGCCGCTACGGAACGGTCAATATCTTTTAACAACCGCTTAGCTTCCTCTGCCTCAACATGCTTWACCATCTTCACCGAAGCTTCAGAAATAGCCTGAAGGGGCTGAAGTAATTCAGTTCCTGTTGATACGATAAATTTTGTCTTTTCACGATTTGCATATTCAGCTAGCTGCTTCTTTTCAATTAACGCCTCTATTAGATCCAGGTTTTGTAAGCGCGCCTGAACAGATTCAATAAAAGTATTTCCTAATCGTGCAACAAAGTTATAGACGGCCACATTAAATAAAATGACACATGGAATGGCGACAAGATGAACCCAATCACCTTCWGCGAGAAGACGAAGTACRAGAARCACGCCACAGGATACYGCCATTGCAACGAAGCTGGGYACATAACATGCTAGAAAATTTGCCGTTGCAACTGTCATACAAAAAATGAAGGTCGCAATTTGCATTTGATAAAACAGGTCTTGGTTAGTGTCATAAAACAACATAAAGAACCCGCCAAACAGACTGCCATAGATCAGCGCAAAAACAAGTTCCCGACGTGCCCATCGTTTTGGGATAAACAGCTCATCGTTACGATCTAATAACACCTCGTGACGAAGATACAGCATATAATTCATCACGCGAGCGACAGCCAACAACGCAAACATAGCCAACCACATTAAAATTTTCGATTGCTGACCTGGCGTTACAATACTCCACGCCAAAAATGCCATGACACTCGCACCACAAGATGACAACACCGTTGTCAGCGTGACATTAGAGTAGAGTTCCCGAATTTGCTCTCGAACTAATTCTTCTTGATGGGGTGCTTCCACGTCCACTAGTGTAGTAAATATCTGAAAACTCACCTCATCACCTCGTACGTAACAACTGCCTGACAATAATATTACCACTCAAAGACAACACATATACCAAGGTGATTGCCTTTAGAGGACACCCATTATCACTGAATTTGCCATTAGCTGCTATATAACAAATGACCTATGACTTTTGCATAGTTGAAGCTGCAACCCAAATCAAGATATGATCAAGCCCTCTTACATTGACCAAACAGACCGCAGTACTCCAAGGGAAGCACATTGATTGATTCCACCACTGATATAGCCCCACTCAACATCTTGTTGATAGATAACCATCCACTATTTGTGGATGGTGTTAAGGCGTTGTTGTCACAATTGAGGAAACACATCAATGTTGACGTTGCCTATGATTTTTCAAATGCCCTATCGCAACTCAAAAACCCGCCGAATTATGATCTAGTAATACTCGATTTTGAGCTCCCTGATACCAACAACGATTCAGCAATAGAGTACCTTCTCCAATCTTTTTCCTCGATATCRTTAGTCATTCTTTCTGCTAATGAAAATCAATCAACAATACTCAATGCGATTARATTGGGTGTATTGGGTTACATTCCTAAATCAACCCGTGGCCAAATCACCCTCAGCGCGTTGAATCTCATATTAGCCGGTGGAACTTACATTCCCAAAACGGCACTTTCGTTAGAACAATCTTTTGAGGGTTCCCACTCTAAAACAATCAATAATCTGGAGCCATCAAGAAGCGTTCGTTCCAATATCACCAACAATGAAGTCAATGAACTGTTAACAAAACGCCAAATTACTATTTTGTCTTGTCTTTCGGAAGGCTTATCAAACAAACATATCGCACGGCAGCTCAATATTGCTGATGGCACGGTGCGCGTTCACATGTCGACAATTTATCGCGTGCTCGGCGTTGAAAACCGTACTCAAGCGGTCGTCAAAGCGAATAAATTAGGTCTCGCCTAAAAGATCCCCCAAGAAACAAGCTTTCTTTGGGGGATCTCATTACCGTTGCGGCTTATTGAAAAACACCGGAATAATCACAATACTGGAATTCAACATTGTTTAATCCCGTGTCATCCGTAAAGGTACCTTGCTCAGGTTCGATTCTTGATCGCATACCACAAATGCGATACCCCGCATTATTTGCAGACTTATAGCCCACATAGGAACCATCGGGATCATCGTTTTCAGCGACTAATTCCACATCATCCCCGCATTTAAAACGAATTCCCGTAGCTCCGGCATCATCCGTATCCAAGCCCTGGCGCGGTTCTGATTTTAAATTAAACGCCAACAGGTGTTCGCCCTGCACACAGTTTTTTGCCGTACTCCAAGAGCCCCAGCCGCTATCGCCACCCGCAATAATCTGTTTATTGCCGTTTCCGTGCTTATCAGAGCAGTACAGCGACACGCGATTCAGGCCGGTATCATCAAATGACGTGCCGTCCACTTTTTGTCGGAATCCTTTGGCATACTGATCAACCGGACACATCACCCAATTGCTCCAAGAACCAAAGTTCGTTCGTGCATCTCCCTGTACCGAAATTTGAGAATGCCAAGAGCGCGGCAATTCAAGGTTTTCCGTAATCTGTTTGTCACGCGAATTTACCACTTTAACGAATTCATTACCCGTAGGTACTCGACCAACAGCAGGGGTGTACCTATAGGAATAGTCCGCAGCGTCATAGCTCATATCGAAGCAGGTAACATTATTTTCACAAAACTGAACCGCGGCCATACCTAATTCATCCGTAGCTCTCACAACAACCGTTACGTTTGCATCGTCAACCTCAACACCTACCGCTTGTAACGTAGGGTATTGGCTTTTTGTAGTAATAATATGGTATTCCCATTTAGGCTCAAGTTTCACATCGAGTGCATCGGTACTATCCCCGAGCAATTCTTCTAAACGCTCATCTGGAGCATCTGCATCATGGCGTACTATACCTACATAGGTTTGGGAGGAGCGAATCACATCACCATTATCATTAATACATAAACTCGCCCGACCTTGACCATCACAAGGAAGCGTCAGCGTCATTTTTATTGCGTCACGCAGGGTCAGCACTTTATTTCGATTTAACGGATCCACATAAAATGTTTCCGTTACCAGTGCTTCGTTTTGATCGAAGACAGAATAATTGATTCTTGAATTTTCATTAGCCGCCATACTGAAGTAAGTCGACCATTCAGATCCAAATTGAATCAGTTCATCATTTTCACCCTGAAAAGGAATCTTCGCTGACTCGACCGTTGTTTCTAAGGAGATCGCGCCACCCATTTGAAGATATTGCAATTCACTCAGCGATATACAACCCGCATCGTAAGTTAGATCTGATGATGCAGGAACGGGAATACCATTGGGGTCCAGGGAAAAGGTAAATTCCGGTGCAAAGGCGGGTAATGATCGATTGCCTATTTTTACCTGAAAGATAAGTTCAACGTCTTCTGCTGGCGCCGTACCCATATTTTGTACATTGGCGGTAAAGCGTAAATCTGCCGCACAATCTAATTTTGAGATCGTAAGCTGACTCCAGTTAAACTCTTCGGTATTCTGCCCAGAATTACCAATTTCAACACCTGATGTATAACTACCACTAATCCCTGCTGACGCAGTCACCGTTACTGATGGCGTAAAGCTCACTGTACTGGTTGCCGATACGGAGGCTTCCCAGCCTTCGGTTTGGGAGCTAGAACGCGATACACTATGGGTGACCGAAGAACCTATCTTTCCACCCGAGTTATCACGTATCTCTTGCTTTGGCGTGTATTGATAGCTTTTCAAACGTGCCTCAATCACCGGAAACGCCGAAACCGACGGATGAACCAGTGTTACGTTACCGGTAATAAAACTACTAATTGCTTCCTCATAATCCGTGTACGGATCACGGTCAGAGCTTTTAATATCGGGATTGGTAAAATAATACGGGATCGGATCGCCATCAAAATACGTCGGCTCCAATACGTCATAGTCCTGATTTAGTCGCAACAATATATTACGAAAACTACCCGCTACATTTGAGCCCGATTTGTAGAACCGGTGGGTATCACCGTATTCGTCTTTAAAGGCTGCAGACAAATGATTAATCAATTTATCAAAATTAATAATCACTTCACCATCACCCGCAGAGCGAACAAAGTCATTATCATTCATTGTCTTGTAAGCCAATTTAAACGGCGAACGCTTATTCTGAGGTGGTTCTACACCATCTTCCTCAAGCTGCGAAAACTGACTCCACTGCTGCTCTGTCATTACCCTTTCAAGGGTAAAAAACTCCCCGTCTAGATAGTAAAACCCATTGCTCTCTTGGTGATCATAAATGCCATCACCATCTGTATCAACTTCGATATCCGACAATATTTGATCTCCACCGCAAGCAATCATTCCCCCAGCCATACCTATTACTAATAGTGTCTCGAGCCATTTTTTTGTTTTTATCACAGTTCCCCCCCGTAATTTTCATTACTCATATAGTGTCTGCATGCACCTGCACGCGGCGAACACCATATCTTACGGAAGATCCGCTTAGGAATATGACAGACGTCTATAACAGCAGCTATACAGATGTTATAGACGTCTGTCATATTCCTCTTAGAGAGCTGGCCCTATAGTCTGGCCACACTTTTATTCAGTGGCGCCACCAAAAAATCATCAATGATACTTAAGTACAACTTTGATCTGCAAGTGACAAATAGCCCACTATATTCTTCTTCATCTGACCTTTATTGATCATCGCCATAAGCTCAATTCCAACCAAATGCGATCACTTGACACCGCTGGATGCGACACAACCTCCCTAGAAACTATTGATTGGATCGATTCACAGATATCGATGTCACACAGAACACAGCATTGACGACTCTTGATCTGTTCGACAATCAACTCACAAACATCGATGTCACTCAAAACACGGCATTGACTTTTCTTAACCTAATCAACAATCCGTTAGCATCAGAAACCATCGATTACCTAGAATCCCTAGAGGCTATTGATTTGATCGATAATCTTGTTTGGTAACTTGGGTGGTTCAGTCGCAAACATCCCATTTCATGTGAAAAACACCAACGCGGTTTTCGACTGAACCTTATTGATCAGGCCCTATTGATCATATTGATCAAAACTACAATTCAGAACCTGTAATTTCCGATCAACCACATTGAGCAATCTGACCCTTTTTGGTGGCGGCCATAATGCAGCCACGGTCATTATCGGATGCTTTTTTGCAATCGGTCATCATTTCTGACCTGCTCGGCGCCATACTTCCTAATACCTTTTGAGCGTGTGATACCACTTTGTTACAATCGCTGGCTGGCACAGGGTCATATCTACTACATGCCTGGAGAGACATTACACAAACAAATAATCCGCCAATACTACAAAATAATTTTTGTGATTTCATCTCTATTCCTTATCCGGGAGATTTCCTAGTGGAACGTTAATCTTAGGCTAGTTTCAATTAAATTCTAGCGTATAGTTTTCCACCTTCTTCCGGGCGAACATAAAAAACTGTCCTAGAAACCTGAAATTGAAAGGGTAATTTATTGACTGAACCCCTTTAAACACAATGCCTGTAGCGGCTTTAAAAATGTATTTTTTTAACGGTATTCTTCTATAATTACGGTGTTGTTGTTTTTGATATGAAATAAATTAAACTTCCGCCCAGCTTCATTTTTAAACACTTATTCAGGCTTTCCTATCGATTGTGTTGGCGCTTAATACAATAACTATTGGCTATATATCGCAGCTTCTTGAATTCATTGCTAATGCTTGATTGGTATACAGTTTGCCTTCTTGTTACTTGGATCAACAGCGTTGGCAACACCTCCTATACGACGGCCAGTAATGCAAACACACCTGGAAGCACTCATCACATCTTAGAAGATTTAGATTTGGCCTTGGTCTCGCTGGTTTAGGTTTTTCTCGTCACAAGAAAGCTAAGGTTTAACTAGCTAAGGAAAGGAAGTTTAAAACCGACGATTTGTCGGTATTGAATTATCAGCTTTAAAATCGCCCCCCTGTTCAAGTCAGGGGGGGACACCATTCTTTTAGTTTGGACCAACGCAGATTTGATGCACGTTGACAGTTGACATCAAACTGACGAATGAATTGAAGGTCACTTGCACTGAATCGAATTCAACATCAGTATCCACGTGCACATAACTTTGGTTACCGCCAGCCCAAAGCAGTTTTAGCCCCAGGATATTATTGTTACCGGCCCTTGCTACAACCTCTCCATCTTTTATAAGGGAAAGTCGAATCTGCTGGAGTAGATTTAGATTTATTAATCGCCCAGGTATGCTAATTACCGCACCGACTCGATTATTTCCCTCAAAAACGGTGTTGCTGTCGATCGTTAGGTCGAGGCCACCGAGAATACCCAAGAATAAAGACATCCGTGCGACTGAATTGACGTCAGCATCGATGGCAAGTTCTTTATCAGAAACACGACAGGAAAAGATGGTACACAATCCGTTATAGCTTACTTTAGCGGTCGCGCCATTCGTCGCTAGTAAAGGTTGTGGTCCATCAATACCACAGGTGAACTCCGTATCACATGCATTGCCGACACCATCATTATCCGAGTCTGCTTGGTCTGCGTTGGCAATCGCCGGGCAATTGTCAGCTGAGTCATCCCAGCCATCATTATCCTGGTCCACATCACACGCATTGCCAACCCCATCGCCATCATCATCGGTTTGGTTGCTATTACTGACGAGCGGGCAATTGTCGATGTCATCTGCAATGCCATCGTTATCGCTGTCGAGTAAACTATCACACGCATCGCCTATGCCGTCATTATCGGTGTCGGTTTGCGCGCTATTCGCAGTGGCTGGACAGTTATCCGTTGTATTGCCGATGTTATCGCCATCAAGATCTGCATCGCAAGTGTCACCCAAGCCGTCGTTGTCTAGGTCATTTTGCTGCGCGTTGGCGACCAGTGGGCAGTTATCGTTGTCATTGTTAACGCCATCACCATCAATATCTGAGTCACAGGCATCGCCCTCGCCATCAATATTGCTGTCGAGTTGATCTGGATTGGCGGTCATGGGGCAATTATCGGCATCATCGATTACGCCATCGTTATCATCATCGTGGTCACAGGCATCGCCCTGGTTATCATTATCGTTATCGATTTGATCAGGGTTAGCAATCGCGGGGCAGTTATCATCAATGTCTGCCACCGTGTCATTATCGCTATCGGTAAAATCGTCACAGGCATTGCCAAGCCCATCATTGTCGCTATCTACTTGATCGGCGTTAGCGATAACTGGGCAGTTATCATCGTTGTCATTCACTGTGTCGCCATCGTCATCGCTATCACAGGCGTCACCGAAGGTGTCAGAATCAGTATCTATTTGATCTGCATTAGGAACAAAAACGCAGTTGTCTTGATCGTTGGCAACTCCGTCGTTATCACTATCCGTTAACGCATCACAGGCATCACCCATTCCGTCTGCATCTGCGTCTTGCTGGCTAGCATTGGGTGTTAAAGGACAGTTATCAATGTCATCAGCAACATTGTCGCCGTCACGRTCGGTATCACAGGCATCACCGATRCCGTCASCGTCTAAATCTAATTGATCCGTGTTCGATACGCTCATACAGTTGTCGATGCTGTCTTGAATAGTATCATTATCGATGTCGCTGTCAGAATCACATACATCACCCACAAGGTCGTTGTCGGTATCGGACTGATCGGCATTTTCGATGAATGGACAGTTATCAAGCGCGTCGTCGACATTGTCACCATCGTCATCGTTGTCACAGGCATTACCCAAACCGTCGGTGTCGGTGTCGGTTTGTTGTGCGTTGGCAACGAGTGGGCAATTATCGTTATCATCGTCYCTGCCATCATTGTCRTCATCRCTATCACAGGCGTCGCCTARGTTGTCGCTGTCGTTGTCTGCTTGGTCTGTATTGGCTATTGCTGGACAGTTATCTTGATCATCGGCCACGCCATCGCCATCACTATCAGTAAGCGAATCGCAAGCGTCACCTATGCCATCGTTATCGGTATCGGTTTGATCGCCATTAGCAATGGCGGGACAATTGTCGGTTGCATCATCTTCGTTATCGCCATCATCATCRYTATCGCAGGCGTCACCTTGGTTATCACCGTCGATATCGTTTTGATCAGGGTTTGCCAACCCTAAACAGTTATCAATGTCATCACTGATTGAATCGCCGTCACTGTCGCTGTCGCAGGCATCGCCCACGCCATCATCGTCACTATCGGTTTGGTTGGCGTTTGCGTTAGCAGGACAGTTATCAGTAATATTGTTTACGCCATCACCATCCATGTCTGAATCACATGCATCACCGACATTATCATTATCTGCATCGAGTTGATCGGTATTGAATATTGCAGGACAGTTGTCGTCACTATCAGCAACGCCATCTTGGTCACTGTCTATAAAGCTGTCGCACGCGTCACCAACGTTATCGCTATCCATGTCCACCTGGTCAGTGTTAGCGGTGGTTGGACAATTGTCAGTAGTATCATCGATACCATCGTTGTCACCGTCTGTATCACAGACGTCCCCTAACCCATCGTTGTCGGCGTCTGCTTGATCCGGGTTGGCGTCCATTGGGCAGTTATCACCACCATTTTCTACACCATCGTTATCTGTATCGGTATTGTCATCACAGGCATCGCCAATGTTATCGGCGTCGCTATCCGTTTGATCATTGGCTATTAGCGGGCAGTTATCGTCTACGTCGGGGAAGTTATCGTTATCATCATCCGTATCGCAGGCATCACCCACAAGGTCGTTGTCGGTATCGGACTGATCAGGATTAGCTACTGTTGGGCAGTTGTCATTGCTATCATCAATGCTATCGTTATCAGTATCGATAAAACTGTCACAGGCATCGCCAATTCCATCTAAATCAATATCCGTTTGAGCGGGGTTCGCGATGAAGGGGCAGTTGTCATTGGCATCATTTTGTTGATCGTTATCATCATCACTGTCACAGACATCACCGACTTGGTCTTGATCGTTGTCTAATTGATCGGCATTAGGTGTCATTGGGCAGTTGTCATTATCGTTAATAACGCCATCGTTATCAGCGTCGCTGGAACAGGCATCGCCCACACCATCATCATTGCTATCAAGCTGGCTTGGGTTGACAGTAAACTGACAGTTGTCTTGCTCGTCATCGACATTGTCACCATCGTCGTCGTTATCACAGGCATCACCCACAAAATCATGGTCCTTGTCTGCTTGCGATGGATTGGATAGGGAGGGACAGTTATCGACGCCATCATCTATGCCGTCGCCATCACTATCGGTATCGGTATCACAAACATCACCAACACCGTCGTTGTCACTGTCTTGTTGATCCGTATTTGATGTTAACGCGCAGTTGTCGTTATCATTGGCTTTGGTATCGCCATCCGTATCGGAATCACAGACATCACCCTGTCCGTCACCATCACGATCGGTTTGCTCAGGGTTTGGCAGTTGCGGGCAGTTGTCTTGTGTGTCTTCAATAGAGTCTCCGTCTGCATCACTGTCACAAACATCGCCTACGCCGTCTTGATCAAAATCTGCTTGATCGCCATTGGGCGTAAGTTCGCAGTTGTCGATATCGTTGTTAATTCCATCATCATCGGTATCGGTTTGCCCTAATGAACGGCCTGGACCAGATTCAGCGTCAGCTCCAGAGACAGGGTCTCTACCATTCGCTTCACAGCCATAGAGGCTTAAAAAAGAGCCGCCGATTATCGCGATGAATGCTAATTGTTTTATTGTCTTTTTTATTGTGTTTTTCATAGTCGGGACTCCTTATCGGGCTGAAACCCGAAACTCCACTCTTCTGTTCATTGCACGGCCAGAGACTGTTTTATTACTGGCAATAGGTTGGCTTTCGCCATAGCCTTTATGGGAAATTCTTGTTTTTTCGACGCCTTGACTGATCAAGTAATTAGCGACGGCTGCAGCACGCTTTTCTGATAAGTTATGATTGTATTGATCAGAGCCGCTACTGTCGGTGTGACCTGCCACCAACACGTTAAAATCGGTTTGAGTATTGAGTGATTTCACCAGTTGATCCAGAGTAGGTCGTGAGGATGCCGCAATAGTCGCAGAGTTGAGTTCGAAGGTGAGGTTGTTCAGTGTAATACTTTGGTTTTTAAGCAAGCAGCCTTGAGCGTCGACTCTGCCACCTTTTAATGTATTAGGGCACTGATCTCGCTCATCGGGAACGCTGTCCCCATCGGTGTCGGCAAGTTGTTGTTCGATGACTTTCTCTATGACTTTTTCGACTTCTTGGATTTTATAAACAATCTTTTCCCTTACGATGACTTTCGATACGCCTAACGGAATCACCACGCCAACCGAAAAGTGCCAATCACTAAAGCCACCATTGCCTCTAGAGCTTTCGATGTTCGTGTCGCCACCAGCACCGTGGAAGGTGTCGTACACATAACGCATTTCTGTACGTAATTTCAGGCCATTTTCAAACAGCTTAGGCGTAAATAAACCCACGCCAATATTCGCGGTAAAGTCGATTGAATCGTGACTATTGGGCACGACGTCATTTCGTGACAATCCAACACCACCGACCACAAATGGCGTGTATTGATCGATAGCGGAAAAGTCGTAGCGTAGGCCTGTCGTGAGCGTTCCCTGGTAGTAATCGGTCGCATTATCCTCACCGGTATCTTGGCTATAAATACCTACTTGAGTTTCCCACCATAGCTTGTCTGACATTGGGTCTGCATAAATAATAGAACCACCGATGCCTTTGCCTTCTATGTTTCTGTCTGAGTCGGATATCACATACGTGCCTATTAAATGCAACGAGCTATGATCGTCCACATAGCTAATTGTCTCGGTCGCCTGTGCGAACGAAGATATTGAAAGGGCCGATACTAAAGCCGCAAAAGGCAAGAATTTCATAAAACGCTCCGACGATATAATTTAATAATGTGAACCATATCACAGTATTTTTATTCTCTATAGAGATAAGAGCGAAGTTTTTAGTGTGATTTTGTAATAAGAAGTGTAAAAAACGACCTTTTTTAATTCCTTTTGGCTACTAAAACCCGCATATATATAACCTCTGGGCCGTCAACATCTTAAAAGTAACTATTTCTAATAGTAACCTCGCTTGTTTAGGTGATAGATTAAAAGGCAACACTCTCGTCAAGTAGACTTAATAGTCTTCCGATAGAAGTCTTCGGCGGGCAAGATTACAGTCCTACTGATACCTGCTTCCACGTGCTTTGCAGCTTGGGTACGTATAAAGGTATTTATTTAGTGCATTATTTGGTTTGCTGGCTTTGCTGCAAGCACCCCAAAATAGATCAAAAACATTATTTTCAACGGTAATGCTTTCTTGTTGGGCAATTACCTGAGGTGCGTATTCATCCATAAGCTTAACCGCAAACTCTGTAAGACTTTTATGCCAAAGTAAAGCTGATGCCTTTTATTCCTACGCGAAAAACTAAGACCCACAAGCCCGACAGCTATCAAAAACAATGCGCCAGGTTCAGATACTTCAGTAGACTCAGCAACGGGCTTAACAGGCTCATTGTAGGTATACGTTAAGTAAGCGGTACCCTGCCAATCATTACTTTTATGGAATTGCCGACAAAATTGCGCACCACAACTTATTATAAAAGCATCAAAGCGCTCTGTAAGCTGAACCTGTACATCATTACCAACCGGGTTAATAAACGCTTCCAAACTGATGCTGGATAAGTCCAGGGTTTGATTAAAGGCACCTGCATTATTCTCGAATTGGGAACAACCGGAAACGCCAGAACTTGAACTTGAACTTCTAGAACATCCGCTGTATTCAGAATCTGACATTGTTGCAACTGCAGAATCAGGATCAAAAAGAAAAAAGCTTAACGCAAATGATGAAATTCCGCTCCCCTTAACACGCGCAGTATAGAAACTACTGCTAGTACTGACCCCACTCCTATACTTCCAGTTTGAGGTAAACCGCAAATCAACGCCGGTAAGCGACCCTAGCTCCTCATCAAATCTCATAAAACGCAAACTATCGTGTACGGATAACGCTATCGAACCTCTAGTGACAATAGATATTGAATCGAAGTCCCAGCTATCTTCATAGGTAATTGTTGTAGCACTTGCCCCAGTGATTACAAAACACATACTGCAAGCGATGACTGCTTTTTTTAAACGGCGAATATTCATCATTACAATCCTTCTACATTAAACTGCTTAATAGAAAAGGTGATAAAACTTCATTCAATAACTAGCTATCATGTCCGCGTCGAGATGAAGTGCGGTTATTTACCCAAGATAACTATGTGCATTTTTTGCGCCAGCACTGTTAAATCAACAAGATAGAAAAACCACACCGGTACGAAACGATGGAGCTGTAAGAATTTTCGACATTACATTTAATGACTCATCCAATTCAATATAACCCCAACTCAACCTAATCCACGGGTTTTATACTCATAGTAAATAACAACTCTATCTAAGGTCGCGAGTAAATTATGCACTGCCACCCAAAGCAAACACCCTTTATCAACGTAAGACATATCTCACATTCATGTAATCCAATTGCTCGAAATACGCCCTAAACACGCCAAGCCAAATTATTAACCTATTGATAATAAACACGAATACAAACACGCCCTTTACCGGTGTGCAAATAGCTGCACAACACCCTATTGCAGCAAATCAGAATATTGATAAAGTACATTCCGTACTCAAGGAAGATTACCCGCGACAAAAAACAAGGATGTTATTATGAATACCAATCAAAACCGTCTCGCTAGCCAATCCATCGATTACGACCTCTACAGAACTCAGAGTTTCTTTGAAATACTCGATGCTTCCGGCAACGTAGTGGAATATGGAGACCTTGTTGAGGCAACAGACACAAACAATGCGAGGACAGAGCCTGAAACAGAAGCCCAAGATTAACCTTTGCTTCTGCTGCTCCTCTTAAAACACTAACTACAAGTCTTGGGTGCGTGCCCCTACAACCAATCGGTATCCACATCCATGGCGGCAGAACCTGACCTTATGGTCTCAAATAAACTTTCCGTTCGTGGAAATACTCGATCGAAATAGAACTTGGCAGTATCAAGCTTAGATTGGTAGAAACCATCATCCTCAGCCAATTTCTGTTCCGCAACTACCGACATCTTGAGCCACATATACGCAGACATGACATAACCAAATAGATGAAGATATTCCACCGCTGCGGCACCTAGCTCTTTCGGATTATCAACAATTTTCACTATCAACTCATCGGATAACATTGAAAACCTGTCTAGCGTGGCGAGCAACTGCGAACAATAAGGCGCAAGCAACACACTATTAATGCCATCGACAAACTCCACAATTTCACGCGTAAGCACACCAAGAGTTTCCGCCTTATCAAACACCACTTTTCGACCTAATAAATCATGCGCCTGAATGCCATTGGTTCCTTCGTAAATCTGAGCGATACGCGCGTCACGCACCAATTGCTCCTGCCCCCATTCACGAATATAGCCGTGCCCACCAAACACCTGCTGCCCCAAAACAGTCACATCAAACCCCATATCCGTCAAAAACGCTTTGGCTACCGGCGTCAATAGCGCTACATAACTTGCTGCACGCGCTTTCTCCTCTGGATCTTGAGAAAACTTTGCCGCATCCAATTGCATTGCAACATAAGTTGAAAACGCCCGGCCGGCTTCCGTTAATGATTTCATCGTTAACAACATGCGTCGCACATCTGCGTGCACTAACAGGGTATCGGCATAAGCTGCTGGCTCTTCCGTTCCTGTCACCGAACGCCCTTGTCGACGATCTTTTGCGTATGCAATAGCACTTTGCAAGGAGCTATCACCACAACCTAATCCCTGTATACCAATAGAAAGTCGCTCGTAGTTCATCATCGTGAACATGTAAGCTAAGCCTTTGTTAAGCTCACCAACAAGGTAACCTTTTGCCTCATCAAAGTTCATCACACAGGTAGCAGACGCCTTAATACCCATTTTGTGTTCGATTGAACCACAAGTTACATTATTAGGCTCAAGCAAATTACCGCTCTCATCCACATTAATCTTAGGCACAATAAACAAGGAAATACCTTTGGCCCCCTTGGGTGCATCGGATACCCGCGCCAGTACTAGGTGCGCAATATTACTGGCAAGATCATGCTCCCCTGCGGTAATAAAAATCTTGGTACCGGTAATCAGATACTGACCTTCCGCATCGATTGGTTCTGCTTTGGTCCGAATAAGGCCGAGGTCGGTACCCGCATGAGGTTCCGTTAAACACATGCTGCCACACCACTCTCCAGAGTAGATCTTTGGCAGATAAAGTGCCTTCAATGTTTCACTGGCATGGGCATCGATTGCCACGGTGGAACCGGTACTCAAATTAGGATAAAGCGCAAAAGAACTGTTGGCGGCATATAACATCTCATCAATCTGCGCCCCTAACGCTTTCGGCATACCAAAACCACCATACTCAGCATTACCGGTGAGGCCAACCCAACCACCTTCAGCATACGCGGTGAAGGCCTCTTTAAAACCTGCAGGAGTGGTTACCTCACCGTTATCCCAATGCGCACCCTCTTCATCGCCGGAACGGTTTAACGGCGCAATCTCCTGCTCTGCCAATTTGGCGGCTTCTTCTAACATGGCTACGGCAGTCTCCCTATCCGCCACTTCGGCAAGTTTTGGGATGCCTTGCCACATTTTGTGAGCCTCAAAGACCTCAAACAGGGTGAAATGAATACTACGCAAAGGGACGTTAAATTCAGCCATGACAACACCTTATTTCAATGATAGGAGCCTGCAATGGGCACTTACGTTTAGCCGCATTGCATAATTATAGTACATTGGTTAATGACTCCAATTATTTGCATTTTTGCTAAAACTTCAACAAACCCTTGCCACATACGTGCTTGCGTGCAAAGATATTCACAAATATTTTTGCAATGTTGCAAATCTTGCAAATACCAAGCAGCAATCAATCGCCACTTACCCGTTAATAATGTATACCTCCATGATTAATCAAAAACCGACATCCACTGCCAGCAAACGCACTCGCAAGACCTTTCTTGGCGGCAAATTACGCCGTTTCAGAGAAGATCTCGCCCTCACCCAAGCGGCGATGGCCATTAGCTTAGAACTGTCTCCTAGCTATCTCAATCAGATCGAAAACAACCAGCGACCATTGACGGTGTCGGTGCTGCTCAAACTCAGCACAACGTACAATATCGACTTGAACACCTTTTCCGAGCACGAAGATGACCGCCTAGCATCAGAGGTGCTCAATTGCTTAGATGACCCCTTATTCCATCGTGAACGCAACCAAACCAGCAAGAGCCCTCGAGAAAGCATCGACATTAGAGATTTGCGTGACGCAGTATCCTCATCCCCGGAATTTGCCAAACATTTCTTAAGCCTTTACCGCGCCTACTCACAGACCAAACATAACTATGCTGATTTGGCCCATGAAATTGCCGGCGATGAAGCAGTAAGAGCGGTTGAGGGCCAACAGTTTCCTTACGAAGAAGTACGGGATTTTTTCTATTACAAGAACAACTACTTTGACGATCTAGACAAAGCCGCCGAAGTCTTATTTAACAAAGAAGGATTATCGCTCGGTGAAGGTGAGGCACAATTAGTGCAACACCTCGAACGCAGCCACGACATTCGGGTGGATTTGCTGGGCGATAACCAAGGACTACGAACCTACAATGCCTCCCGTAGAATTCTAACCCTATCCAAACTACTCTCTCATAAACAACGGGTATTTCAGCTCGCCCATCAAATATGCTTACTGGAACAAGGGGCATTGCTAGACAGTATCATCGCCGATGGCAATCTAAGCACTCCACAGTCAGCCGCGGTTTGCCGTGTAGGCCTTGCCAACTATTATGCGGGCGCGCTATTGATGCCTTACGAGCAATTCTTAGAACGGGCGCAAGCGGAAAAATACGATATTGAACGCTTACAAATCCACTTCAACGTTAGCTTCGAACAAGTCTGCCACCGCTTAAGCACCCTGCAAAGACCCAATAAAAAAGGCATCCCATTTTATTTCGTCCGAGTTGACATGGCAGGAAACATTTCCAAACGCCAAAGCGCATCCGGTTTTCACTTTGCCCAAGTCGGTGGCGCCTGCCCGTTATGGAATGTGCACGAGGCCTTTGCCACACCTGGAAAAATATTGCGTCAGGTAGCAGAAATGCCCGACGGAAAACGTTATTTTTGCTTAGCCAGAACCGTCACCCGCACCGAAGGTGGGTACTTAATGCCGCAAAAAACCTTTGCCGTTGGCCTCGGCTGTGAAATTCATCATGCACCTAATCTAGTCTACTCCGTGGGTTTTGACTTAGAAGATCGAAATGCTGCGGTACCCATTGGCGTTAGCTGTCGCGTTTGCGAGCGAACCAATTGCCCGCAACGGGCCTTCCCTCCCATTGGAAAAGCCATCCGTATTAATGAGAATGAACGGGATTTTTTACCCTATCAGTTTATTCCAGAAACTGGCAAACAATAGCCTTATCCGTCAATCCAGTTACAGAACTAACGACTTAAATATTTCGCCGCCAAGGGCATCACCCCATAAGAAATTATTGGCACAATGATGCCCACAGCCACCACCACATTTAAGAACTTACCCTCTGGCAAAAATTGACCCACAAACTCTGGAATAAAGTACACCAAGGGAACCAATGCCACAAATGTCACTAAAGCCATAAGGTGTCGATTGGGCCGTTTAGGCACAGGGCTATCCTCTTGTTTCATATTGCCTCCAATAGCGTAAAGGGTAATGGCCAGTATCAATGCGGTTGGCTAATTACAATGATAGAAACATCACTCTTAGCTTGAATTGTTACGCTTTCACTTCGAACCAGATCACCATCGGTGACCGACTCCTTTTGCTCACCTTCGATAAACTGCGCCAATCCTGAGGTGACATAACTCAATTGCTCGTTTTCAAATGCAACAGAGTCACCCGCCGCTAGATTCACAATCTCAATCACCGTCTGGCTCGCAAATGTCTCTGCTTGTTGCTCATTACCCCCATAGATACGCGTCACACCGCTAGCCTGTGGCTGATACATCTTATAGGCGGCACACTCACCTTCAGTTTCTGGCAATACCCACAATTGAATCATCCGATTTTCGCTGTTATCGGGATTTACTTCGTTATGGGAAAAACCCTCTCCACCCGCTCGCTGCACCTGAACTTCACCGGCCTTTAATTCCTGACCGTGTTCCAGCGAGCCTTTGTGGGCTACTCGGCCATCAATCATTACTGAAATCACATCAATTTCTTTGTGAGGATGCATACCGGTTTCACCCAAGGGATTAAAATTAGCATCCGCCAGATAAACAAAGTTGCCCAAGCCTTGACTGGTTTTTGGGTCTTTGTTAGCCCCAGCTATCTTACTGTCAGTAACGACGCGTACCTCACGTAACCCTGCAAAACCGCCCTTGTTTAAAGATTTTTTTGATAACACCTGCATAACCTGTCTCCAACGTTTTTCCTAAAATGTAAGATCATTCTAGGCTCTGGACACTGTTTGATATATAGCTATAATTTAAACTCATAATATCAATTTTAACAACAATAATGGCACAGTAAAAACCATGTCTGAACTACATAATGTCTGAACTACATGCCTGAACTACATGCCTGAACTATATGTCTGAACTACATGACCTAAATGACATGATGGTATTCGTTGCGGTGGTTGAGGCTCAAAGCTTCACCCTAGCGGCGGAGCGACTTGGCATACCCAAAGCCAATATCAGTCGCAAAGTGTCTCGCCTAGAGAAACAGCTTAATGTCAGGTTATTAGAACGCTCCACTCGCTCACAACATTTAACCGAAGCGGGGAAAATCTATTTAACCCACTGCAAACGCATCCAAAGTGAAATAGAACTCGCGGAATCTGGCCTTTCAGAGCTATTATCAACCCCTAAGGGACTACTGCGTATCGGAGCCTCCGTCACCATTGGTCAACAGGTACTAAAATCTACCCTCTCCCGCTTTATGGCTGAATACCCAGAGATAAACTTACAACTCAATCTGGTCAATCGCCGGGTAGATTTGATTGAAGAAGGTTATGACTTAGTGATTCGGGTTGGACAACTAGAGGATTCGCAATTAATCGGGAAATATTTGGGCACCGCTAAACGGAAAATATATGCCAGCCCACAATACTTGAAAAAACAAAATCCGATAAAAAAACCAGAAGATTTACTCCAGTGTGATTGCCTGATTATGGACACTGTTCATCAAGACTATAAATGGCTGTTAGAATCAAACAACAAAACATCTGAATTAACCATAAGCCCTAGATTAGTCGTGCAAGATTTTTTAATCTTACAACAGACTGTCATAGATGGGTTAGGCATTGCTATCTTACCGGATTATATGTGTGACGATGCGATCCATAAAAAACAATTAGTAGAAGTATTACCCGCATGGGGAATGCCTGATATCGATATCTATGCGCTCTATCCTACGCATAAAAGTAAGACTCCGAAACTCAGCGCCTTCTTGGAATTTATAAAAGTAGTATTTACTGAAAAATTACATCAAAAATACTGATCAATGATTCTTATATGGTATCGTTAAATCCAAGCACTCATTTCCACAGGATAACAACATTAAACCGACTGATTTCTTATATCAGCCGTCTCCGGCCCACTTCCCGCTGCAAGCCATCGCCTTAAAACACGCTCAAGCTCATCAGGTTCAACCGGTTTACTTAAGTAATCACTCATACCCTCACTTAGGCACCTCTCTTTGTCACCGGTCATCGCATTTGCTGTTAACGCTATAATCGGTATCGCCTTATATCGACGAGTCGCAGCACCAAGGCGAATATTGCGCGTTGTCTCATAACCATCCATCACCGGCATCTGGCAATCCATCAAAATCAAGGTATAGGGATTATCATCTCCTGCTTTGATTAAGGCTTTTAGTGCTTCCTTACCATCAGAAACAATGTCAACTAGCAAACCAACATCCTCTAATATTCCTTTTACCACTTCTTGATTTATCTGGTTATCTTCTGCCAGCAATAGTCGTGTATTAGTTGGCCAACTTGGAACCTCTGCCCCAGTCGCGGGGGGGGATCTGTGTTCCTGCTCTGGCCTGTTATCACCCTCTATCATTAACGAAGAGGTTTTCTGTAAAACTGCAGCATCCTCAACAACAACGGCAAGTGCATCAAACAAATCTGACGTTGTCGCAGGCTTAGGAAAATATGCACTAAAGCCTAACTGAGATAAATACGCAGCATCTCCTTGATGAACCATCGATGTCATCATGACTAATTTCATCTGGCTATAAATAGGATTTGATTTTAATTCCTCGGCGAGTTGAGCACCATCCATGCCAGGAAGATCCGCATCAATAAACACGACATCAAACAAGCGCGTGCGATTTTCGTCGCGTACATTTAACAACGATAGCACTGCCGGCCCATCGCTCAGGCCCAATGTCTTCGCTCCCCAATGCTGGAGTTGCTGACATAATACGGATCGATTGCTAGCATTGCTATCTACCACCAGTAGCTCTAGCGCTTTCATATTAACCTGAGGTATAACCTCCCTGGACAGCTCGCTAACCTGTAGGTTTACCACAAATTCGAAACAACTCCCCCCTCCAGCAGGGGTACTGACAGTGATATCACCCCCCATTAACTCACATAATTTTCTTACGATAGACAACCCCAACCCCGTCCCGCCATATTGCCGCGTAGTAGAGGAGTCATATTGGCGAAAGGCTTCAAACATATGCTCTTGTTGGTCGGCGGGAATGCCAATACCCGTATCCTGCACCGCACAACAAAGTACCATCGACTGCCCCTCCCTGGCCAGTAAGCTTGCACGTATCGTTATCTCTCCCACTTCAGTAAACTTAAGCGCGTTGCCCACAAGATTGGTTAATATTTGGCGAATTCGACCAGGATCCCCTTTCACCATCGAATGCTCAATCCCAATCACATCAAGAACAATCTCCAAGCCTTTTTCTTGCGATCTAACCGCCATGGCTTCAGAAAAGTCCCCCAACAAATCGCGCAAATTAAAATCTATCGCTTCTAGCTCCATCTTGCCAGAATCTATTTTTGAAAAATCGAGAATATCATTAATGATAGTAAGTAATGATTGCGCACTAGATCTAGCCATAGTGGCCTTTTTTGTTTGATCAGCTGTCATATCTGTTTTCATAAGCAACCCAAGCATACCGATTACACCGTTCATGGGTGTACGGATTTCATGACTCATGGTGGCCATAAAGTCTGATTTGTAACTGCTGGCAAGTTCGATCTCTTGAGCGTAATCTTGTAATTTTTCCTGCGCATTAAGCAGGTCTTCGTTTTGTACAATCATTTCATTTTTCTGCTTCTCTAGCAGAGCGGTCTGCAGCTCGAGATTCTTTTTTGATGCATCCATCGCGTCTCTAGTGGTTGCCAGCTGCCCAGTCATGGCATTAAACGAGGTTGCAAGCGCCCCTATTTGATCGTTACTTACGATATTTATCTCTACCGTAAGGTCACCAGCAGCAACCCGTTCTGTAGCATCACTCAATTGCCGTAAAGAATCCAAAATTACTCTTACTAAATATGTTGCGACAACAAAGGCAATAAATACGGAGACCAAGGTACCAAACACTGTCTGAAAAAGTGTTGTGGTTGCGGCAGATTCTGCTTGTGCCGATCTTTCGCCGATTAATTTATTTTCAATATTAATAAAGTGTTTGATATGATCTCGAATACCATCAATGATGTTTTTTCCGGTTTCATTCTCTATCAATCGAGTAACATCACGCATTGATGAGCCCGCCAGGCTAAGCTTTCTTCGCAAAGCAATTTCTGGTTCACCTGCTTGGACATTCCATTGATCGGCTGTTTTTCTCAGTCTTTCTATCTTCGCGAGCATTTCTCCCGTGTCATAACCTGCAGAAACAAGCGCTCTAATTTCAGAAAAATGCCTTATAACACTGCGTTTCCCCCGCTCATACGGCTGTAGAAACTCATTTTTACCGGTAATAAGGTATCCTCTTTGGCCGGTTTCCATATCGACAATATCTTTTGAGAGGGCTATGATAAGGCGCTGGGCCGACTTATTTTTTGCTCTGACAAACACCTGATTAAGACCATCCTGAATATATCGAATATTGTCCAAAATGTCTTTTCCAAGCCCTCCAGCGATGACCGCTTCCAAAGTAAGAAAATTTTCTTGGCCCGCGGATATCTGTTGCCGCAACAATATTTCTGGTTCTGCAGCAGTCAACAGCCATCGATCAATCTCAGTTTCAATCGTTGCTATCTGCTCAAGGGTAGCATCAACATTAAAAGCCTGGTCCGCAATATTAACAAGTTCTGCTAGCGACCTGCGCAAGTTTTTATTGCCTCGATGATAAGGTTCAAGAAAGGATTCATCGCCAGAAATAATAAAACCTCTCTGTCCCGTTTCTTGGTCAATCAGATTCTTTCCAATCTGCAATACTAAATTTGAACCCTTAGTGTTTCTAGCCTTGATAAAATCGCCGTTTATTTCCTCTAGCTGCAGCCTGGCCTCATCGATAATTGTCTTACCCGTTCCTTTCTTAAACACATGCTGTATGTGTGAAAGCGTAGACAATCTGCTTTGAATCACATGATCTGCCGCATTAATCGCTGGATCAACTTCCGACCGATACCAATTGGTAAAATTAGAGCGTAGATCGTCTATATCTTTTTTTATCCCGGTGAGATCATCCCCCGAATAAAATTTGCTGACAAAGTTTGTCAGCTGGATAAACAAAGATATGAATTCATCTCTAGATTGATTTAACGCAACCTTCTGCTCTTCTTTCCCACTAATCATAAACTGAAGAAATCGAGAATTCTGATCCTTAAAGCTTCTATCTATATCAAGAATAATGTTAACGCCATCGGGCAAATTCCAGATTATAAATCTTTGTTTTATTTTTTCTATCAGCTCACGCCTATTCCCAGTACTTTCAAAAGAAAATGCTTTTTCAACAAAATTATTCAGAACTTCTAAGGGTGAAAGTCCAGATTTGTTAATTTCTCTTCTCGTCTCAATTTCAGACCTTGCCGCTTTTTCCTGCCAATCGTCTAATAGGAATTCGATATGCTCAATTTTTTCTAGCACGTCTTGTTGGTCGTAGGCATATTTAGCGATGTCTTTTAACGAGTTTATGTTTTTGTTAAAGTCGATTAAACCTTGCTTAAATGGGGTTAAAAATTGTTCCTCGCCGGTTATTAAAAACCCACGCTGACCTGAATCCTGGTCAACCATCGACTTAGCTATTGACAAAACAATAATCTGCGCACTTTCATTCTCAGAATTTCGATAAATATTATTCAGATAATCGAGAGTAATTCTTAATTCATCGAGTATATTTTTACCTTTACCTCTAGCAATAATTTTTTCCATTTGATAAAATTTTTCGGCTTCGGCTTCGGCTTCGGCTTTATGAACTTGCGCTCGACGAATCTCAATCTCCGGCTGAGCAGCCTCATTAAGCCATCTTGCGGACAAGCGTTCAGTATCCGCAATCAGCTTCTCAACCTCGTTTCTAGGCGGCGAATTAAGCATCAATGATTTTAGTTTTCCAACATGGTATTTAAAACCTTCCTGGCCTCGATAATATGGCTCCAAAAAATCCTCATCTCCAGATATAAGAAAACCAAGCTCACCGGTTTCTTGGTCAACTATATCCGTCAGTATTGACACCAATAAATTAGCAGCCTGTTGGTTTTCAGCCACTACAAACAGTTCATTGAGTTCACTGATCGTTATCCGAATTTCATCGAGAATTTTCTTGCCCGTTTTATCTTGCAAAATTATTTCAATATGATCCAAACTTATGGAGTCCAATTTCACCTTTCTGCGCTCGGCTATTTCAGGTTCTGCAGCCAGCTTCAACCAATCCTTAGCTTTCCGATCGATTTCTTCAAGATTATGCACTTGTTGTGGGTCATCCTTAACCAACTCTTTTAATTTCTCGATCTCAACATCCCATTGTTTTTCGGAAGCAACAAATGGCTCCAAAAAATTGTCCTTGCCGGTAATTAGAAACCCACGCTCTCCGCTCTCCATGTCGACAATGAGCTTTTCCAACAAATGCCCCTTAGTGATAACTTTTTGAGTATGTTGAACCCATTTTGCGGTATCAACCAAGGAGTTAGTACTAAAATAAACCACCGTTGAAACAATCACCATCAACACAATGGGTAGTGCAAAGCCAGCAATGATCTTTGTGCTGATAGTTATATTTTGGGTAAACCGATCCACATAACGAAACAGCCCTGAATCATTTCTTCGCCTATTATGCTCTTCCTTCATTAATATTAGCTCTCAAGCTATTTATAAAAACAAACCGCCTAACGCGAGCGGAGTACGTACAAGATTAAACCATCGAATAAACTAAGTATTGACCACTATCTATCGAACTGTTGCGTATTTTAATGATATTAATAACTAACAAGCAAAACCAACAGAACCAAAGAATATAATAAAGCTCATCGAGTAATAACTTTTAGTTTGGCTCTTATTACTATTCCTACCTTCGAACACCTAACCCCTCTGTACTATTATATTAGGATAGCCTATCGACACCTTATCATTGGCTAGAGCGCAGCTCCTATCAGCACCATTACGGAATAAAATCTGATGACTGAGCATAAAATCCCACAGCAAAATCACAGAGACAACCTGCGCAAAGGCCTACAAAAAAAACTACAGCTTTGCATTTTCCTAACTAGCTACCTTTTAATATCTCCCGCTGCGGCATTCCATGAGATAGAGCAAACACTGTTTGACATGTCCCTTAGCGATCTACTTGATATAAAAGTCACCACCCCATCAAAATTCGCCCAACCATTAAATGAAACACCCGCTGTCATCACCACCTTTTCCAAAGAAGAAATCGCCCTCTTTGGCGGTCGCGACCTCGGTGAAGTATTATCTCGCATGCCAGGTTTAGAAGAATTTGCATCACTGATCAACGGTCGCAATGTCGTCACCATCCGCGCCGACCAGATCAGCACCAACAACAACCATGTGTTATTTCTATTGGACGGCGTACCGTTAAATCGAGAAAGTTATACGGGTGGCATTTGGAATGAAGCCATGATATTAAGCATCCCGCTCAATATCATCCACCAACTCGAAGTTATTCGTGGTCCTGGCTCGGTATTATATGGCACCAATGCCTTTGCCGGCGTAGTGAATATTATCACGCAAACTTCCCATGAGCTGACAGACAGCGTCACGGTTGGTACCGGCAGTTTCAACACTAAGAAGGTAGCCATAGAATTCACTGGCGAAATAAATGAATGGTTCTGGACCAGCGCATTACGTTTTAGTCAAACCGACGGCTGGCCCTTTACTAGCAAAGATAGTGCTGGCGACACATTCAAAGATCATGCTTACAGTCAATCTCCAGGCATAATTGCGACATTAAAAAAACACGGCTTTAGCGCTAGCCTATTTTTGGGAGAAGCAGAGCAATTTACCATTAGAGGGTCCGCCGACTTGCCTGAAGCCGGCAGAACAGACAACGAAAAATACATGCTAGATTTGGCCTACATGCTCCCCTTAAGTGATCGGTGGATGTTAACAACCCATTTATCCCATGTTGGCGGTAGGACAAAACACAAGGTAGCAAGCCCAACTCCCGGGCAACTCTTAACTATCAACTATGAAACAGACGACTCGAGATTTGAGGTCAGCTCCAGAGCAGAATTGAATGACCACAGCAGCCTGCTTGTCGGTGCCACCATTGACCATTTCTCAGGCAGAACTCCGCCTCCCTTGGTCATCGTACCCGATTGGAGCAATTACTTAATGGGGCTATATGGGCAATATGAGATCAAAATCGACGACACAAAATTCATCTTAGGCGGGCAGCTTAACAAACCCAAAGAAAACCCCAGCAAATTCGTCCCTCGAATGGGTGTCATCCATCACCTCAACGATAACAGCGGGGTGAAATTATTGTACGGACAGGCATTCAGATCCCCTTACGTGGTAGAACGCGAGATCAACGTTAGCATACCCAACCTAACCCTGAAGGGAGACAAAAACCTTAAGCCAGAACTGGTTACTACCTGGGATCTACAATATTTCTATTCTGATACAGAGCTCTCATACACGGCAACGGTATTTCGCAACGAACAAAAAGACCTGATCGTTCGATCACCCACCGGCGCTACCTCCTTTGTCTTTGCCAATAAAGGTGAATTGGTCATTCAAGGCATAGAACTAGAGAGTAAATATAAAATAGGCCATTGGTATTTTACCGGTAGCTTTACGGCTCAAAACAACGAAGACGGCAATAACCTTAAGGACTTCACCTTACAACCTCGTCACATCATTAAGCTCGGCATTGGATATACCGCAGGTGACTGGTCCGTTGGGGTGTTTGATAGCTACCTGGCCAAATACCAGGAAAACGATCACAACATTCCTCARCCYGCGGTATTAAACCCWAAATCTAAGGCAACTCAYCGRSTATCSGCCAATATTCGYTAYCAACCCAAACAACTACAAGGATGGGAGTTTGCGGTTTATTTGGACAATATCTTGGATGAAGAGTTTTATATTCCTATCCCTCCCGGTGAACCACCACCGATCAATACCAGAAATTCCTTGGCAGAACGATTTGTTATGTTTTCTGTCAAAATGGATTATTAACCCCTAGGACATATAAGCGAACAGTGGTACAGCTCTTGCTTAATATATCCTAACCGTCAATATTTCGCACGCCGAAATGATGCATCCGATACCCCACTGCAACCCCGGCAGGAACAGTTCAAATGAAAAAGTACGCTTGGATATTACTCATTATTTCACCCCTATCCCACGCCGAGGACTACGAGACCGGGCTGGATTGCCATAAAGAAGGCGAATACGCCTGCGCCCTTGCAGAATGGATGCCGCTGGCAAAAGAAGGCTTTGATTACGCCCAATTTAGCCTGGGTGCCCTGTATAACAAAGGCGAAGGCGTAGAACAGAACTTCTTTGAAGCCGTAAAATGGTTTCGACTCGCCGCCGAACAAGGGATGCCAGAGGCACAATATAGCCTTGGCAGAAAATTCGACCTTGGCGAGGGCACACAGCAAGATTATTTCGATGCCGCCGAATGGTTCGAAAAAGCCGCAGAGCAAGGCTTTATTCAAGCACAATACAGCATTGGAAGAAAATATGACCAAGGCCAAGGCGTCAGGCAGGACTTTGAAAAAGCCGTTGCCTGGTACCAAAAAGCCGCCGACCAAGGGTTAGCCGAAGCACAATACAGTCTTGGAAAAAAATACGAAAATGGCCATGGAGTCACCATGGACAGCTTTGAAGCCGCCAATTGGTATCGAAAGGCCGCCGAACAGGGGTTAGCGGAAGCCCAATATACCATCGGAAAAAAATACGACCTCGGCCACGGCGTCAAACACGATGCCGACAAGGCGGTAAAGTGGTACAAAAAAGCCACCAAACAAGGTGTCGCCGAGGCCCAATACAGCCTAGGCCGAAAATATGTACAAGGCCACGGTGTCAGTAAAGATTTTGAAGATGCGATTATTTGGTTTCGACGTGCCGCCGAACAAGGTAACGCCCAAGCCCAACATAGCCTTGGGGTGATGTATGACCAAGGACAAGGGCTTGATCAAGATCATTTTGCCGCCGTTTCCTGGTATCAGAAAGCCGCCGAACAAGGTTTTGCCCAGTCTCAGTACAATTTGGGCAACAAGTATATGCATGGTCAAGCAGTTAAGCAGGACCACTACGAGGCGGTAAAGTGGTATTTTAAAGCGGCCGAACAAGATTTTGCCCAAGCACAATACAACCTAGGAAAAAACTACGTGGCAGGGGAAGGTGTAATCCAAGATATGAAGAAAGCCAAGAAACTTTTTGGACGAGCTTGTGAGAATAAATTCCAGCCAGGCTGCGAAGAATTTAGACGTTTAAATAAGACCATACGCTAAGGCGGCCCGCCCTATTACGTTACGTCTTACTTGGTCACCCCCTTACACCATCCATATGAAACCGGGAAACCGCTGTCAAACTACTACCAACATACTACGGACAAAAACCGTAACCGGGATTATGCTTGGTTCCTTTTGCATATCCACTGGGTAATCTTTTGTCACGCTAACACTGTGTCTACACAAGTCGACTATTTGGAGCCATCTAACAACCCCACTCAACCTGTACCTTAACGATACTGTATTAACACATCAGGTCATTAACACATCACGCCACTGTCACATTTCCAACATAGTCTCTATAACACTTCGTCAAAACAGTCTCTAGCGATCATTCGAAAGCGGGCCATCAATCTAAACCACGAACCCGCAAGGCTCGAATTCCAGCAAAACTATCTATCTCGTACTACCTTGATATTGCCATGCACAGCCATCGTAAAACGACGCCGGCTTCTCTTCACGGGCAAGGGAGGATGAGGAGGACCTTGCCTATATAGTGAAGCGTGTTATGCAGCAATATCTAGGCGCTTAGTACGATACATCGATGTCATAAGTACCGGTATAGACACCATCGGCGTAAGCTGCAGCAGCATTATCTTCAGCAGAAAATGTTCCTCCGACAATGATATCGCCATCACCGTTCGCATCTAACGTCAAGGTAGCGGCGTTCGCTGGCAAGGTAAGCGAAGAAGTATGTTCGATTACCGGCAACGCTGGGTTATTACTAGAATGAACCAAGTCTGTCGTAGTAACACCAGACGTTATAGTAACGGTACCAAACGGCGCAGCACCAGTTACAGTAATTATCCCTGGGGTGTCTGGGGCCAAACTTACGATATTATCGGTAGAACAAGCACCACCACCAGCAGCAATAGATGCTGCGGTACCATCAGTTTGAATGGTGAGAACCGAACCCGTACCAGTACAGGTAGCATCTGGCATAAATAAAGTACCCAAATCCAGTGCAGTAGTTTCTACTAGCGCTATAGTACTGGATACTGTTGCCGTCACGTTAAACGTATCAGCATGAACAACACCTACCATCATCAAACCTAAAGTAACACCACTTAATTTTTTAGTTACATTTTTCACAGGAAAAGCCTCCTAAAACATTATAAAGACCAACTTCCATCTGACGACGGGAATATCAGTCCACCTCCAATAGCCGCACCTGAACAATTTATTTAAAGAGTCAAATGTGCCTAACATAAACTTTATCGACGCCTCGCTAAATTCCTTTAGGTTTTTCTTTAAAAAAAACGTTTTATTTTGGAATAGAGCGAATTAGCCATACAAAAACAGTGCGTTGCTTGACGCCAAACACAGACAAGACTCTCCGTTATAATCAAACTATATAACAGAGACTCCCAGCAGCAACGCCAACTAGCGTTGTAAAAGCCTACAGAAAACCCACAAGCATCAATAACACCTTAATAATCAAACAGATAACGCAGAACCTGCAAAACCAAGGTCTGCACACGCAAGCCTGCAAAACCAAAGATGGGTTTATTTATGTTATAAAAGAGGGAGCAGCACTACTGCTGAGACAGGATGCGACACTGGTTAACAAACCATATTAAGCGTTTTTCACAGGCAAGGGAGGTAGATTTGAGCCTTGCCTATAGAGTGAAATTGTTTATCTAACGACAGTTACCGATCAGTAAGAGACATCAATGTCATAATTGCCGGTATAAAGACCATCTTGATAACCGTTTGCGTTACTAACTTCTGCGGTAAACACACCACCGACAACAATACCACCGTCACCATTGGCGTCTAACGTCACGGTATTGCCATCCGTAGGCAATGTGGTTAACGTTGTAAATACGATAACAGGTAACGTTCCGTTAAGCGTAAAATGCACCAAATCCAATGGCGCGGTACTAGAATCCACGGTAACCGTTCCAAAAGCTGCCGCCCCCGTTATCGTAATCAACCCAGCAGTACCCGCCGCCAAACTCACGATATCATCTCCGGCACAGTTACCCGTACCACCGGTAATCAGCACAGAAGAGCCGTCCGTTGGTACCGTCATAAACGAGCCCGTGCCACTACAATTTGAATCCGGCATAAACAACGTACCCAAATCCAGGGCCGTTGTCTCCACCAAGGTAATTGCACTGGACACGGTAGCGGTAGCGTCAAATTGATCCGCATGCACAGCCCCCACCATCATCAGACCTATAGTAACACCACTCAATTTTGCCGTTAAATTCTTCATAGCTACAACCTCTATCTCAAATACACTCAATTACACTCAATTACACTCAATTTTTTCAATTCATATTCAACAATCGACTAAGGTACGTAAGTAAATGCTGCGGTACCTAACTGCTGTCCTTCGAATTCATCATCGCCCTCATAAACCACCTGAACAACCGCTCCCGAAGGCACACTATTGATCTGCAAAGGAATGGTCACTTTGCGCAGTTTTGTTTCTCGAAACAGAGCAATATTATGCGTTTCACCTATTTTGACCACCTCACTACGATTGTTAGCTTTCATATAAGCAATCAGGTTACCAAAACTACTGAACTCTCCTTTATGGACAACGTCCACTTTCAACTCCGGCCCTTTTGCACCCTGAACTTCAAGCCTAACGCTTTCAATATCTGTTGACGTATCAATAACACCTTTGCGTACTACCACAGGTATCGTGAAAGATAACTTGGGTATCAGTCGTAACTTCGCCCCCTCACCATCAAAAGGGATATCATCAGCGGTGACGCCAGTGTCGGTCACTTTCATCTTTAAGTGCGACCGGTACTCCCCATCGGGCAATCCCTTAGGTAATCGAAGGCTTAATTTAATACGCTGATATTCTCGGGGTTTTATCGTGACCTTACGAGGACTATGACGGATCATATCGCTAGCAATGAAATCACTGGCAGTTGGAGCTTCGATTTTTTTATACCCCCCCATTTCCGTCTGACGCATCTCCACCCATTGAATACGATACACCTTGGTGGTCGTGGTGGTATTAAGTAATGTCACCTCTGCAGTACGATTTTTCTCATCCAGAACAACGCGGGTAGGTGTTATCATCAAACTTGCTTGGACTTGTATGGCAAATAAACTGCCACAACAAATTAAACACTTCACCAACAACATAAACCGATTATGGGCCATTTTTTTCTGCATTACTTTTCTCCAATATGAAATTTAAACGATAATTCATGAAATAAATGTTTCAAAATTTTCAACTAAAACGAAACCGTAATATTTATCGATCCGGTATAGGTGGCATCTGCATACTCGGTACCACTGCCGGTTGTATTTAAGGTTGCYCCCACTTTTAAYAAAGCCTCWCCATTGGTATCCGTTATCAACGCAGGAAACGTAAATGTGTTCACATTAAATGGCTCCGCCCCACCAACCGACAACACAAAGTTATTAATAGTAATCGTTAACGGTTGAAACGCCGGTAACCCTGTAATTTGATAATGTCCAGGTTGAGCTCGAACCAGTGGATATATTTTTATTGACGGCACTGGATTACTACCGCTATAGGGAACCGCTAATGTTGATACCGTAAGGTTATTGACTATGGCAAAAGTACCAAAACTCAATGGTTGTACCTCGGCCAGAGCAGCAGCTGCCTTGTTACTACATAGAAAAACGAGAACAACAAATAACAAAACAACAAACCTGCTATTTTTAATCTCTGTTTTAAAAGATGACAATAAACTATTCATACCACACCATTGGTTTAAGTTATTTCTTGTTGCTACAGTGTTAATTGTTTTTCATGCGATAATTGTGCCACTGCCACAGTACTACCACGCTTGCACAATATCACCTGGGCTAACTCCGCTTAACAWACCTGCATATTCGAACACACCTTGCGAATTTAACGGGCCTGATCCCGACATTGTTATTTCACCATATCGTTCCAGTCGATAATTCCCGCTTGAACTACTGTCCCAACTAAAATACTTACGACGAAATATTTGTAACTTGTCACCCGATAAGATCAGGCTTTCAATTCCAGCATCAATTGTCACCGTACTGTCATCCACCGCCACAACCTTGGCTCGCATAGGAATACAATCCAGCGCAGACAAGAAAAAATCCCCCTGCTGGTGAAACATCTTTGTCATTCGTTTTCCATAATAAGTGCTAAAAAAAGCCTTACTAAGAGATTTGCGATGAGATGAGCTATTTGCGTCAACATACACATCATCGGCAAACGTTTGCCGCTTTATTAGCGCCCCGGTTCCGCCATCATATATATTCAAAGCCACGACAAGATTGCGCTTTTCCTTTGCCAGCAAGTTTTCCCCTGCGACAAAGCTCGTCATTAACCCGAAAAAACCAACATCGGGTTTACCTACGGACATATCCAATATTTCGCCGGCAACAACAAACTGCACCCCGAGATCATTCGCTAATTTCATGACTTGTTGACGCACTGGATCTACCCAAGCGCCATTACGGCCATCATCTTCAGCCAGCAAGCGCACATGAGTTGCAGGAGTCACAATAAAACGATCCTTATTAATATAAGCCTTAAGCATTTCTGGATATTGCTGCTCAAGCAGGGGAAAGTCAGCCGTTTCACGCCGATCCGCGATGGTAAAAGCCAATAATGCCAGCCGCCGCCGATAGGCAAATTTTGGGTCAACCGCCACAGAACAACGCTCAAGTGGCGGTGGGGGTAAATCTTCCAATTCAAGGATTGCTAATTTAGCGGCCTCATCAATGCTAGGTTCCACTTCTACAATCTCTATTACCTCTTCTGCGGCTTCGACCTCCTCAACCACCTCAATCGCTTCTACCCCAACAACTTCTTCAATGACTATAACTGGCTCTACTGGCTCTACTGGCTCAACTTCCTCAAGCTCCTCAACCCCCTCCAATACCACCGCCTCTTCTTCGATTTCTTCTTCAACCGCGTCACCGTCTAGAAAGGCATTAAGATCGGTTTTCATCGACCCAGAGGTGAGTAGATTGCCACAGCCCGTTAAGGCTAGCGCAAGGCAAAACAGTAGAGTTACCCTGTACTCCCCTGAACTAATCATTTTCTGCTGCCTTGATGTCTGTTGGCACTCATCATGCTTCAAATTACCAGTCTGTTAATCACGGAATATTGACGAAAATTGCGCGTCTCCCAATCAAATTGCAAATACTGGGCCAGATCTAATAAAGTTATATTTTTAGCCGATTTTTCCTATTCAACCTGACTATCGGTGCGAAAAATCTGCACTAGAAACAATGGCATTGCTTTTGCATATTGTTAGCAAAGGTTTAGAAAACATAAAAACCGTCAATTTTAAGTCTCCTATTTGTAGCCCCCAGGGGCAGAGAGGAAAAAAGTGAAAATCAGAGCACTTATCCATCGTTGCTTAGTGTTGATGATGCTGATATCGAGCCTGCCTCTAATGGCAACTACATTTGATGAAGATAATTACACATTGTTGGATCTAAAATATAAACGCCAAACAATAATGGCCGGGTTAGAAACGTACATACATCAAGGTAGCACCTACATAGTCCTGATAGACCTGGTATCCGCTTTAGAGTTAAACATCACCGTTGACATCGATGGGGCAACGGGATTTATCAACACGCAAGACCAAACATTCAGCTTAGAAAACAAACAATCCCAGTGGTCCCTCACCACTCATAACGAAACATCAATGATCAATGCTAACGATATCGTTATTCATGAAGGTTTTATTTTCGTTAAGGATACCTTAATAGAAGACTGGTTCGGATTAACATTTGAACTCAAATACGCCCTATTAATATTGAATTTCACCACAGAAAGCCCACTACCCGTTTTACAACGCATGAAACGATCTAACAGAAAAATCAGAAGCGTCACAACGCTTGGAGCGGCTAACAACCCACTACTCGAAACACCTTATGCTTTGCTTGAATTGCCCGCCATTGATTTTCGCTCCAGTTCAATTGTTAGCCGGCGCAAAGATAAAGATGTCGATACCTTAAATTTCTACACCCTAATATCCCATGGTGATCTCGGATATATGAGCACCTCCCTATTCCTAAACGGGAGTCACGAAGAGGACTTAAGAAACGCCAGCATACGTATGGACCGATTCGACCATAGAAAAAGTATGTTTGGTCCACTTAAGCTATCCCAAATCAGCTTCGGCGACTTATCTCACCCGTCATTGGCGCTAGCCCCTTCTAGCTCAGGTCGAGGCATCATCATAAGTAACGATATTAGCACTCAACAATCTAGCCGCAACATCACTGTAATAGAAGGTGACTTTCATCCTGGACAAGAAGTTGAACTCTATTTCAACAACTCACTTATTGGATACCAGATTGTTCCCGAGGATGGTCACTATATATTTAAAGACATTGTGCTGTTTTTGGGAAACAACCATTTCGTACTCAAATTTTACGGCATCAATGGCACAATAGAGACAAAACATCGAAATATTTTGGTAGGATCGAATCCAGAAGATGAAAAAAGGTTAAAATACACATTATCGATATCACAACCAAACACCGATGTTATTGACCTAAATAAAGAAGATGATAGTGAAGAGGAAGAATACACACAATCCGTAATAACTACCCGCTACGCCTTCAACAGGTACCTTAGCTTCAGCGCAGGATACGAAGTAACAGAAGAGTATAACGAAAAAACCAGTTATACCTCTGCCGGTTTTCAAACTGCATTTTTTGGAACCACACTAAACGCTAACACTAGCCACAAAGAAGGGCAACTATTAGGCTCTTCATTTTCAATAAGCGCCAGACCGTTCGGAGCTCATCTTCGAATCGGCACAACTATATATGATGAAATCTATTCATTCCAAGACCCCAACATTCCCAGTTCAGACACCGTTATCCTAGAGCAGGACTATTCTTTCGCGCTAAGTGCAAGGTATAAATTTACCAGCTATACTTTTTTCGGCACCAGAAAGGACGAATCTATAGGTTACAAAGAAGACTACAAATTGGGAATATCAGGGCATGCCTTTGGACTAAGCTGGAACAATACAAACACCTACTCCTTTAAAAAGACCGATAATAACGCTAGCAACACGGGCGATCCCGACAACGAAGTAGAATTGCTCGACGGCGGGCTGTTCTTTGGCCGATATATTAACCCCTTTTCGCTTCGTCTTAACTTAGGTTATGAGGTTATACCAGAAACCCAACTCAAATCTGTTGGCCTATCATTCTCATTTAAACCCACCGCAAAGGCCTCGATAAACACCAACATCTCTCACAATGTAATAGATGACACCACAAACATAGAGATATCCGGCAGCTGGAAATTCAAATACGCTCAGATAACACCCCGTATTCAATATGATCATAATGACAATATTTTAGCGTTAGTTGATATTTCCACTTCACTAGGAAAACGCAATGGTCGCCTAGGGAACTATTACAACCTGGATAGTAAAAAAAGATCCTCTAAAGGTGTAATACGGGCACGCTTGTTCGACGACTTTAATAACAACAAGACCTATGATGAAGGCGAGGATCTATTAAGTGGCGGCATCATTGTTGCGCAGCAATATCGCAGCAATGCCACATCGGACAATAGCGGAATCGCCTGGATTGAGCACACTAAATCGTGGGTACCCACTGACATAATTTACGAACCCAACACACTGAACGACACGTCTATGAGTTACAGCGGGCCAGATATTGCCATTGTAGCCAGACCAGGCAAAGTTATTAACCTCGACTTGCCATTTACCCGTACTGGAGATATCGATGGCACAGTATATCGCCCCGACGACGACACCACTAATTATCCCGTTCGTGGCGCCATCGTTGCCGCTCTCAATGCAGCAGGTGAAGTAATTTCGAGAAATCGTACTGATTTGGACGGTTACTTCAGCTTTACAGGGTTATTACCTGGCCACTATCACCTAGTCGTTCAAAATGAACACATACAATACACATCTAGACTTGACGCCGTTATCACATCAGCAGGTGATTTTATCGACAATTACAACATCGTTATTACAGAAAAGAAAAAACAACGTATCCAATTCCCTGGGGCATCAAAAAATACCACATCGCCCTTCAAGAAGACCGATATCACGCCGAATACTCTCAACTCAAAACCATCACAACCTGTTACAACAGCGTCTTTTCCCCTGCCAAAAGTCTCACCAGTGCTAGTGAATCCAACACCGACACTCTTACCTCAAGAAAAGGTGAAACTCAACTCAGCTCCCGCTAAACAAACGCCAACGCAAAAGAAAGGCTATTCTAAACAATACGCCATTAAGTTTGGCAGTTTTTCCAATCCAAAATATGCCGCCGAATCGATTAACAAACTAAAACGTAGCGGAAAATCGGTCTACAAGGAAATGATAACAACACCCAAAGGCACATTTACCCGGGTACTCGTTGGCCCATTTAATAGTAAGCAAGATGCCGAAAGCTCGAAAAAGGACATCGATCGTCAATATAAGAGCAAAGGTCTCGTTGTTCTGTATAAGAAGCAACCATGAATTCTGGAATAGATATGGCTACCAACAACTATTTGTCACCTCAAATATATATCTCAAAGAGCTTGGCGCTCGCCTGTTTGATGTTGCTTGCATATAGCAACCCATCGTTTGCGGCCAATACCACTAACAATGTAGACAATGGTAATCGACAGGTAACGTTTAGAAAGACCGACTCATCCCTGCTGTTTGAAATTGAAACGCTAAAAAGAAAAAGTCCTTATATAAAACGCCCAGAAACCTTAGAAAAACGCGAACTCCCTCCTAAGCAAAAACGTTTTGAAATCGCCAAAAAAGGTATTTACCAACTCATGGGAAAAAACGCAGTACCAAATTCGCTCATTGGAGGACTTCTCGGCGCAGCTGCAACAGTCCATCCCGCAGGCATAATTCTAGGTACTATTGCTGGAACATTACAAGGAAAATCAAAACGTTACGAAGAAGCACAAGCAAAACTTCATGAAATGGAAAAAGACATATTTCAATCAAAAGACCATGAAGTCACCGCTGAAGAAATACGACTAGCGTCCTATACGGGAGCCGACTTATCTGAATTTTTTGCATTAGCGCCGCCATCGGAAGAAGAAATAGCAGCGCAAGAAGAGGAAGCCATAGCAGCGTTAATCGAGGAAATTACAGGGTCCGAAGAAGAAATGGTATTAATTGAACCAGAGCCCATTGTTCCTTTTCAAGAACCACCTGAAAACCAAGAAGAATTTGATCGAGTACAAGAAAAACTCGATATCGCCAAAGGGAAACTGGTAATCATTAAGGAAAAACTGGATTCAGAAAAAGAAAAATTAAAATTAGCCGCTCAGAAATCCAAAATCGCCAAACGAAAGAAAACGACTACTGAGCAAGAGGACGATTTTATCTTAGAAGCACCAGAACCCGTCCCACAAGACTTACTAATCGCTCAAGAAAAAGCCATGCTAGAAGAACAAGCAGCCAAGAGAAAAGAAGAAGCTCCCCCCATGCTAGCTCACTGCTATGGTTTACACTCAAAAGACAACCCGCCTTTTAACGCTCTATCCAGGCGTATTTTGGCATCGCAATGTTTTTATCATATGAATTAAGCACTCACTCGGCAATATATAAGACGGAACAATTATGACTACCAAGACAAAAAGGAAAAGCAGCAAGAAAACAAAACCCAGCTTCGGATCAGCCAAAAAAACAATAGATTCAACCCAACAAGAAGACAGTCCTGCAATTAAGGCGCTATTGGAGAGTGGCGTTGCTTTTCACAACAAAGGTAATATGCAACAGGCTTTGGACTCTTATAAAAGCGTACTAGCCATGGCGCCGGGACACCCTGACGCAAATCATTTACTTGGGATATTAATGAATCAAACCGGCGACTCCAAATCTGCCATCTTACTTATCCGAAAAGCCATTGAAAAAAAGCCCACAGCAGCAAAATTCCATAACAATCTTGGATTAGCCTACAAGCTCGACCGCAGAACAATGGAAGCAGCGTCAAGCTTTAGAAAGGCCATCAATCTTGACCTCGCTTATGCTGGCCCCTACTTAAACCTTGCCCAATTGCTAACGGAAGAAAAAAAATATACCGATGCCATCAAACAATATGAAATCGCCTTGGAATTGGCAACTGACAAGTCCGGGGTACTAACAAAACTCTCTTCGTCTTATTTAGAACAAGGCAACATTCCAAAAGCACTAGAAAATGCGGAAAATGCAAGTTCATATCTTCTGCCCCATTTCATGGAAATATTGCATAGAGAAATGGATTCAGTCATTGCAGCAAGTGACGAAGTCAAAACACTATTCAAAATTGGGATAATTTTTCAGCTATTCTCAATGCCCTATTATGCTGGTCTCTGTATGATCAAGGCAATTGCACTAGATCCAAACTGCGCAGCAGCATATGGGCAGTTTACCAGCATTGCTAGCGCAAAAATAATGCCTACAAAAAATAACATTCACGCTGCGCTTATTGAAAAAACAACATCCGATATACTCGCTAGAAACGATATGAAGCACGACACTATGCGGGACCAAGTCATTTCGATCATCGATATTGAAGGTGCCAAAGCAGATATCGATGCTTTCACCATAACCAGTGATGAGAATGCACTTAGCTTTATTCAAGAGAACCAGCGCCTGCTAGAAATATTCTCAACCCACTGTTTCTTGCAGCTGCTAAAAAGCAGCAGCATCAACAATCTTTTGGTAGAAAAACTGCTTACCAAAATTAGGCGTTGCTTATTTTTCGCAATGTTACATCAGGATAGCCCTAGCCAATTAACTGATCAATTTGGGCCGTTGATAATTTCATTGGCGTACCAAAACTTCTTAAATGAATATGTATTTTTCATTGATCAAGATGAATTATTCTCTATAGACGCGTTTGAAGAAAAGGCAAAAAACAATATAAGTGATAACACATCGGATGCAATATTATATGTAGCAATGCTGGCATGCTACAGGTCACTGGAATACTACCCAACTATTTCTGAAATGATTAGTAATAGACAGACCCCATCAATGTCTGACATCGAAGGTTTAATTACACTACAAATAACCAATCCAAAAAAAGAAAAAGAGATTGCCAAATCAATCAAGCAGTTCAAAGTCATTGAAAACATAACCTCAAAATTGGTTCGACAACAATATGAAGAAAACCCCTATCCCCGCTGGGCGTCGACATTTAGGCTACCCCCTAAATCACCTAGAATAATAATAGCGAAGGGTATATATCCGAACCTACCCGACGACTCTTCAACATTAGAAAACCCAAGAGTACTCATCGCCGGTTGTGGTACTGGACAACACCCGATTAGTTGCGCTGTATCTTATGCCAACTCGTCGGTACTCGCCGTTGATCTAAGTTTGGCGAGTCTATCGTATGCACAGCGAAAAGCAGACGAGCTTAACCTCAATAACATAGAGTTTATGCAAGCCGATATATTGGACCTAGGAGGACTGAACGAACAGTTTGATATCATTGAAAGTTCAGGCGTGCTACACCACATGAAGGAGCCAATTGCCGGTTGGAAAGTGCTGGAGAAATTATTAAAACCAAATGGCATGATGAAAATCGGCCTCTATAGTGAGTTAGCAAGAGCAAACGTTGTCGCAAGCAGAAATATCATTGCAGAACAACATTACCCATCCACACCTGAAGGCATAAGAGAATGTAGAGAATATATTAAAGGGCTGGACGACAACAATATTGTAAAATCTGTCATTCAATGGAATGATTTCTTTTCTACCTCAATGATACGAGACTTAATCTTTCATTCAATGGAGCACCGGATTACGCTACCGCAAATCGACAAAATACTATCGGAACTGAATCTTGAATTCATGGGTTTCTGTGTATTCAATGGCGATTGTAAATCCCGCTATCTAGAGCAATTCCCAGACGACAAAACTGCAACATCATTGACCAACTGGCATACCTTTGAAACACAATTCCCGAATACCTTTAAGGGCATGTACCAGTTCTGGCTAAGAAAAAAGGCGCCGTAAGGCATACAATATCAGTTAACTATTAACAGGTCCGCATTATGGCTATAAAGGAAATAGATCCCAAAACATTGCTTGGAGATAATCCCGCCATAAAGGAATTACTAAAAATTGGCGTGCACTCCCATCAGCAGGGGAAAATTCAGCAAGCCTCTGATGCCTATATCCGTGCCCTATCGATAGATCCAGATCACCCGGATACAAATCACTTATTGGGGGTCTTAAACAATCAGATAGGCAATCCCAAAACGGCAATTTTGCTGATAGGTAAAGCCATAGCGCAGAAGCCCACTGTAGATAAATTCCACAACAATCTTGGACTAGCCTACAAATTAGAACATAGAATAACTGAAGCGACCGCAAGCTTTGCAAAAGCGATTGAGCTAAACCCGAAATATGAGATGGCTTATCTAAATCTTGGCCAAATGCTAATGGAAAACCAGCATTTTGATGAAGCCATAAAACAATACCATAGCGCCTTACAATTGACATCCAATAAACCCGGCATATTACTTAAAATAGCCGCCCTATATGTCGAACAAAATGTACTTTCACTAGCACTAAAAACTACTGAAGATCTAATTTCAACTCTCACACCCCACTATCAAGAAGAACTCAATAACAATATTGGAAAGTTAGAATCTACAATCACTGAGGTTAAACAGCTGTTTAAAATAGGTTTGATTTTTAAGCGCTTTTCCAATCATTACTATGCAGCCATATGCATGG
>NVVG01000251.1 GCA_002402125.1 Moraxellaceae bacterium
TAGACGATGAACCTTTAGCCCATAAAGTGATAAAAAGAATTGGCATAATTATGAAAAACCTTGGAGAAAGGCAATGGCTAAAAATTCTATAAATTTGGAAAAGTTGAATGCTGCAGTAAACGAATAACCGTTGGGCTAAATAGATGACGTTCGCCATCATTACGCCACGAATATTCACCGCCTGTTGGCAGTAAATTATCAATAGCGATACGACTCGCTTCAGGAAAACCTTCACGATGACGTAATAAGGCTTCTTGAGCGATTTGATCTAGGCTTAACCCTTGGATTCGACTAACGGTACCGGTAAAGTACTCATCAATAACATCCGAGTTAATACCCAAGGCTTCAAAGACTTGCGCGCCTAAATAAGATTGTAACGTTGAAATGCCCATTTTAGAGAAGGTTTTTAATAAACCACTGCCTACCGCATTAGTATACTTATCAACTATTTGCGTATTTGATAAGTTGCTATCAAGTACACCTTCATCACGTAAGCCATACATACTTTCTAGTGCTAAATATGGATTTACCGCCGCTGCACCATAACCGATAACAGTGGCAAAATGATGGGTCTCGCGAATATCAGCAGACTCAAGAATAATATCAGCATAAGAACGTATTTTTTCACGAATTAAATAATGATGAACAGCTGCCGTTGCTAATACCGATGGAATAGCAACATGGTCACTATCAATTCCACGATCACTTAATATTAATATTGCGTAGCCATCTTCAACCGCATCTTTTGCGTATAAACAGACACGGTCAAGTGCTTTTTTAAGTGCACCTACTTTTCCATTTGCTTTAAACGTTATGCTAATGGTTTTTGATTGTAAATGATCATTATCAATATGCTGTAATTTACGTAATTGCTCATTGGTAAGCACCGGTTGGTCAATTTCAACCTTATGACAATGCGCTGCTGTTTCATCAAGTAAGTTTAGCGACTTCCCGATATAACCACGTAATGACATAACCAACTCTTCACGAATTGGATCAATTGGTGGGTTAGTAACCTGAGCAAACAATTGTTTAAAATAATGTGATAATTGTTGTGGACGATCAGACAAAACAGCTAATGGGGTATCTGTACCCATCGCGCCTAGTGGCTCTTTCGATGTGCCAACCATGCCGGCAAGCACTAAGTTAAGATCTTCGCTAGTATAACCAAAAGCTTTTTGTATTTTACGCAGTTCCGTCAATGGTGGTTGCGCAATAGAAGCGGTTGGTACAGGTAGATTTTTTAATTCAATTTTATTTTTTACTATCCACTGACCATAAGGTTTCGCCGAGCTAACCTGTTGTTTAACTTCATCATCACTAATGATGCGACCTTGCTTTAAATCAGCAATAAATATTTTACCCGGCTGCAAGCGACCTTTTTCAACGACCGTTGATTGATCAACACATAAGGCGCCGGTTTCAGAACCCATGACTAAGGTGCCATCTTCAGTTAACAAGTAGCGTGAAGGRCGTAAMCCGTTACGATCTAGTGTTGCACCAATAACATTACCATCGGTAAATGATAACGAGGCTGGGCCATCCCACGGTTCCATAATACAAGCATAATACTCATAAAATGCGTGCTTGGTTGCATCCATATCTGTTTGAGTTTGCCATGCTTCTGGCACCATCATCATCATTACTTGGGCTAGTGAACGTCCGCTTAGTACCAATAACTCAATGGCCATATCAAGGTTGGCAGAATCAGAGTTATCGTTATTACAAATAGGGGTCAACATTTTTAATTCAGCATCGCTAAAATTAACTGAACTAAATAATGCTTCACGTGCATTCATCCAATTAATGTTACCGCGTACGGTATTGATTTCACCATTATGGGCGATATAACGAAATGGTTGAGCACGACGCCAAGCTGGAAAGGTGTTCGTTGAAAAACGAGAATGGAACATCGCCATGCCAGAAATAGTGCGCTCGTCTTGTAGATCAAGATAATATTGGCGAACTTGCTCAGTGGTAAACTGCCCTTTATAGACAATTTTAGTTGATGACATTGAGGTAACATAAAACTCGTCACGCTCGGTAATACCACTCGCATTAATTTTATGTGAGGTATACTTACGTAAAACAAATAATTTACGTTCAAACTCTTGTGTAGATAATTCAACAGGTTTGCCAATAAACACTTGTTCAATGTTTGGTTCACTGTCAAATGAAGCAGTACCTAACATAGAGTTATCACCGGGGACATTACGATAACCTATCAAGGTTAAACCCAGTTCGGTAATGTTTTGGTTTAAAATGTCTCTGCACGCTTCTCTTTTAGCTTGATCTCGCGGAAAGAAAATCATGCCAACGCCATAATTCCCGGCATCTGGTAAACTAAACCCTAAAACGACTGTTTCTTGGCTTAAAAAATCGTGAGGGATTTGAATAAGAATACCAGCACCATCACCACTTTTGACGTCAAAACCAGTACCACCTCGATGCTCCATACAGCTCAACATGGTGAGTGCATTTTCAATAATATCGTGAGATTTTTTACCCTTTAGGTTTGCGACAAAACCAATACCACAGCTGTCATGTTCAAACTCGGCACGATAAAGACCTTGGGATTTTTTGCTCATATCATTCATTGCTAATTCCTATTTCATCAAACTATCTCTATTAGCTAATTTTTAACTTGCTAATTCAGACATATATTTCCAACGCTAATTAAGCCATATATTTTCAATGCTTAAAGTTTATGTAACTGATCCTTCTGAATATTTTTTCAGGTTTCTTGAACATCGAACGTCTAACTTCTGTTGAGTTTTATGTGACGTTATTTCATTAATGAAAACCATCAACCTAAGCGGTCGGCAAAATTACCCGTAAAAGGGCTCTGAGTCAATCATTTTGTGAATATAAATGCAGAATATTTGAATATAAACAGTGACAAATTATTATTAAAAGCGATTAACATTTACCACTTATTCTAACACGTTTCATCATTCAATAGTTAAGTGACAGCTCTATCTTTGATTCCGATCATTGATATAGGAAATCAAACAAATTTTATAACGCCAATAAACTAAAGCATCATTATTTACTGTCAAATAATTTAATAGGTGGCAAGTTATCATAAGCGTTTATACAATTATTCATTGCGTTAAAAAAGTTGTCGTAAGCCAAGGTTTTATCAGTACGAATGGCGCTATCGAGCATAATGTCTGGCTTGGCGAGACGAAGCCCTGCTAAACAAGGTGCTTATTTAGCAGGACTTCAAATTCATTTAGCAGATAAGTTCGATAATTTATTCATCATAAAATCATTCCCTATTCACCAGAGCTAAACCCAATCGAACGAGTGTAGCAATGGCTAAGAAAAATGAGCTAGCAAATAGATGTTTCAGTGGTTATGACGATATTATTGATGCCTGCTCTCAGGCATCAAATAGCTTTATATCTGATGTCTCAAGAGTGATGAATATGTGATCAAGACTGGATAAAAGTGGCAACTTAATTAAGGCAATTGCTATTAGACTCCTAAAAGCCTTGCAACACTATTTTCCCAATCGACTTGCCTGCTTCCAATTGTTGATGAGCTAATTTCAAGTTTTCGGCATTAATAGTTCCTAGCTCCTTAGCAACAGTAGTTTGAATATATCCACTGTCAACCAAATCAGCAACTCTGTTTAATAAATGGCTTTGTTCTTCAATATCTTTAGCATTGAACATTGAACGGGCAAACATAAATTCAATATGTAGCGACAAGCTTTTAAATTTCATTTTCATTATATCTAAGCTTTGCTCAGGATCATCAATCATGGCTATTTTGCCAAATGGCGCTAACAACTCTATGTAGGTGTCAAAATAGCTATCTGTACGATTTAGACTGGCAACGTGTGTCACTTGACCAATATTCAACGCGTCAATTTGCGCTTTCAATGGTTTAGTGTGATCTACAACATGATGAGCCCCAAGTTTTTTTACCCAGGCTTGTGAGCTCTCTCGTGATGCGGTCGCAATAATTGTTGCTCCTGTTATTGCTTTGGCAAGTTGAATTAAAATAGAACCAACGCCACCTGCAGCACCAACCACTAAAATAACTTCATCCGATTTTTCATTTAAAGTTGGGCTTAGCTTATTCATCGCTAAGTGTTCAAACAGTAATTCATAGGCGGTAATTGTCGTTAACGGTAGCGCCGCGGCTTCTACATCTGACAAGCTTTTGGGTTTAAAACCAACAATACGCTCGTCAACTAATTGATATTCAGCATTCGTCCCTTGTCGACTAAGATCACCGGCATAATAAACCTTATCACCCAGTTTAAATTTTGTGGCAAGCTCTCCCACAGCAACAACTTCACCAACAGCATCCCAGCCAAGTACTTTGTACTGGCCATTTTCGGCAGTCATTTTTTTTCTAATTTTACAATCAACAGGGTTAACAGAAATTGCACTGATTTTAACTAAAATATCATGCCCTGTGGCTGTCGGTTTTGGTAATTCAATGTTGATTAATGATTCAGCTTCATTAATAGGTAAAGACTTTTTATAACCGATTGCTTTCATACATTCTCTCCGTTAATAAGGTTCAGTTTAGTACATTTAGTTGGTACTAAATAAAGGTAATGATATAACTTGATTTAATAAAGATAAACAACATAATGATTGAATGATTATCAAAAATAATTTGAAAATATGTTATTAGAAGATCTACACATAATTATTAAAGTAGCAGAATTTAAAAGTATTACTAAAGCTGCAGCAAGTATTGATATGCAAACCGCAACAGCGAGTGCTGCAATTAAACGAGTTGAAGCCGCTTTGGGTATTGAGTTGTTTATACGCACAACCCGTAAACTAAGGCTTTCTACCGCCGGAGAAAGGTATATTCCACAATGCCAGCAAGCCCTATTGACGTTAGAAAAAGCCAAACGGAATATACGTGATGAACGGGGAATTATTGATGGTGATCTTCGAATTTCATTATCGTCAGATTTGGGGCGAAATTTAGTTTCTCCTTGGCTGGACGAATTTGTACATAGCCACCCAAAAGTTAGCTTAAAGTTAAATATCAGTGATAGCAACATTGACTTTTATCGAGACTCTGTTGATGTTGCGCTTCGTTATGGCTCTCCTACTGACTCAAACCTTTATGGCTTTAAGATTTGCAATGTTCCAAGAATACTCTGTGCATCTCTACAATACTTAACTGAAAATGGCACGCCTGAGCACCCCAATGAATTAGCCACACATAATGGTTTATTTTACCAACTTAACGATGTTATTTATGATGTTTGGAAGCTATCAAGAAATGACAACGAATATAAAATCAAGATGACTGGTAACCGTGCATCTAATGATGGCGATTTGGTCAGGCGTTGGTGTGTTGCTGGACACGGGCTGGCTGTTAAGTCATGCCTCGATGTATCTAGTGATCTATTATCAGGTAATGTTGTCACTGTATTGAAGGAATATAAGCCTAGAGCAACGGAGCTTTGGCTTGTTTGCCCAAGTAGGCAATCTATTACCCCAGCAATACGACTATTAAGAGATACGATCAAAGATAAATGTACTGTTATTTTAACTATATTGATTGATCAAGGTATAT
>NVVG01000252.1 GCA_002402125.1 Moraxellaceae bacterium
TTTAACCACAGGTTCGATCTCGGCATACTCTTGCGATAACTTACGGAATTTATTTTGATCCATGATAATTTCGGGGTCTCCTAATAAGACTCCAATTTCTTCATAGCGCTCACTGATATGTTCTAATTTTATTTTTAACGACTCTTTCATAAAACTGTATCCAACTGAAAATTCGATAGGGGTGCTGTTAATTGGCTTATTTAAATAAACCCGGAAACAAACATAACTGGACTAATAAGGGATATATTCAAGAGAACATATCAAAATTGACGGTACGATGACTAAAACTACTAACGATTACATCTGTCAGAAAAATCGAAGCCTCGCACATTAAGAAAGAAAGTCGCTAATGTTCGCGACGCTGTATGCCTAACAATTTTTGTGCCCACTTAAGTCGATCATCACGACCATCTTCACCCGCTTTTTTTAACTGTAAGCAGGGTTCATGCATCAATTTATTGGTTAATGCACGGCTCATTCTCTGCATAGCGTCTTCGGGGTTTGCGCCGTTTCGAATCGCCACCAACGCCTTTTCTAACTCTTGCTCTCGCAAGGTTTCGATTGTCGCTCGATAATCCTTAATAGTTGCTACCGCATCCAGGCCACGTAACGACTCCATAAATCGCTTGGTCGATTCATCGACGATGATTTCCGCTTCAGTTGCCGCTTCTTGGCGCTGCTTTCTATTTTCTTCCACAACCGATTGCAAATCATCAACGGTATAAAGATATACGTCAGCTAACTCCCCAACGGCCTCTTCAATGTCTCTAGGCACGGCAATATCCATCATAAACATCGGTTTATGCTTACGCTGCTTTAACGCCTTTTCAACCGCTCCCTTGCCTAAAATTGGCAGTTGACTGGCCGTCGAGGAGATAACGATATCCGCCTTGGCAAGCTCATAGGGAATCTCAGATAACGTGATCGCCTTACCACCAAAGGATTCAGCAAGATTAGTAGCCCGCTCAAGGGTTCGATTAGCGACGGTTATGTGCTTAACCCCTTGCTCGTTAAGATGGCGAGCCACAAGCTCGACCGTTTCACCCGCACCAATAAGTAACGCAGTGGTTTCATTAAGATCGGTAAATATATGTTTTGCTAAGGATACCGCGGCATAAGCTACAGACACCGGGTTCGAACCAATATCGGTGTCAGTTCTTACTTGTTTGGCGACAGAAAAAGAATGTTGGAATAAACGCCCCAACTCAGGCCCCAGGGTATCAGCATCTTTGGCTACAGAATACGCTGTTTTCAACTGGCCTAAGATTTGCGGCTCCCCTAGCACCATTGAATCCAAACCACTCGCAACACGGGTCATATGGCGTACCGCGGCACTATTCCAATACTCATAAGCACTTTGACGAATATCACCGACATTTAACTGATGATAACGACCAAACCAATCAATTAGTTTATGACTATCTTCCACAGGTGTAGCACAATATAACTCCGTACGATTACAGGTCGATAGAATCGCCACCTCGCTTAACATAGCATCTCTTCGCGCCATACTTAGCGCATCATGAACACGCTCGGGGGAAAATGAGACACGCTCTCTCACATCCACTGAGGCTGTTCTATGATTAATTCCAAATGCTAATAACACCGAGGTACCCATTCACCACCATCTCAACCGACGACTAACTGCCTATTATACGCATTTAATGCCAGGATTATGAGTCCCCAACTCAAACTTTTGCTCTACACCAATAAATCCAGGCCTAATTTCAGCAAATTTACCCATGGAACCCAATTCTACCTTACAGGTCTTAACTGTAGATCATAACTTTCGATGCTAGGCCATTGAATTAGCGGAAATAAACCTTTGGCCCTAACTAGTCTATTTAGACAGCAGGTATATTCATGTTTTTATTACCGATTTAATGTTCTATCCTTAATACATATACCGATTAAATTTCACCTCTCTGTCCCTGACAAACGTTATATGGCAATCGAATGACCCTATTAGCTAAATTTGGATTAATTGTCGCTGCACTTTTTATTGTGTCCTGCACTTTAACGCCAGTACAACAGACACCAGCATCAACTCCGACGCAACAACAAACTGATTACCAATCACCGCGCGAAACCCGCTCTTTTGAAAAAGAAACACTCTATGAACTGCTGGTAGCAGAATTTGCCAACAAAAGAGGCAGACCAGATCTGGCACTAGGGCACTACCAAAAGCAAGCACACATCACTAAAGACGCCCAAGTCACCGCCAGGGCCACTCAGATCGCCCAACAAATGGGCGCCCAACAGGCCATCTTGGATACCTCGATGCTTTGGATCGATATCGAGCCCGACAACGTCCATGCACGCGTCACCGCCACACTTCAGCTACTTAAATACAAACAATTTGACCAAGCACTCGACCAAGTAGAAGCACTACTCGACCTTAGCTCGACCTTAAAGTATGACCAGCTGTTGCGAAACACTACACGGGCGAACGCTACCCAACGCTCGCAAATCATTCAACGCCTAACCTCTATCATTAAAAAACACCCAAACAACGCACAACTGTGGGCCATCAAGGCCATGTTGGAAAACAGCAACAACCTTATGACGGATGCGACGAACAGCATCATGCAAGCCCTTACCATCAAACCCGATTACACCCACGCCATTTTATTTAATAGCGGCCTACTGATAAAACTAGGAAAAAACACTAAAGCACTGAACTACCTAGAACAGCAAAGCAAAACCTACCCTTTGGACAAGAATCTTGGCATTGCTTACAGTAAAGTGCTGGCAAAACGCAAAGACCACCCAAAATTGTCCAAACAGCTCGGCACTTTGGCTGAAAACTTCCCTAATGATCCTAGCGTATTGCTCTCTACTGCTCAAATAGCCCAATCCACCCAGCTAATCGCTATAGCAAAAAAACACCTCAACCTGCTTATTGAGCGCGACCAATTGACGATAGAAGCCCATAATTTCCTCGCGCAAATCGCCGCTGGTGAAGATGACTTCGATGCTGCCGCTGAACACCTAAAAATGATCAAACCAGGGCCAGGGTACACCGCCGCCCAAATAAAAATCGCATCCATTCAGCAGCGTCAAGGTAACATCGAAGCTGCCAGAGAGACCCTACAATCGGCACAACAATTAGCCCCCGATGAAACCCTGGCATTTCAACTTGCCGAAGCCGAGCTCTATTCGAAGGATGAGCAACATCAGAAAGCTATCAACATCCTTAACATTATCATCAACAAGAAACCCGAAGCGACCAGCGCATTATATATGCGAGCAATGGCTTACGCCGAATTGAATCAATACCAACAAATGGAAAAAGATCTTCGCATAGTACTCAAATTCCAACCGAACAATACCGCCGCACTGAACGCATTAGGCTACACCCTGGCAGACCATAACAACCGCCTAGAAGAAGCTACCAACCTGATTGAAAAAGCCTATGCGCTGTCCCCTAAGGACCCAGCAATTATCGATAGCTTAGGCTGGTTAAAATATCGCATGGGGGATAATGAAGCTGCATTACTGTTGCTAAGAAAAGCCTATTCCCTATTTAAAGATCAAGAAATTGCTGCTCACCTAGGAGAGATATTATGGGTCATGGACCAAAAGGAAGAAGCACAAGCAATTTGGCAAAACGGGCTTGAAACGACACCCGACAGTGTAATCATCCGCAAAGCAATGAAACGATTAACACAATAATTCGTTCAATTTTTCCAACCATGCTAGAGTGGCGGGCATGCCGCGGCAAACTGCACACCACGCTTAATTTATTCATTGACTCTATTTATATAGGATATTCCGTGTCACAGGCACAGACCGCACATTTTTTTCGCCAGTTGCTTCTTGCGGGGTTACTTATGTTGCTTGCGGGCTGTGGGCTGCTACAAATTCCACCGACACCCCAACTGCCTGCGACCTCAGTAAACTGGGTCGAACATGTACGCGCATTAACCTTAATGGATGAATGGCACATCAAAGGCAAAATAGGCATCAAACAAGGCTCCGATGGCGGTAGCGCCTATATAGACTGGATCCAATCTCAAGACAGTTTTCACATCACGCTTTCCGGCCCGTTTGGGCAAGGCACTACGATTATTTCTGGCAACAAATCGGGAGCAAAACTAGAAAACAGTGAAGGCAGTTTTATTGCCGAAACACCAGAGCAACTTCTATATGAACATTCGGGATGGCAAATACCCATTTCAAATCTTTTATACTGGATCAAAGGTCTTCCAGAACCAAAAAGCCAAAGTGATACCACCACCAATGACATCGGCTTAATCTCAACGCTACACCAAGACGGCTGGAACCTTCGATTCGATCGTTACCAAAACGCCCCCAAACACCCTCTCCCGCACAAAATAAAAATCCTATCCGACAACCTTAAAGTAACGTTATTAGTAAAACAGTGGATCCCCGTCCACAAAGAGCAGTAATCAATGTCCGCGTCACTCCCAGTCACGTCACATCAATTTAAATCCCCCGCCAAACTCAACCTTTTTTTACACATCACAGGCGTGCGTGAGGACGGCTACCACAATTTACAAACCGTTTTCCAATTCTTAGATATACATGACACCTTAACGTTCACCAATACTGACAAAAACGGCGACATCAGGATAGAAACCCCAATTGAGGGAGTGCCAGAAAAGCAAAACCTGGTTTATAAAGCTGCCCATCTACTTCGCCAGCGCACCCAATGTAAGTTAGCTGCCAGCATATCGATCGACAAACAATTACCCATGGGAGGCGGCCTCGGCGGCGGATCATCCAACGCTGCCACCACATTGGTTGCGCTCAATCAATTATGGAACACCCAGCTAACTACTGCCGAGCTAGAGTCACTTGGCCTTGCATTGGGTGCGGATATCCCCATATTTGTTCACGGTAACAGTGCCTGGGCCGAAGGGGTTGGCGAACTGCTTACTCCAGTTTCTATCGAGGAGTCCTGGTACCTACTGGCTACCCCTCGCTGCCAAGTGGAAACCGCCGAACTATTTCGTGACAAGCAATTGACAAGAAACTCAAAACCGATCACAATGCGCGCCTTCTTGGATGGGGCCGGTCACAATGATTTTGAGCCCGTAGCCAAGCGTAAATTCCCATTAATTAACAATACGTTAGAATTGTTAAGCGAATGGGGAGATGCTAAGCTTACTGGCACTGGCGCCTGCTGCTTTTGCTCAGTTCCCAACAAAGAAACGGGTGAAAAAGCACTAAGAAACCTGCCGCAAGCGCTATCCAAGCTTAACCTTAAGCCTGGAGACCTGGATGTTATACTAACAAAAGGTCGCAACGGGTCACCCTTATACGAGAGCAACATGCTCACGCATAAAACCCATAGCTTATAATTAGGCTAAAAAAGTTTCAAAAACTGCAAAACATTTGGTTTTACTTCTGGTATGATACACGCCGCTCGAAGTTAGCCAAACAGCTCCTCGAGAATGGGCCGTCGCCAAGCGGTAAGGCAACGGGTTTTGATCCCGTCATGCGCAGGTTCGAATCCTGCCGGCCCAGCCATC
>NVVG01000011.1 GCA_002402125.1 Moraxellaceae bacterium
AACCGTCTTTTTGGCGTAGTGAGAGCATTTCTTTACGGCGGCCGGTGAGGATTTTATGTGGGTAGGCCTGGTGGCCAACATCCCATACCAGTCTGTCCCCTGGGGTGTTAAATGTATAATGCAGCGCAATTGTTAGCTCAACGACACCTAATCCGGCTCCAAAATGACCACCGGTTTTGCCTACGCAGAAAAGTAAGTATTGGCGTAATTCATGAGCGAGAGTGGGTAATTGTTCCTCACTGAGGGCACGCAGTTGTGCTGGGGAGTTGATGCTGTCCAGCAACGGTGTCGATGGGCGTGTTAACGGAATTTCAGTGAGCATAAAAACAACAATGTATTAGGTGGTCGATGTGAGGGGGGATTATACCCTATTCGAATGCCAAAACAGCAATGCTTTATGTTGCTTTTACGTGCAAATTGGCGATTTCAATAWGSGCTCAAAWGGGTYGTYRYTGGTGWTTAAATGATCAGSYRTGMTTTGYTAATGGCTGCGGGATACRATGTAATTGGCCAATGCCCGTAATGGTAAYGCCTTCTCGTCAAACATGCCAAGCGCACCTTGGGCTTTTTGATTGAGGTCTTTGGCTAATTGTTTTGCCGCTTCTAGGCCTAAAATATTAGGGTAGGTTGCCTTGTTTAGGGCTATGTCGGCACCTTGTTGCTTGCCTAAGGTTTCGGTGTCACTGATGATATCAAGAATGTCATCTTGAACCTGGAAAGCGAGACCGATGGCGTCGGCGTACTGGTCTAATGCAAGCATTTGTTGGCCGTTGCCATGGGCGATGATACCGCCCATGGCAACGCTGGCGCGTATTAAACAGCCGGTTTTATGGCGGTGAATAGTTTCCAACTCAGCTAGATTTAGTTGTTTGCCTTCGGCTGCAAGATCAAGTGCCTGCCCCGCTGCCATGCCTAGGGTGCCACTGGCCTYCGCGAGGGTGCGGATGGTTGCGAGCTTTACATTGTCGTTCATGCTGGGTAAATCACTTTCTGATAGCACTTCAAAGGCAAAACACTGYAATGAATCGCCTGCCAGAATAGCGGTCGCTTCGTCAAACGCAATATGGCAGGTGGGTTTGCCTCTTCGGAGGTCGTCATCGTCCATGGCAGGTAAGTCATCGTGGACCAGAGAATATGCGTGAACCATTTCTATGGCACAAGCGGCGTCAATGACCTGCTCTGGAGTGGCGCCAAGCGCTTCAGCGGCGGCAAATACTAAGACTGGTCTTATCCGCTTTCCGCCATTAAATGTGGCGTATCGCATTGCTTGAGTCAGCTCTGGAGATACGCTGGGTTGCTCTGTTAGCCAATGCTCTAGCCGTGCATCGACCCTTTCTTGGCATTGCTGTAAATAGAGGGGTAAATCAAATTCTAGAGAGTTTGGCATGATTGTGGCGGAATATTTTGTGGTCTAATAAAGGGCTCAGGATGCTGTTGAGCCTAAGATAGCTGAGTTTAAGTTAATGAAGTGAGGGTGGTTGCAGTTAAATGGCTATTATTCGTCTGATTCAAAGGGTTCTAGGCTTTCTTCCCCATGTTGTTCAATTAGGATGTTGACTCGCTGTTCGGCTTGAGAAAGGGCTATTTGGCAGTCTTTAGTTAATTTGATGCCTTTTTCGAATGCGGCAAGCGATTTTTCTAGCGAGAGCTCACCGGTTTCCATGTCGTCTACGATTTTTTCTAATGTTTTCAATGACTTCTCTAAGTCGATGGTATCTTTCTTTTTAGTCATTGGCGGATGCTCGCTGGATTTAAAGGGTCAACTTACCTAAAGAAAGGGGGGTTGGTCAATGAAACCTTTAGATTAAGCAATATCTAGGCGGAATTTTCTTGGATTCCTGTCTAGACTAAATGTTATTGGCAGTTATTTTGTAATACCTTTGTAATATCTATGTGGAGCAGTGAGTGTGGATTTAGCGACCCTGGTTGGGCTAATAGGGGCTTTTGTTATTGTTATCTCAGCAATGGCAATGGGCGGTAGTGTACTAACTTTTGTGAATATACCTTCAATGTTGATGGTTTTTGGCGGCACACTGTTTGCGATCCTAATGAAATATCCCATGTCGCAATTTTTAGCGGCATTCACGGTGGCAGGCAAGAGCTTTAAATTTAGCCTAACCCCTCCGGAAGAAATTATTATTGAAGTTGTGGATATTGCCGATGCTGCGCGTAAGGGCGGGTTACTTTCACTTGAAGGTAAAGAAGTGAGTAACGACTTTTTACAGCAAGGCATTACCCTGTTAGTGGATGGCCATGACCCAGACGTTGTGAAAGGCATGCTTACAAAAGATATGAAAGAGGCCATAGGGCGACATATGGTGGGAGCCGGTCTTTGGCAGCAAGTGGGTGATGTGGCGCCTGCGATGGGTATGATTGGCACGCTGGTCGGTCTTGTACAAATGCTGTCAGCGATGGATGATCCAAAATCGATTGGACCGGCGATGGCGGTGGCGCTGCTCACCACGCTGTATGGTGCGATGATTGCGAATATGATTGCTTTGCCTATTGCAGATAAATGCAGGCTTCGTGCAGAGGAAGAGGCGCGGGTGAAGTCGATGATTATTGATGCATTAGTGGCGATTCAGGCAGGACAAAACCCGCGAGTTATTCAGCAATTGTTAAAAACCTATCTGGCAGAAAGTAAGCGTGGCAATGATGATGATGATGATGCCTAGTGCATTGATGTTTCGTAGTTTGGTGATGGTGTAAGTTTGGATAATGCATTGTATAGCTTTGTCGTAGAAGAGAGTGAAAGGTGAGTAGCGAAGAAGAAGAGGAATGCCCCGAATGTCCCGCGGGCTTACCAGCGTATTTAGCAACTTTTGCAGACTTGATGTCTTTGCTGATGTGTTTCTTTGTGTTGTTGTTGGCGTTTTCTGAGATGGATGCTCAAAAGTATAAGAGAGTTGCCGGCTCAATGAGCGAAGCTTTTGGTGTGCAACGAGAAATAAAAGCCAATGAAAGCCCGAAAGGGACCTCTATTATTGCCCAAGAATTTTCCCCGGGCCGGCCTGAACCCACAGTTCTGAATGAAGTTCGTCAAAAAACAGTTGAAGACCTGGCAAATACGTTAGATGTGCGATGCGATCCAGGAGAGTCGACTGAACGAGAAGAAAAAGAGAGAAATGAGAGTTCTGAAGCTGCTGCGAAACAGCAAATGGAGAAAATACAGAAAAAGCTAGAGGCTAAAACGCAAGCCGATGCCGTTAAGGCTGCGGCCAAATTGATGAATGAAATCCGTGAGGGTCGCATAGAAATTGAAACGCGAGGGCGAGAAATTGTCATTCGAATTAAAGAGCGGGGTTCATTTCAATCCGGCTCGGCCAAGCTACGAGAAAGCTTTATTCCGGTAATGGACAAGATTCGCGGCGCGATTGAGAGTATTAAAGGCGTTTACGCTGTTTCTGGCCATACCGATAATGTGCCAATTGCGACGTTGCGTTTTCGGTCGAATTGGGAATTGTCATCAGCACGTTCGGTCTCTGTTGCCCACGAGCTGTTAAAAACCGGTACCATGTCCCCCGAATTGTTCACGGTTGTTGGGCATGGTGAAACTAAGCCGTTATTAGATAATGATACCGAGGAAAATCGCAGTGCAAATCGCCGTGTGGAGATAATCATTAACCAAGGCAAAGATGACGGGAAGTATCTCAGTGGTGAAGAAGAGTTGCCAGATGATGATGAATTTACCGAAGATTTATTGCGACAGGCTGGATTAGAGGGTGTAGAAGGTTTTGACATTCTTGCGGATGAATTGGAGCTCAGTCCAGAAACCGAGGATCAGGCTATTGTCGATGGTGATGAGCGCGAGATTAGTGCGTTTGCACCGCTGCCAGATGATTTGCTTTCTACAGAAGAAGGGCCTGAGTCCGAGTCGACGCAAGCTGAGCTTCCGCCGGGCGACGAGTTTGGCGAATCTAGCGAGGAAATAGATGTTGAGACCATTACTCCTGACGTCGATACTCCGGAAAATAGTTTGCCTGGACAGGACGCCGGTGATGCCTTCGATATTTCGGTAGACCCTTTTTCTATTCCTTCAGACGCGCAAGATGAAGAAGGTGAGTTTTTCTAGACCCTGCATATAAGCCTTGATTTCTATAGGTGCTATCTAGTTTTGTTAGGTGGTATTCTGACCTTCTTTGTCGCCTGCGTTTTTGTCGAGCCAATAATGACCATGTTTTAGCGATGCCAATTTAGAGAAACAATAAGGCGCCTGCCTTTTCGTCAAAAAGGCTTAATAATAATAACCACCGAAAGAGTACCTTAGTGGCTGGTCTCGGTATTCAAGCAATTTCTGAGGCAAGGGTCAGAATAAGTTTTTTGGTAGCAAATAATTCGGAATTTTTCCTAATATTTTTGTTTCTTTATGTGTTCTTTTTGTCTTGTTTTGTCCCTGCGGCCGTAGAGTGCTTTTATTGCACGTATACTATTTCATAATAATTTTACAAAAGTTTCTTACTTTAGGTTTAGCCGCATGGGTATTACCGTTCTTAAAGATGGTAGTAGGGAGTATTACCGRATYACCAAGGCTTGGGATGGCAAAGAAATTCAAAAATATGTACGTATCGGGAAAGATCGAAAGCGTTCTGAAAAAGAGGCAAGGGCCCTGCAGGAAAGCCTCGATCAACGATACAAGGCACATCTAGAGCTTAAAGCCTTACGTGGTGATGGTGTTGTTCACGAAGATGGTCGGGTTGTCGGTTTGCAGCTCCAATCGCGATCTCGAGCAGGGCGTAAAGATTGGCAAGAATTTAAAATTCGAATCAAATTACCCGATAAGCCCGCCAAACATAAAACTGTATCGGTGGGGGCTCATGGTATTGAGAAAGCATTTGATATTGCTATCGAGCGTATTTGTGGTATTCGAAATATAGAATTGCGTTCTGACCCTCACAAAAAAATGCTGTTAGCTAAGCCTTTGTATATGCCTAATGACTTGATCGGTGTGTCGTTGCTTAGTGATGAGCCGGAGAAATTGCCGGAAGGGTTGTCTGGAACCTTGGAAGAGCATTTCGATATCGACTTGGAATCAGGGTCTGAGCTTTCTCCAGAAGAGAAGGCATTTTACGAGAATTTGATGAAGGAGCGAGAGTCCTTTAAGGGTGCTCGTGAAGTCATTAAAGGTTAAACCACTTATGGTGGTCGTGATTAAACAGTAGTAGTAGTAGTAGTAGTAGTAGTAGTAGCAGTAGATGTAGCAGTAGATGTAGCAGTAGATGTAGCAGTAGATGTAGCAGTAGATGTAGCAGTAGATGTAGCAGTAGATGTAGCAGTAGATGTAGCAGTAGAATATATCAGACATAAAAAAGCAGCCTCTTGACGAAGAGGCTGCTTTTTTGTTGGTTTCGAGATGTACTTTTTCTTAGGTAGCTACCTTCCTTGTTTAGCTAACGGTCTGCTCCTCCGGGAACGTGATGTTGAGTTCCAATACGGAAAACTCGCCGTCTTTATCAAGGCTGACATTTATCTGATCCTTATCGATATCAACATATTTACTGATAACCTCGATTAAATCTTTCTGCAACGCAGGTAAATAATCCGGTTGGTTTCGTTTGGAGCGTTCGTGCGCCACGATAATTTGTAGGCGCTCTTTGGCGGTGTTTGCGCTATTTTTTTGTTTTGTGCGAAAATAATCCAGAAAAGCCATTTATCTTCCTCCAAACATTCTTTTGAAAATGCCTTGTTTCGTTTTTTCGATAAAACGATGCTCAACATCTTCCCCTAATAAGCGTCGAACCGCGTCATCGTAAGCTTGGCCTGCGGTGCTTTCGTCATCAAGAATTACCGGTGAGCCATGGTTTGATGCCTTGAGTACCGATTGAGACTCAGGGATGACACCCAGTAGTGGAATAGAGAGTATGTCCTCTACGTCTTCAACGCTCAGCATCTCCCCTAGTTCTACGCGCTCAGGGTTGTAGCGAGTCAATAATAAGTGCTCTTYTACMGGKGGYTGYCCTGTTTCGGCKCGGTAGGTTTTGCTTTGRAGTAGGCCAAGKATKCGRTCRGAGTCTCKTACGGACGATACTTCAGGGTTGGTGACGATGATRGCYMTGTCTGCGAARTACATGGCCATAAATGCGCCTTTTTCGATRCCAGCAGGRGAATCGCAAATAATGTATTCGAAGTCGTTCTTTARCTCATCCAATATGCGCTGYACACCTTCYTGGGTGAGTGCGTCTTTGTCTCGRGTTTGKGATGCCGGYAAGATAAATAGATTGTCGGTGCGCTTATCTTTGATCATRGCTTGATTAAGRTTRGCYTCACCATTGATGACGTTTACAAAATCGTAAACTACGCGACGCTCGCAACCCATAATTAAATCCAGGTTACGTAAACCCACATCAAAATCAATAATAACTGTTTTGTGCCCTTTTTGTGCCAAACCTGTGCCGATGGCTGCACTGGATGTGGTTTTTCCAACGCCGCCTTTGCCGGACGTTACTACGATTATTTCGGTCAAGGGTAGATCCTCTTTGCTGTGGTTTGTCTGCTGCGAAGCTATATGTTGATGGATAAGCGCTTTGTAAAACGGATGTTTTAAAATTGCTAATTCAATAGTGCTAGTTCAAGGCGTTAGGTCATCTTAATCCAACTTAAAATGGTGTAACTACTAGCTGCTCTCCAATTAATTGTGCTTGAATATTCTTTTTCCAGTTTTCGTTTTGCAGGTCCTCGTTGACCTTGTAATTACCTGCTATGGAAATTAGTTCAGCTTCGAGGCTTTGGCAAAAAATTCGTGCTGATTTGTTGCCGTTAACGCCTGCCAATGCCCTGCCGCGCAGTGGGCCGTATATGTGGATGTTACCGTCGGCCAATACTTCAGCGCCGGCACTTACAGGGGCAACGATGATTAGGTCGCCGCCTTTGGCATAAACTTGTTGTCCCGAGCGAATCGGGGTAGTGATTAGAAGGTTATCTGCTGCGGCGGTCTCAGGCTTTACTTCGGATTTGTTTTCGGTTGCCTTGGGTGGTTTTGCGATGTTGATGGGAAGGTGTGGCAACCCTGCAACATTGGCAGAGAGTAATTGGTCTTCACTGCCGCCGCGGATGGCGACGGGCACCAAGCCATACTCACGGCATAAATCACCAATCTCAATAAAATCTATGGCGCCTGTATCTTTGCAGCGTTCGAGACTAAGAATGACCGGAGTTTGTTGGAAAAAATCCGGTGCGCTACGTACCGTTTCCGCGAGTTGTTGGTTAAATGTGGCGTAATCGTATTCATAGAGCTCAAGGATGGTGATGGTGACTCGGCTGCCTTTGAGCTTGAAGCAAGGCTCGAGTATTGTTGCTGTATCAGTGGTGTTCATATATTGAACAATCTTCCTATGTCTAAAATAACGACGTTGTAATATTTTGTTATTTGTTAGAGTTTATAGCGCCTTGATGGTCGATAAGCAAGCTCGCAATTTGTAAATTCGAATATTAAAACAAGGCTAGTTAGCCTGGGTGGTTAAGGTTACAGTTTATAAGCGCTAGCGGTCATCACCTTGGATACGGAAGCCATGAGCTTTTTGATGGCTTTGGGTAAGCTGGCGGCGCCTGCACGCCGAGCCATTAGGGCGTGTTTAGCTTCATCATCATGCATCTGAGAAAGGATTTTTTGCGACCGAGTATCCTGGGGTGGAAGTTTTTCCAAGTGTTCATTCAAGTGGGCGCATACCTGGATTTCTGTTTCCTCGACAAAACCTAAGCTCCATTTATCGCCAGCGATTCCAGCTATTGCACCAATGCCAAATGACATGGTGTACCAGATAGGATTAAATATACTGGTGTGGCTATCTAACTCTTTGAGTCGCTCTTCACACCAGGCAAGATGATCTTCTTCTTCTTTGGCTGCGACATTCATCGATTTGCGAACCCGGGGTAAACGGGCCGTTAATGCTTGCCCTTGATATAACGCTTGGGCACACACTTCGCCGGTATGGTTTACCCTCATTAAGGCTGCAGCATGGGTTTGTTCTTCAGTGGATAGGGTGGCTTCCGGTTCGTTGCCCGCAGGGTTGTCCCGTAGGGTTTCTGTATGAGTTCCCGCAATGGTGCGGAGGGCGCCATCAGCATGGTTGATTATGCGATCAAATAGTGAAAAATGTCGAGAGCGAGAGGGCATGACAGAAAACTCCTGAAAGCTATAATGATTCAACAGCAAAATTATAAAGCACAGTATAAAATGAAGTTTGTTCGAATTAAACCTAGAAAGCGCAGTTGAGCACGAAAAAGATGTGTAAGCAATTGGTGTGCTTAGGAAATTCGGGTAAGTCGTGCTCACCTTATTGGTGAGTCGAGCTTTCACGGGTTTTCTAGGTTAAACAAGAACATGGTGTAGTTGATGTTGGTTAGGCACCAAGTAAGGAGTTGTCGTTGTGGAGCCGTTGGGGTGGTTGTTTGGTCCAATCGACTATGGTATCTCGAAGTTCTGATAGCTCTATGGGTTTTGATAGGTGAGCATTCATGCCACAGGCTAGGCTTTTTTCTTTGTGTTCGTCCATGATGTGCGCCGTTAAGGCGATGATGGGTGTTTCTTTTTTGTTGTTATCTTTTTCCCAGCCCCGAATGATTTTTGTAGCATCAAAACCGTTTATTTCAGGCATGTCACAATCCATCAGAATGAGGTCGTAATGACCATTTTTGGCGGCGTCGATAACTTCTCTACCGTTATTAACGGTTGTTGATTCCAACCCCAGTCGAGCGAGCATGCCTTTGATTACTTTTTGGCTTAGGTGGTGGTCTTCCGCAACCAGTATCTTGATAGGGCTCTTTATTTCAATATTCTCACCGGGAGGCTGGCCGTGAGAGATTTGGATTTGTTTAAGGTGGCCTAACTCTTCCGCCAGCGTGAGTTTCAATAGGCGGCCTGTTACGGGTTTGGTGATTACCTTTCGAATACCCACATTGCGAGCTGCTGTTGACGTTGGCGCAATGCCGAGGCCGGTTAGCATCACCACAAGCAGCTCATTGTTGATGAGTTGGTCTTCTTTGATTCGAGCAGCCAATTCAAGGCCATTCATGCCTGGCATTCCATGATCAAGAATGACTATATTGATGGGTTCCTGAAGATTTTCTTGAGTACGAAGTATAGCAAGCGCTTGTTTGCCGTTAATGGCAGTGAATACGTGCATGCCCCAGTTAGTGGCTTGTTGTTTTATTACCAGTCGACAGGAAGAATTGTCGTCAACAACCAGTAAGCGCAACTCCTTGAGGTTTTCTCCTTGAACTGGGGCGATTTCTTCAATGGACAATGGCTCTAACGGTACGCTAAACCAAAAAGTGCTGCCTTTGCCTAGGCGGCTATCTGCGCCAATTTTACCATCCATCATTTTAACAAACTGTTGTGCAAGCGCGAGGCCCAGGCCTTTGCTCTGGAATAGCTCATTTTGTTCGGTGGGTTCGAATAATGTTTGCAGCTGTTCTTTGCTGATACCTATGCCGGTGTCTTTAATTTCAAACCGAATGTGTTGGTGGCCATATTCTTCATTGAGGGCGACTGTAATAAGGATGTCACCGTGATCTGTGGAATTAATGGCATTGGAGATAAGGTTTGATAAGATTTGTCGTATGCGCGCGGGGTCGCCTTTTACCTGTGGGGGTACATCCTGGTGGATGTGGCTGATGAGTTCGAGGTGCTTTTCTTCAGTTTTGATCCTGAAGAGCTCTAAACAATCGGTAAGCATTGAGGAGATGTCAAAACTGCTAATGTCTAAAGATAAGGTTCCAGTTTCAAGTCTTGAGTAATCGAGAATGTCGTCGAGAATCTTGAGTAAACTGTTGCCTGAAGCAGTTATTGTACGAATGAAATCTTTTTGTGTATGGCTCAGAGGTGTTTCCTCTAGCAGCTCAGACATCCCTAAAATACCGTTCATTGGAGTACGTATTTCATGGCTTAGTTGGGCTAAGAAATCACTTTTGGCTCGGGTTACTGCGTCATCCACCAAGTGGTGTTGAGCTTGTGATTGTTGTTCGCTGAGCTGAGTGTTTTTGCTGTTGGATAGCGCAAGCGCAAGAAACAGAGCCTCTAGGATTAACCCAGCTAATATTATCCAGTTGAGTGATGCCTCCAGTGGCAGGTTGCCCCATAGTACTGGCCCCCCTATAGCGGCGAGCAAGGCTAATGGTAACCTGGATATCACCAGGTAGCGTGCGGGTAAGAAGCCGCCCCAAGCTTTGTGGATGGCAGTAAACAAAAGAATCAAAATGGCGATAACGGCAATGATTAGTGCAATTTGTATTGCGTAGGGTGCAGGGAGAATAGATAACGTGAGCACGGCTAAGCAGCAGAGAACTTCCATGCCTTTTAGTAGATGATCTAGAAAGCGCGATGAAGCTTGAACATCTAAGAACAGGCGAGTGAAAAGAGTATTGGTTAGCACGATTAAAATTATGAACAGCACCTCAAGTCGCAGGTGCAAACCTGGAGATGGCAGCCATTCAATCCCCAAATAACCTGTTTCGGTAAGAAAAAACAGTAAAGTGACGGTGGTATAAAGCGCATAGATAACATAGTTTCTTTCTTTATTCTTTACACATTGAAAGAGGCTGTATAAGAATAACGTTAGCAAGGTGCCAACACCAAGGCCGGTGAATGCTTGAGAGTTATTGCTTTTCTCAGCAAATGCAGAGGGTGATGCTAAATTGAGAGAGGTATTTAAATAATGTTCGGAATGTAATTTAAGGAAGTATTGGACGCTAGAGTTTGCAGGGATGGTTATTTTGAAAATGGGTGTTCTGTAAGGCACATCACCATAGACTTTATTTGTACTATAACCGCCACGGGAAAGTAGTTTGATGCCGTTGTTCTTATGTTGGTAAAGCTCAATCTCGCCAATGTTGGATTGTGTAAAGTAAATATAAGCAGTGGTCTTTTCTGCGAGAGTGTTATTGACTTCAAATCGTGTCCAAATCGTTGATTTGGTAAAGCCAAATCTTAGTTTTTGGTTGCGCGAGTGAGCAAATTGTTGACTAATTTGCGGTGTTAAAAGATCTTCTGCAGATAGCTCGCTGTTTGGATCCTCTAGGTATTCAAGGTTTTTGCTAAGTGGTAAATAAAAATCATCAGAGTCAATGATGAGTGTGTTGGCGCTGGCTGTCGGGGTGAGGAGTAGGGTTGTGACGAGCGCACAGGCAATCCATAGCAGCGCGCGAAATAAGGCGAACGGCGGGGTCGGCGGCACCTGCAAAGTGGTGTCAAAACCTGTGTCGTATGACGGTGTAAATTCTGTAGAAATGCTTACCCTCCTTGTTATGGACAAAAATCAGCACTGATTGCCCCACATATGATAGTTGATTACTCAGTATATGCGGTGGTTGCACTGCCTATAAAATACAGCGCGAGTCTAGGGGTTATTCTCTGTGTTTACTTCTTGCTGCGTCCACTTTGCAAAATACAGTATAAATAGTGCCACTGTCTAGTAAATATGCTTTTTGCCTAATGCAATTAAGTGCGCTGCCGGTGTTTGGGCCTAGTCGGTGCTTCCTGCACTGGTGCACTGCTCGCCTTGCGCTAGCCGTACACCAGAATAGCGGAGTGTTATGACACTTCTCGCGCAACGGCGTCTTCTCGCGCAACGGCGCGATAGCCAATATCATCTCGAAAATAGACGTTATTCCACGAGATCTGTTTAACCAAAGAATAGGCTTTTTCTTGAGCTTCTTTTACGCTGTTGCCAAGTGCGGTGGCACAAAGTACCCGTCCGCCATTGGTTGTTGTGTTGCCATCGATTGATTTTGTTCCGGCGTGAAAAACCTTAAGGCCTTCAGCTTCTGTTGGAATGCCTGATATCACATCGCCTTTGTCGTAGTTTTCCGGGTAGCCGCCAGCGGCAAGAACAACCCCTAGCGATGCTCGCTCATCCCATTCGGCAGTTGTCTGGTCTAATTTTTTATCCAATGCTGCTAGGCAAAGAGCGGATAAATCAGATTTTAGTCGTAACATAATAGGCTGAGTTTCAGGGTCACCAAAACGACAGTTATATTCTAACACTTTAGGAGTGCCATCACTCGCAACCATCACACCAGCGTACAAGAACCCGGTATAAGGATTGCCTTCACTGGCCATGCCTTTCACCGTGGGAAAGATTACTTCATTCATGATGCGATCGTGGATTTCAGGTGTGACAACCGGTGCGGGGGAGTATGCCCCCATGCCGCCAGTGTTTGGCCCTTGATCGTTGTTGTCGCGTGCCTTGTGATCTTGAGAGGTGGCTAGAGGCAATACGTTTTTACCATCTACCATGCAGATGAAGCTCGCTTCTTCTCCTACTAAAAACTCTTCAATAACCACGCGGCTGCCGGCGTCGCCAAATTTATTGCCAGCGAGCATATCGTTGATGGCTGTAATGGCTTCGTCTTCAGTTTGCGCCAAGATGACACCTTTGCCGGCGGCTAACCCGTCGGCTTTGACAACAATGGGAGCACCCTGTTGCTTAACGTAAGCCACGGCTTCTTCTATTACAGTAAAATTGCCGTAAGCGGCGGTAGGGATATTATGGCGGTCAAGAAAGTCTTTGGTAAAAGCTTTGGAGCCTTCTAATTGAGCGGCACCTTTACTGGGTCCAAAACACTTTAATCCGGCGGCCTGAAACGCATCAACGATGCCAATAACAAGCGGGGCTTCTGGACCAACAATGGTGAGTTCTACGGAGTTTTTCGTGGCGAAGGCAATGAGTTCGTCGATAGCTACCACATCGATGTCGACGTTTTCTAACTTGGGCTCAAGCGCGGTGCCGGCATTGCCAGGGGCAACGAACACGGTATCTACGTGATCTGCTTGGGCTGTTTTCCAGGCTAATGCGTGCTCGCGACCGCCGCCACCAATAATCAGAATATTCATTTTGCGTCCTTTGTTGCTGAATGTGTTACTTGTATGTAGTTGCTCAACAGTTTGTTTAGCGTGCTGCTTAATGTTTGAAGTGGCGCATGGAAGTAAACACCATTGCTATGCCCGCTTCATCTGCTGCGGCAATGACTTCGTCATCTCGAATTGAACCGCCTGGTTGAATTACCGCTCTTATGCCTGCAGCGGCCGCGGCGTCAATGCCGTCACGGAAAGGAAAGAAAGCGTCGGACGCCATTACCGAGCCCGCCACCTGTAGATTTTCATCGGCGGCTTTTATGCCGGCAATTTTAGCACTATAAACACGGCTCATCTGTCCAGCCCCAACACCGATAGTTTGGCAATTCCTGGCATAGACAATGGCGTTAGATTTTACGTATTTGGCAACTTTCCAGCAGAACAATAAGTCTTGAATTTCTTCCGCAGAAGGTGCCCGTTTGGTAACAATCTTTAGATCTGATTCGGTGATAATGCCGTTGTCTCGTTCTTGTACCAATAGTCCGCCATTAACCCGTTTGTAGTCTAGGTCGTTGGGGCGTTGCTCGCTCCATTGTCCGCAGGATAACAGGCGAACATTCTTTTTGGCTGCAATGATGCTGATTGCTTCGTCACTTACCGACGGGGCGATGATGACTTCAACAAACTGCTTGTCGACAATAGCTTTCGCGGTGTTGCCATCCAACTCTCGATTAAACGCGATGATGCCACCGAAGGCTGATGTTGGGTCTGTTTGAAAGGCTCTCTCGTAAGCTTCTAAGGTGTTTTTGCCTATGGCAACACCGCATGGGTTGGCGTGTTTGACGATAACACAGGCTGGCTCTGCAAATGCTTTGACACACTCAAGGGCGGCGTCGGTGTCGCCAACGTTATTATAGGATAATGCTTTGCCTTGCAGTTGTGAGGCTGTGCTAACGCTGGCCTCGGGCGGCTTGGCTTCTTTATAGAATGCAGCCTTTTGGTGAGGATTTTCCCCGTAACGCATTTCCTGTGCTTTAAGAAATTGTTGGTTAAACGTGTTGGGAAAGTCGGATTTTGTACCGTCAGCTTGAATGGTGCCGAGATAGTTGGCAATAGCGCCGTCGTAGCTGGCGGTGTGTTCAAAAGCAGCGAGCGCAAGCTGGAAACGAGTTTGGTCTGACACTGCGCCGTCGTTGTTGTTCATTTCTTCTATGACCTTGCCATAATCGCTGGCATTAACAACGATGGATACCCATTTGTGATTTTTTGCGGCGGAGCGGACCATGGTCGGTCCGCCAATGTCGATATTTTCAATGGCAGTAGCCAGGTCACAATCTGGATTGGCAACCGTTTGAGAAAACGGATAAAGATTAACCGCAACAAGATCGATAGGGGTGATGTTGTGGGTTTTCATGGCTTCGTCATCGATTCCGCGACGGCCCAGGATGCCACCATGAACCTTGGGGTGTAAGGTTTTTACGCGTCCGTCCATCATTTCGGGAAAGCCGGTGTAATCGGACACTTCGACTGCAGCCACGCCGTTTTCTTTTAATAGTTTGAAAGTGCCTCCGGTGGAGAGGATTTCAACACCGAGCTTTTCTAGTGATTGTGCAAATTCAACGATTCCGGTTTTGTCGGAAACACTTATTAGGGCGCGTTTAACGGGCGTAGTCATAATGATTGTTTTCTGCTTTGGTTTGTTGTGGCTAACGATGTTAGGTGGAGGCTCAAGTAATAATCTGTTTCATAACTTAAGGCTTGCCCGCATCGCTGCCAGATAGAGATAATTCTAAAAAGTGCAGCAGGGGGATGCGAGGATTATCGCGATCTAGCCGTATTTTCTAGGATCAACCATGAAGGGCGCAATTGTAATCGTTCTTGGCGCAGGAATTAAGAGGCAAGCACAAAAAATTGCCTTGAATAGAGAAAACTATTCAGGGGAAGGGGTAGATAGGGGGAGAATAGCTTAGGGAGAGATCACTCCCCCTAAGCACTTAAGCCGCTGGCGCTTAGATAAGGCCGTAAATCTTCAGCTTTTTGCGCAATGTGCCACGGTTAAGACCGAGGATAATTGACGCTTTAGTTTGATTGCCCCGAGTATATTCCATCACTGTTTCTAGTAAAGGAGCTTCTACTTCTGATAGCACCATGCCGTATACGTCAGTAACAGGCTGTCCATCGAGGTGAGCGAAATAGTTTCGCAGCGCCCGATGCACATTATCACGAAGCGTTTGAGCTTCTTGATCTGCTGAAGTAACAAGGTGTTGCTTCAATTCCGCTGTACTTGCTAGCGGGGTGTTTGGGTCGATTATTAGGTCGTCATTAAAATTATTATCATTCATGCCGCCAATTCCTCTCCTTCGATTAGACGAGTAAACAAAGACTGAGCTGTTTCGATTTGATCAGTTGCAGTGTTCAGTTGGTTAAAGTATTTTCTGTGAGTGTCGCTTATTGGAAGATTTTGAACGTACCAGCCAAAGTGTTTTCTGGCGATACGTACCCCCGCGTGCTCTCCATAGAAATGATGCAAGTTGGATAAATGTTCTATCATAACTTGCTTCACTTCCTCGTAAGAGGTCGGTGGGAGTTGCTTCCCGGTCGTTAAAAAGTGTGCAATCTCACGAAAAATCCATGGGTTACCCTGCGCGCCTCTGCCGATCATAATAGCATCCGCAGCGGTGTGGTCTAGTACTTCTTGCGCTTTTTGTGGGCTGGATATATCGCCATTAGCAATCACAGGAATCGTTATGATTTCTTTAATTGCAGCAATGGTGTCATATTCTACCGTTGCTTTGTATGCACACTCTCGTGTTCTACCGTGTACTGCTAATGCGGAAATGCCTGCATCTTCTGCTATCTGCGCAATAGTGGTGCCATTTCGGTTCGAAGGGCTCCAGCCGGTGCGAATTTTTAGCGTAACAGGTACGTTCACAGCATTGACCACGGCGGTCAGTATTTGTTTGACGAGCTTTTCATCTTTAAGCAATGCAGAGCCAGCAGCCTTCTTACAAACTTTTTTGGCAGGGCATCCCATGTTGATATCAATGATTTGTGCGCCATTGATAACATTGTATTGGGCTGCTGCAGCCATCATGTCAGGGTCAGCACCTGCTATTTGCACAGAGCGAGGTTCTGGTTCGCCATCATGATTAAGTCTGAGGCAAGACTTTTTGCTTTGCCAAAGCCGAGGGTCACTAGATACCATTTCCGATACTACTAAGCCTGCGCCTAAGCGACGGCATAAATTGCGAAATGGCTGATCGGTGACTCCGGCCATGGGGGCTAATATGACGGGGCTGTGTAGTTCGTATTCCCGAATTTTCATGACGGTATTTTGTCCTAATCTGGGTACTTCATATGCAGACACAGCAGCCTAGTTACATTAGCTTCCGCTCAAAGATCAACCTATCATAACCCTATGTGAGTAAATGTTAAAGCGTAACATTGTGTAAGTGGGCACTTTTTTTAAAAAAAACGCATAAAAAGGTAAATATTTGCAACTAAATACTAGGTTGTTCGGTGGCATAAAACTTCATTTGGTAATTAACCGCATTATTTCCGGGGTCAACAATCTCTAATGTGAGGTGTACTGGGGTGTCACTCGGCATATTGTTTAGATCAATGCTGTCGTCATGAATATATTCTGCGGGTTGAAAACGGCGACTTGCGACAGGGTTGCCATTGATGTCATCGAAGCGAAGTTCAATAATCGGAAAAGGTTGTGAGAATGGGGCCCGATTGTAGGCAATAGCATCGATGACAAGGGCATTTTTTTCCATTGCATGGCTGCGCACGACGAGATTAGTGCCGCGTATTTGTGAAATGTCGGATTTTAGAGGTAGTATGCAGCCAGCTTTTTCACAAAAAGTCTTAAAGAATGGTCGATATGTTTCATTTCTGGCGAGGTTGTCATATTGGAAGTAGGCGTATTGGCCACATAACATCGCTATCACTAACAGGTTTGTTAGTGCCCAGGCGGCACTTTTTACCAAGGATCTAGAAGCAGCATCTTCTTCGATACCAAAGTGCGCTGCGCTGGCGGTAATTTGGTTGGCTAAGATGTCCTGAGTGCTGGGGCTTAAGCTATCTTGTAATAGCCCTTCAATGGCTAATTCGTCTTCTAGCAGGTTGGGCATTTCGCCAAGTTCGATATCGTCAATATCGTGCTCTGGTGCGAGCTGGCTAAAGTAATCTTCAGAGTCAAACGAGCGATCATCTTTTTTATCGGATTCGGATTTTTTTTGTTTTTCTTGCTTCTTCTTGCGCTTTTTAATTACCGGGATGTCGTTGGCCAGGTTTTTTGTCGCAAAAGGGTTGTCGTCTGCTTCTTCAGCGGGCTGTACTATTTCGAGTTGGTCGAGATTCACCTCTGGCGTGGGATCTTGCTCTAACTCACTGAGCATCGCCTGAGCCCAGCTCTCATCAGCGGCACCTTCACCTGCGTTGAGGGTGTCGCCGTTATCCGCGGCAAAAAGATTATTGCTATTCCAATTATCAAGTTCGGCGAATGAATTGCTGAGTTCGTTGCTATTGTCTTCTGCARCGAAGTCAGCTKGATCCTCGGAAAATACACTTTCACTACTCGTTATACTAGTAAAACCGGTGTTTGAACGATGATCATTGTCTTCGGCTGGGTTGTCTTCRATAAGGTCYGGTACGGARTCTTCGTTCGTTTCTTCTTCTAAATCGCTCAGTAGTTTTTCTGCCCAGGCTTCATCAACGTTATTTTGGTTTTTCTTATTGTTGCTGCCGATAGCGCTTGGAGATTCTGATGTTACTTCCGGTTGTTCATTTCTTTCGTGATAGTCTTCAGAAAATAAGTCGGCATCAKGGTGCTCATTTTGGTTCCATTCCTGAGAAGTAAAAGGTTCGCTGGTGCTGGTTTTTTCTTGATTGGCTTCAAACTCGATAAATGGATCTGGCGTCCCTTCGGGTGTTTCTTGGGTTGTTTCTTCTGTTTCTGGAGTATCGACGATATGTTCACGGGCATGGAAGACCTGATAGCATGCTCCACAACGTACTGCCCCACCCGCGGTTTCTAATTGTTGCTGGCTAAGGCGAAAGGTGGTTGAACAGTGAGGGCATTTTGTCAGCAATTGCTCAGACATAAGTTAACGCTTCCAGAGTGTGTCGTGCTTTGGTTCCCTAGATACTACGGGATTTTCTATTCCAGGGGGGATTGTGCCTAAATGTAGCCTTTAATGCGACCGATCGCTTCAAAGTTGTGAAAATCAATCGCGCTAATGGTTAAAATTGTAAGGAGTTCACAAAAAATATCGAGCTCTTTATCCTAAGAGGTCTTTGTTCCGTTAATTCGTACCCAATCTTCATCTTGTGTTGTAGGCGATAGGTTAAAATGCGAGCTGTAATATGAGGCAACTTCATCGGCCTGCTTGGCCAGGATGCCGGATAAGGCGATTAATCCTCGAGAAGTAACTAGGGAGGTTAAACGCGGGGACAATTCCATCAGCGGTCCCGCCAGAATATTAGCGACCAAAACGTCTGCCTGAATATCTGGCATGTTTTCGGGCGAGAATACTTGGACTTTGTCGGTAACCCGATTGCGTTCGGCATTGAGCTGGGTTGCTTGTAACGCCTGTGGGTCGTTATCAACACAGATTACTGTTTTTGCACCCAGAAGTGCGGCAGCGATGGCAAGGATGCCGGAGCCACAGCCATAATCGATGACCGTTTTATCCTGTAAGTTTTGTTGGTCTAGCCAGCGTAAGCATAAGGCGGTCGTTTGGTGAGTGCCAGTGCCAAAGGCGAGTCCGGGATCTAGCAGCATGTTTACCGCTTCGGGGTGTGGGGGGGCTAACCAGCTAGGAACAACCCAGAGCCTTTCTCCAAAGCACATGGGCTTGAAATCATCCATCCATTCCCGTACCCAATCCTTATCTTCAAGCACTTCGGTTTTGATTTGAGGGAAAGGATTTATCGCTAGAGATGATTGTAGCGCCGCTATAATCAGGTCGATATTGGTCTCTGCCGTAAACAGACCAATGACGCGGGTGTCCTCCCATATGGGAGTGGTGCCGGGAGGGGGTTCAAATAATGGTTGGTCGGCATTGTCTTGCAAAGTGACAGCAACCGCCCCAAGTTCAACGAGTAGATCGTCAAATAGGGCGGCATCACTACCATTGGTTTGGACAATTAGCTGTAACCAGGCCATTTTCTGCTAGTCGAGACCTAGAACTTTTTCGAGGTGATGAATGTCGACGCAACCTTGAGAGAAACCCTCGTCTTGCATGATGACATCACGATGCAATGCAATGTTGGTGTTAATGCCTTCTACAACCATTTCACTCAACGCGTTACGCATCCGTTGCAGCGCGATTTCGCGATCATCTCCCCAGGTGATGAGCTTGCCAATGAGCGAGTCATAATAGGGAGGTACCGTATAACCCTGGTAGATGTGGCTATCCATTCTTACCCCTAAGCCGCCAGGTATGTGCCAATAGGTTATTTTGCCTGGGCTAGGAATAAACGTTTCTGGGTGTTCGGCATTGATGCGGCATTCAATCGAATGACCTTTTATCTTAATGTCTTCTTGCTTGAGGCGCAGTGGTAGGCCGCCAGCGATTAGTAGCTGTTCCTTGATGATGTCGACACCGGTGATCATTTCAGTAACAGGGTGCTCAACCTGAACCCGGGTGTTCATTTCAATAAAGAAAAACTGCTCATTCTCGTAAAGAAACTCAAAGGTGCCGGCACCACTGTAGTTAATTTTATTACAGGCTTCAGCACAGCGTTCGCCAACTTCTTTACGCAGTTGGTCCGGGATACCGGGGGCAGGAGCCTCTTCAACCACTTTTTGATGGCGGCGTTGTAGCGAGCAATCTCTGTCACCTAGGTAGACGGCATTGCCTTTGCCGTCGGAAAGCACTTGGATTTCAACGTGGCGTGGGGTGCCCAAGAATTTTTCCATGTAAACCGTCGGGTCGCCGAATGCGGCCTTTGCTTCGGCCTGGGTGATGGCGATAGACTCTAGCAATACGTCTTCGCTCTTAACCACTCTCATGCCGCGACCACCGCCACCGGAGGCGGCTTTTACCATGATAGGGAAACCAATCTCACGGCCAAGGCGTAATGTGCGCTCATCATCTTCATCGATGGGACCGTTGCTACCAGGGACCACCGGTACACCAGAGGCTTTCATGGCTTTGATGGCGGATACTTTATTGCCCATTAAGCGAATGGTATCTGCGTCGGGACCAATAAAGATGAAGCCACTGTCAGTCACACGTTCGGCAAAATCGGCATTTTCGGCTAAAAAACCATAACCAGGGTGAATACCATCTGCCCCAGTGATTTCAGCCGCGCTAATGATGGCGGGAATGTTAAGGTAGCTATCGGCAGAGGGGGCAGGTCCGATACAGACGGCCTCATCGGCTAATTTTACGTGTTTAAGGTGTTCATCGGGTTTTGAGTAAACCGCTACGGTTTTTATGCCTAGCTCACGGCAGGAGCGCAATATGCGCAGGGCTATCTCGCCGCGATTGGCAATGAGTACTTTTTCCAGCATCTTCTTGGCCTATAGATTCAATGGACGTTGAAACACCACAATATTGTGAAGTTAAGATTGTGATGTTAAGCAATAATAAATAGAGGTTGGTCAAACTCTATAGGGTCACCATTTTCTACCAGAATTGCTTGAACCACCCCAGCCTTATCGGCTTCAATCTGGTTCATCATTTTCATTGCTTCTATGATACATAAGGTATCACCGACTTTTACCGTTTGGCCAACTTCAGCAAAAGGCGCAGCCTCTGGCGATGAWGAGCGATAAAAGGTTCCTACCATTGGTGATTTTACTTTGTGGCCGCTAGGGCCTTCTTCARCTGCAGCAACAGGGGCTGCTGCTGGAGCTGCGACAGGTGCAGCCACCGGGGCKGCARCTGGTGSCKSCATATATGGAGGGGCGGCATACATTGGAGGCAGGGAGTTGCCATTACGGCTAATGCGAACCGATTCTTCGCCTTCTTTTATTTCAATCTCGTCAATGCCAGATTCTTCTAATAGCTCGATAAGCTTTTTTACTTTGCGTATATCCATGTTGTGTGCCCTATTATTATTAGTTGTGTTCTAAATGGGTGATTGCGGCATCCAGGGCAAGTTCATAACCCTGGGCGCCTAAACCGGTGATAGTGCCTTTTGCAATGTCCGAAAAATAGGAGTGATGGCGAAAAGGCTCCCGTTGGTACACGTTGGAAAGGTGTACCTCGATAAAAGGAATACCAACTGCAAGCAATGCGTCTCTGATGGCGATGCTGGTATGGGTATAAGCGGCAGGATTAAAAATAATGAAATCTACCTGGCGTTCACCATACTGATGAATCTTATCGATAAGCTCAGCTTCGGCATTGCTTTGAAAACACTCGCATTGGTGGCCTGCGGTAATGGCTTGAGTCAATAAGCGGGCGTCAATGTCTTTTAGGGTGACGTTGCCATAATGTCCTGGTTCGCGTTTCCCAAGCATGTTGAGATTCGGGCCGTGTAGAACGTTGATTTGAGCCATTAAGCGTGAGCCTGTATTTAAGTGTGAAATTATTATAACGACAGTATCGAGAGTGATCTTTAGGTTTTATCATAATCTTACAAATCGTTACAACATTTGTAAGATTATAGCGGCAAGATGGGCGAATTTGGCTGCTAATAACTCTCATAAGGCTTAGAACAGAAGGGTTTGTTTACTAAATTTACTGTGTTCATATTTGTTGTGGTGATTTATTGATCTAAAGCGACATGAATCTGCCGTAAAAAGGTAGATTCATCTTTATAGGCATAGATTCTGGCTTGGTGACGTTCTTTACCGTTGGCGTCAAAGAACAATATAGAGGGAGGGCCTTGCAGATTAAATCTATCGAGTAGGGTTTCTGCTTCATCATTATCGGTTAGATCAATTTGCAGTAATCGATGATTGGTGAGTAAGCCGAGCACTTCGGGGTTTTTAAAGGCTTCATGTTCTAATTCAATACAGGAAATACACCAGTCGGCGTAATAATCTATCATCACCGGTTGTTGCTGTGCTTTGGCGGATAATAGTGCTTGATCTAAGGTGGCCTGGGTGCGAATGCGTTGAAAAGTTAAACCAGGTTTGCTGGGTGTTGATAGGTGATTTTGAGTGTCGCCGGGCGCAATGAGCCGATTGGCCGCAGAAAACATGATAGCAGTGCTCAGCAGCGCCAATGTGAGGCCTAAGCCCTTGAATAATTGGGCTTTTGGGTTGTCAGCCTGTTGAAATGCACCAAAGTAAACAGCGGCAATCATGATTAACCCAGCCACTAGTATCAGGTTAAGCGACTCTGGAAGAAGGTGTTTCACTAGCCACAAAGCCACCGCCAGTAACCCAACGCCGAACAAACCCTTGATATTGTCCATCCAGCCACCGGCCTTGGGAAGTATGTTGCCACCGGTTGTGCCGATGACTAACAGTGGGGTGCCCATGCCTAACCCTAAGGAYAATAAGGAAATTCCACCGAGGGTGGCGTCACCTGTATTGCCGATATAAATTAAAGCCCCCGCTAACGGCGCGGAAACACAAGGAGAWACCACAACGGCAGATAGRGCGCCCATAAYGGCAACCCCGATTARGGTGCCGCCYTTTTGTTTRTTGCTAATATCGTTGARTCGATTTTGTAAGGCAGAGGGYAATTGCAGTTCATAAAAYCCAAACATGGATAAAGAAAGCACGATAAATASACCGGCGAAGCTAAAWAGCACSGTGGGGTTTTGCATATACAGTTGTARCTTGCTGCCYGTCATGCCGGCAATGACACCAACGCTGGCGTAAGTGAGCGCCATMCCCAAAACATASGCTAAGGAAAGAAYGAAGGCTTTCTGCCGGCTGATGTGCTGGCCTTGCCCKACRATGATGCCMGACAGGATKGGRATCATCGGTAATACACAGGGGGTAAAGGTTAAACCAAGCCCAAGCACAAAAAATATGCCGATGATGGTGAATAGGCTGCTTTTATCTAAGATTGCGGCCAGGCCTTGGGCCGTTGTGGTGTCTGGCGAGTCGACAGCTAACGCTGAAGTCGATGGGTGTTGGGCATCTGCGCTGGCTGGGGCTCGTGTTTTTATCGTTGTTGGCGTGGCATTGCTGATCGAATCGCTGTTCGAAGCGTTAGAGTTTAATGGAAAGTACATCGATGCTTTTTGCGGAATGTAGCATAAACCTTTGTCGGCACAGCCTTGATAACTTACCTGTACCTCAATGCCGTCAGAGGTCGGAGCGAGAACTGGAACGCTAATGTCGACTTCGTGGTAATACGCGACCACGGTGCCGAATGTCGGGTCTTCTTTCACTTTACCCTGCTGATGAATAATGGGCTCACCCAGTTTGGCATTATCGGGATTCAGGGTTTTAAATTTGAAACGGTGTTTATAAAGGTAATAACCATCCGCAATAACCCAATGAAATTTAAGCGTATTGCCTTTAGCGTTGCTGTCATCAATGCTGCTGTCGATTTGGAATGCTTGGTCGGCGGGTAAAAATTCTTCTTCATTGGAGTCAGTGCTACCAAAAAGGCCACTGTTTTGACTAAATAAACTACTTGTCTCTGCCGTCGTATATAAAGAAAATGTCTGTAAAAACAAAAAGATAGCTATGGATAATAGGGTTTTCAAAAAAATGCTCCAGGTGAGTAATAGTGCTCATTGTAGGTCAAACTCGAAATTATCTCGCTATCGCAGGTCACGTTTCGATCATCTTGTATTACCTAATGACATGATGGCCCCAAGTCTTGGACAGCTGCTATAGTAAATAGATTCCAATTACACTGATGAAACATTGCATTTATGCGAACGGCAGCACGCCGCTCCCTTGGGAGTGGATTATTACATAACTACAACTGCAGTATATGGGTGTTTATATTGTGGTTAGTTGTGGGTGGTGTGAATGCAACAGCCCAACAGGGGCAAAATGCGAAGGATTGGGTCATTGATATCGAAACCTTAGAGCACTTCCAGCGACAGTACGGTGAAGCCGCTGCTGAGCGTATCTTGTCATGGCAATACTTGCTAAATCAGTTGGATAAAAAGCCAGAGATGGAGGTGTTAGAAGAAGTTAACCGGTTTTTTAATCAGGTGAGATTTCTCAGTGATGATATTCATTGGCAGCAGCTCGATTACTGGGCAACCCCTTTAGAGTTATTGGCCACCAATGGTGGAGATTGTGAAGACTTTGCCATCGCTAAATACTTCTCACTAAAATGGCTGGGAGTGCCAGTAAATAAGATGCGATTAACTTATGTTAAAGCCATCGAGTTAAATCAAGCGCATATGGTGTTGACCTACCACGAGTCATTAGGGGATGAGCCGATTGTTTTGGATAACTTGATTGATGATATCTTGCCAGCATCGCAGCGGTCTGATTTGACGCCGGTGTACAGTTTTAATGGTGATGGTTTATGGAATGCTAAGCGTAAAGGGAAAGGGTCTCGATTAGGCGATGCCGATGACATCGTGCTGTGGAAGGAGCTACGGTCACGCATAGAGTGGGGGCGATAGTGACATTGGGTAAAATTAATTAATAGAAAACCGAAATAGAACATCAAACTAGAACAGCAAAATAGAACAATAAAAAATAGAACATCAAATTAGAGTGCCGGGCAAAGAAGGTTTTTGAGGGGCTCAATAATGACTTTAGGGGATTGAACGTGACACTGCAACGACAACTACTTATTCTGTTATCCGTATTATTGACAGTGCTATTGGTGGGTATTTTAGCGTTGACGATTAATAGTTCGAGGCATTATCTGGAGCGGCAATTACACATGCATGCACAGGATACCGCTACCTCGCTAAGCTTATCTCTGCAGAGCGGACTGGGTTCCAATGACACAGCGTTAGTCGACTCCATGGTGGATGCAATTTTTGATAGGGGTTATTACCGAGATTTAACCATCCGTAATGTCGGTGGTGATTTGATGGTAACTCGCCACATGAATCCGCCACCACACCGAGTACCGGCATGGTTTATTCGGTGGTTGAATCTTAATCCATTGCCAGGGATAGGGGAAATTACCCATGATTGGAAGATTATAGGCAAGTTGCAAATAGTCAGTGACACCGATGAAGCCTATAGGGAATTGTGGATCGGTGCCAAGCAGGCGTTTTATCTGTTTTTAGGGGTTGGGCTGGTGAGTTGGTTAGTGTTGTTAGTGACATTGCGTAAACTGTTTCGCCCCTTGTCTGATTTAGAAGATTTAGCATTGGCAATTTGCCATAAAGATTTTACTACCCAGCAACCGTTACCAAAATCACGAGAATTACGTAGAGTTGTGCAAGCGATGAATCGCATGACAAAACAATTAAAAGTATTGTTTGACGAACAGGTTTCTCAAATTGAACAGGTAAGAAATCAGGCCTATGTTGATTCCGTTTCGGGATTAGGTAATGGCCGGTTTTTTAATGCGCAACTGCAGGCTCGAACCCATTCTCCAGAGGAGCCCTTTGTTGGCGCGTTGGCGCGAATGCAGGTGAAAGGTATGCTGTCCTACAACGAAAGGGTGGGGCGGGAAAATGGCAACATGTTGTTGAAACGCGTCGGCAAAATATGGCAAAAAGCCATGGAGAATGATGAGGGTTCTTGTGTTGCACGGGTCTCGGGTGCACGCTTTGCCGCGCTGCTGCCCCATGTGGAACAAGAAACAGCAGAGCAGATTGTCGAGCAAGCGTTAAAAGATATTCGAGAGTTAGAAGAAGTAAGTCAAGGTGGTAGTGGCTTGTCTATTTATGGTGGCATGAGTTATTGTCACGTAGGTGAAGATGCTCGTTTGATGGAGGCGCAAGCGGATRTTGCTCTGCAGAAGGCGCAGAATACCATTGGCGGCACGTTTGAATTCTTTGACGAAGAAGTACACGGCGACCCGCTGTCTCCCAARCTTGCCCAGGTGAGCGATTGGAAACAGTTTTTGAATGATGTGATCGAACAGAAAAACGTAGAATTTCATTATCAACCGATACTTTCCTGTATAGATCAATCATTGATGCACTATGAGGCGTTGGTTCGAGTGCGGGTGGATGGTGAGTTATTGAATGCGGGCATCTTTATCCCGCTTGTCGAGCGCTTTGGATTGGAAGAAGTGTTTGATAAATTGATTGTCTCTACCTTGGTTAAACGCTTAGTCGAGCAGGATGCCAACAAGCGGGTAGCACTGGCAATTAATTTGTCTTCCCATTCCATTCGCAGTGAGGTATTTATCGATTGGTTGATTGCCTGTGTCTCTACTTATGGTGAGGTTGCGCAGTATCTAATATTCGAAGTACCAGAACTTACCGTAAGAACTGCCCATGGAAAATTGAAACGTCTGGCTGAAGGATTAAAAACTCTGGGGGCAAAACTGTCTATTGATCATTTTGGTACCACTAATAGTAGTTTTGGTTATCTTAGCGGTTTGCCGTTATATTCTATCAAGGTTGATCATAGCTACGTACGTGATATTGAGGATAATTTAGACCATCAGTTTTTTGTACAGTCGCTTGTCCGTATAGCCCATAGTCGAAATATTTTGCTCACCGCAGAGATGGTTGAGCAGAAAGCACAGTGGGATTTGCTAAGAAGCTTTCAATTAGACGGTGCTCAAGGGTATTATCTGGGAGAACCAAGGTCACCTGATCTTGCAGCGTAGGTTTTGTACTGTTGATATTGTGTTCTCGGTTAATGCAACAGCAGTTCCGAAAAATAGGGGAAGGATCAAATGGGTGAACGTAATTCGTCCGGCATGGCGGTAAAAGGCATTGGTGCGGCTGTCGTTATATTATTCGTGTTGATATGTGGTGTGGGTATCTATTGGAGTGATGAGCCCAATATTTGGGATGTAAAAGCCGCACTAGTGCAATATAGCAGTATGGAGAATGAAAAGGTTGTTGTTGGCACCGCGACCACGTTAACGTTAATTCAGCTAACCAAGATGTTGTTAGAAAAACCTGGGGGATATATCACCAACGATATAATGCCGCCGGGATTGTTTATGGATAACATGCCGAATTGGGAGTTTGGCGTATTGGTGCAGCTGCGAGATATGTCCAGAGCATTACGTAAAGATATGGCGCGCTCGCAGTCTACTTCGGCAGAAGATCGGGATCTTGCAAAAGCAGAACCACAACTGCATTTTAATAACGATAAGTTCTGGTTGCCATCAACAGAAGGTGAGTATAAAACAGCCCTCAAATATTTAGAGCGTTATCGGGAACGATTGGCTGATTCAGGTAATACGCATGCTCAGTTTTTTGCCCGTTCGGACAACCTAAGGAGTTGGCTGGGTGATGTTGAGACACGGCTGGGCAGCTTGTCACAGCGGTTAAGTGCCAGTGTTGGCAAAGAACAAATCAATATAGACCTTGCGGGGGACTCTGCGGCCCAACGATCGACTGCTGTACAATCAGAGCAGGTGGTGAAAACCCCTTTCCTCGAGTTGGATGATATATTCTATGAGACAAAAGGCACTGCGTTTGCGTTAGTGCATTTGCTGAAAGCAATAGAGATCGACTTTCATGATGTACTGCGCAAGAAAAATGCCTTGGTCAGTGTCAGACAAATTATTCGAGAGCTTGAATCGACGCAGCGATCGTTAGGAAGTCCAATGATTCTGAATGGTGACGGTTTTGGTATGCTGGCGAATCATTCGTTGGTGATGGCAAATTATATCTCTCGCGCCAATGCCGCGATTATCGATTTACGTGAGTTGTTGTCGAAGGGTTAATGTTTTAAAGGTTTATGTTTTTAATCATGGTTAGAATCTTATGAAAACGTAAAAATCGGATATAAAAAAAGCGCCATCAGGCGCTTTTTTTATATCCTGCAAAGCGACTTATTTGTACGCTTCAACAGACTTAATGATTTCAGCGCGTGCTGCATCAGCATCGGCCCAACCATCGACTTTAACCCACTTGCCGGCTTCGAGATCTTTGTAGTTTTCAAAGAAGTGCTCGATTTGCTTGATAAGCAATTCAGGTAAGTCTGTGTAGTTTTCTACATGATCATAGATCTTAGTAAGCTTAGTATGAGGAACTGCAAGGATCTTGGCGTCCTGACCGGCTTCATCGCTCATGTTCAAGATGCCGACTGGGCGAGCGCGAATAACAGAACCCGGTACTACTGGGTAAGGAGTAACAACTAATACGTCAAGTGCATCGCCATCATCAGACAAAGTGTTAGGCACGTAACCATAGTTAGCAGGGTAAAACATTGGCGTAGCCATGAAGCGGTCAACTAATAGAGAATCGGTGTCTTTATCGATTTCATATTTGATGGGAGTGCTGTTCGCTGGGATTTCAATGGCAACGTAGATGTCGTTAGGTAAGTCTTTACCCGCAGGTATTTTGCTATAGCTCATCAGTAAACCTTTTTCAGTAGTATGTGTATTTTTCTAAGTGATATTAAAACTGAGCGCGATTATACCTGAAACTGCCTGGTTCGGGAAATTTCAATGGTTTAATCAGTAAAATCAAAATGTTAGGTGTGGTGTTGGTTGTTTTGTTAAGGTTGCGGCGGGAGCAGAGCCCCCTCATTCCCACGCTCCGCGTGGGAATGCATACAAAACTAAGCCAACCGATACCGCCCCTTCTCAGTCATCTCAACAGTTCGGTCTATATGTAGGTCTTATGCCGCGACTTCAATTTTCCCCGCGTTGGCGCGAACCGGATAAACAGTAAGAGAGACAGTATCGTCCTCTAAACATTGCCCAGTTGCTAAATCAAAGTGCTGTTTGTAAATCGGCGATGCCACCACGTCATATCCTTTTAAGTCGCCCACTAGGCCTCTGGATAATACGTTAGAGCCGCTAAATGGGTCGTGATTATCGATACCGTAGAGTTTTTGCTCTCCGCCAGACTCGAGTCGAAAAATTGCGACCTGTTTGCCGTTGATATTGGCACAGACACCAATGTTATTGATAAGATCGGATTCATTGCAAATAGGAACCCATTGATTATTGTTGCTCATACTGCGTTCCTTATATTGATACCGTGTCGATGAGATCAGATTTTTCATTGATTGTGGCAGGGCGAATCTGAGCGCGCTCTTTCACAAATACAATGTTGCTATCGGTTTCTTCTGAGTTGATAAAGTGATTAAAGCGTTTCACTTTCTCGGGGTCTTCGATAGTCGATTTCCACTCGCACTGGTAGGTATCAACGATGTGTTCCATTTGCTGTTCCAGTTCGGCACCAATATTTAGCGAGTCATTAATGATGACATCTTGTAAATAATCCAAACCACCTTCCATGTTGTCCAGCCAAGGTGCGGTACGTTGCAAGCGATCCGCTGTGCGAACATAGAACATCATGAAGCGATCGATATATTTAATCAGTGTCTCGTCGTCTAAATCCGATGCAAATAAGTCTGCGTGGCGCGGTTTCATGCCGCCATTGCCCGCGACATACAGGTTCCAGCCGTGTTCGGTGGCAATCACACCCACATCTTTACTTTGGGCTTCCGCGCATTCACGGGTACAACCTGATACCGCCAGTTTAATCTTGTGGGGAGTGCGCATGCCACGATAACGTTCTTCGAGTTTTATTGCCATGCCGACACTGTCTAACATGCCGTAACGACACCAAGTGCTACCGACACAGCTCTTAACGGTACGTAAGGATTTGCCATAGGCGTGACCACTTTCAAATCCGGCATCAACCAGTTCTTTCCAGATAAGCGGTAATTCATGAACCTTGGCACCAAATAAATCGACCCGTTGGCCGCCGGTGATTTTGGTATAAAGGTCATATTTTTTGGCAACTTCACCAATAACAATTAACTTGTCGGGGGTGATTTCACCRCCRGGGATRCGCGGRATGACGGAGTAWGTGCCRTCCTTYTGCATRTTRGCCATGTAATAATCGTTRGTATCTTGCAGGCYRGCTAAGGCAGGCTCCATGATGTGATCRTTCCAGCATGAGGCTAAAATAGAYCCGGCGGTCGGYTTRCAAATGTCACARCCTTTGCCAGTACCATGTTTACTAATCAGTTGTTCAAACGAGGTGATTTTYTCAACGCGGACAATATCAAACAGYTCTTGTCGGCTATAGGCAAARTGTTCACATAGRTCGTTGTTRACTTCGATGCCTTTTTTCTCGAGYTCGGCGTTAAGTACYTGTCCKACYAGTGCCGCACAACCRCCACAGCTGGTGCCAGCTTTAGAGCAAGTTTTTAATTCAGCTAATTCGGTTAYCCCRCCGTCGATGGCGGCAATAAGGTCACCTTTACTGACGTTGTTACAAGAGCAAATGGTAGCGCTGTCAGGCAGTGCATCAACACCCAGGCCAGTCGGCGCGCCGCCGTCACGCTGCGGAAGAATTAAAGCGTCGGGATGTTCTGGCAGATCAATATCATTCAGCATCATTTGCAGTAAGCCGCCATAGGCTTCCGCGTCGCCGATTAATACGCTACCGAGTAATTTTTTGCCATCTTCGCTGACCACAATCTTTTTATAAACTTGATTGTACTCGTCGTTATAAGAATAGGATTTACTGTTCGGCGTATTGCCGTGAGCGTCACCAATACTGGCAACATCGACACCCATTAGTTTTAGCTTAGTGCTCATGTCGGCACCGGTAAATTCGCTTGTAGCATCGCCTGCAATGGCATCAACGGCAACTTGTGCCATTTGATAACCCGGAGCAACCAGACCAAAAATACGGCCATCCCATAGTGCACATTCGCCGATAGAATAAATATCAGGGTCTGAGGTTTGGCATTTGTTGTCAACGCTAATGCCGCCGCGAGGACCCAATTCTAGACCGGATTCTTTGGCGAGTTCGTCACGAGGTCGGATGCCCGCAGAGAATAGGATAAGATCGGTCTCAAGGCTTTCGCCGTCGGCAAACTCCATGCGCATTTTGCTATGGTCGCCATCGACGATTTCTTTGGTGTTCTTTTCGGTATGGACGGTGACACCGAGTTCTTCAATCTTTGCCCGTAGCATGGCGCCGCCGCCATCATCTACTTGTACGGCCATTAAGCGTGGGGCAAATTCAACAACGTGTGTTTCTAAACCCAAGTCACGCAACGCCTTAGCTGCTTCAAGTCCGAGTAAACCGCCGCCAACAACCACACCTTTCTTGCCGCTCTTAGCGCAATCAGTAATATCTTCTAAATCTTCAATGGTGCGATAGACCAAACATTCGTTGCGGTCTTTGCCGGGGATAGGGGGTACAAAAGGGTAAGAACCGGTAGCCAGAATCAGTTTGTCGTAATTAACGACGGTGCCTTGTCCTGAGGTGACCGTTTTATTGTCCCGATCGATGCTGACAACTTTATCGTTGAGATACACCTTAAAACCGTTGTTCTCGAAAAAACCATCCTCTACTAAAGAAAGGTCTTCAGCGGTCTTACCGCTAAAGTAAGCGGAAAGTTGTACCCGGTCATACGCGAGTCTTGGCTCTTCACAGAAGGTAATGACTTCAAATTGGTCGCGATTGTCGTGCTCGGACAGATATTCTAAGAACTTATGGCCAACCATGCCATTTCCAACAACGATAATTTTTTCTTTGCTCACAGAGGACTCCGCTATTCTTTATATGTAATACCTACCGAGAACGGGTAATCGGTAGTCAATGCCCCACAAAAATACTACTTAGGTAATGCCTAAGTAGTACGTAAATTTGGTGGGGGTGATCATATCAAAGCAATTACCATGCCTGGTATAGGGATTTTGTATTAATTTGTTGAAATATAAACATAAGTGTTCTACTACAGTGATTGTTGGTATTGAATGTGTGCACAATGATCAGCCAGGCCAGGCGAGATAGAGGTCTGGTGCGCTCTAGTTGCCCTTTATTGGTGCGATATCTTGGTGCACTGCTTTAATTAGCAGGGCCAGCATTATACACGAGCCTAATCATTTTTACCGGTTTCACCTGTATGTGTTAGGCTGCCAAGGTGTATAAAATGAGCAGTGTAAAAAGTAGATCAAAAATAATAATACTACTCTTGGGATCAAGACGTTGACGAATACTGTATTAACCATAGAGGCAGGGCAAAAGTCAGTTGCTGGGTTGAAACCACAAAATGAAGATAGTATTGGTATCCACCTGCCGGTAGGGGAGCAATTGGCCTCAAAAGGCGTAGCGATGGTGATTGCCGATGGTGTTAGCGCGGCGGAAGCTGGCAAAGAAGCGAGTGAGACCTGTGTAAGAGGGTTTCTGTCGGACTATTATTCCACACCGGACTCATGGAGTGTAAAACAATCGGCTCACAAAGTATTGGTAGCGCTGAATCGATGGTTGTACGGCTTGGGGCAGCGTTATATCGATGCCGAGAAAGGTTACGTGACAACCTTCAGTGCGCTCATTATCAAGTCTCACACTGCTCATGTTTTTCACGCCGGTGATTCAAGAATCTATCGTTTAAGGATGGGCGCATTAGAGCAGATCACTCATGATCATGTGGTCAAAGTATCCAAAGACACGACCTATTTGGCGCGAGCCATGGGTATTGGCTTAAGCTTAGAAATTGACTATAAAAAAATTGAAGTGGAAGTCGGTGATCTTTTTATCAGTACTACCGATGGCATTCATGATTGGATGAGTCGCACTCAGTTTAAGCAGCTAGTCGTTGAGAATGCAGCAGACTTAGATCAATTATGTGAGCGCTTGGTTGAAAAGGGCTTGGCGCAAAACAGTACCGATAATCTGAGTTGCCAAGCCTTACGCGTGCTTTCTCTCGGTGTGGAGGCGCAAGATGATGCCCTGAATAAACTAGCGAACTTACCCTTTCCACCCGACATGGAACCGGGAATGAAAATCGATGGTTGGAAGGTGTTAAAACAAATTCATGCGAGTAGCAGAAGCCAACTGTATTATGTTGAAAATATGGTGTCGGGAAAAAAATGCGTGATGAAAACACCCTCGGTATTGTTTGAGGATGATCCCGCATACACCGAACGTTTTGTGATGGAGGAGTGGGTTGGTGCTCGAATCTCCAGTCCATATGTTGTAGAAACGGTAAAGACCGATCATAAGAGAACATTTTTATATTATCTGATCGAGATGGTGGAAGGTGAAACCATCATGGCGCGCATTAAACGTGATGGTGTGATGGAGATTAACTACGTCGTGTCACTTACGGAGCAAATTATAAAAGGCCTACGGGCGTTTCATCGCAGAGAGTCACTGCATCAAGATATAAAACCGGACAACATTGTTATTCATAATGATCAAGCCAAGATTGTTGATTTTGGTTCGGTGTTTGTTGCGGGTGTTGATGAGATCACCCGTTCTACTACGGAAGAAGTGCCGCTCGGAACCTTAGAGTATTCAGCCCCAGAGTATCGGTTAAATCGCCCTCGGTCGGAGCGGAGCGATCAGTTCTCATTAGCAATGGTGGTGTATGAAATGTTAACCACTAAAAAACCCTATGATGAAGCCTACCAACGAGCGATGGATATAAAGCAATTCAGTACGCTAACCTATACACCGGCTTACGTGCATAACCCACTGGTACCCACATGGGTTGATGGGGCTCTACATAAAGCGCTACAGATAAACGCAGATTTGCGTTATGAAAGTTTGTCAGAATTTCTGAATGACTTAACCTATCCGAATCCGGAATTTTTAAACCCAGGCATGAAGCCGCTCATCGATCGAAACCCTTTGTTATTTTGGAAAGGTTTGAGTTTTGTCTTGATGGTCTCACAGGTGATCATGTTGTTGATTTGGCGTGGTTAAAATATATGGTTAAGATATATGGTTAAGACTGGCAGTGTCAGTGTTTAATTCCTTAGGACCTAGATTGCAAGCAATCTTCGATGTGATCGCATTCGCCCAGCAGGTTCGATGCTATGACCGGGTTTGGGATTGCTGTTGTGATCATGGGTACTTAGGCATGAGTATTGTGAATGCAGCTTTGTGTGAGAAATTAATTTTTGTTGACCAGGTGCCGCATATTGCTCAGCAGTTAGAACGACAGTTGCTAGAGCAGCCATTGTTATATCCAGCAGAGCGGTATGAGGTGCTGACAAGCGATGCAAGTGACTTGGATTTTAACTCTGAGCAACGGCATTTAGTGATATTGGCCGGTGTCAGTGGCAAAACCGTAGTTGATATTGTTCGTACCATTCGAAAAACTCATCCGTTAGGCAATATAGATTTTATCCTGTGCCCAACTAATGCTCTGTTTGATGTACGAGAGTATCTCGTGGCGAAGGAGTTTGTATTGTTATCAGAAAGTATTGTTGCGGAAAAGAGCCGTCATTACGAGGTGCTGTATGTTAGCCCTGGTGATGTTGAATCAACGGGTTCTCAATTGACACATACTGGTGCAATGTGGGATGAGAAGAACATTGAACACCAGCGTTATTTGGCAAGGATCATAGCGCATTATCAGCGGGTGGTTGAGGGCGGAAATGATGATCGAGCGGAGGGTATATTGCAGCGTTATCAGTCCTGTTTTTCAAGATAGCAGCAAACCTCAATACTATGTATAAACGCTAAGATGTTAAAATCCCTTTGCCTCAGTATCTTGAGTGTCGGGCAAAAAACAGGCAAAATGCGTGAAATTGAAGTTTATTTCTAGGAGTTTTTTGGATGTATAGGGAAATGAAGAGTTTATTGTTTGTACCATTATTATTTGGGTGTGGTAGCAGTTCTAATGGGGGGGGGCTTGGAGCCAAGGGAGGCCGTTGATCCATATTTGGGTGTTTGGGAACGACCTTGTGTACCCTATGATGAGCATGGGTCGACCGGCATTTTTGGTGATGTTCTTGACCTTTATTCTGCTCCAGCTCTTGATGATGTCGGTCCGTTTTTCTATTGGACTGAAAAGCTCACAATTGAACCAAATAATATTATTCTAGAGTTCAGCCTATTTACTGATGATCAATGTCAGGAGCTTGGTGATACTAGTGGGCTGTTTGGCGGTTTTACAGATTACATATTTCAGCAAATGTACGCTGAGTTTTCTGTTGGTGGAGAAATTCTTGCTAAGAATGAGTTAGTATCAGATGAAGAGTTGTCCTTTATTCAATATGAAGCGCCAGTAGGAAGATCTACTCATTATGATGAGCTATATCTTAACGTGCGCAATGTTGGGGATAGACTATATAAAGTAGAAACGTCACACCACGCTTTGGAAGACTATACCGTTAATTTTGATAAGTACTATATTCGAACTCAAAACTGATTCGAACTGGTTGCGAAAATTAAATGCAATTCAAATGAGGCACTCCATATAGTAACGTGTACGCATTTCACATAATAGTAATCGTACAGACACCTTTAACGATAGCATCAAGCGCGAAAGGTAATGCCGGTGCCATTTTTCGCTTCCGTTACACTATAGCAAAAAATAACGCCAGTACTACCTTCGCCTTATGACGGGCGTTAAAAATATCCCAGATCGATGTGGATTGAAAATTTAATGGTTATGGCTAACGTACAATGATATGAAAGGAATATTTTTCTCGAACCATTGTTGCAATTATTGCGATCTCGTTTGGCTTGGTTTTGTATGGAATCATATTGCTTTCGATTATACCCGTACATATTCAACTTGCAGAAAGTGAGATTCAGGCATTAGGTTGGGATGCGAGAATTTTAATTATGGTAGCGCTAGCTAGTACCAGGACACCCACGCTAGAAAATAACATACAATTTTGGTAGTGATAAATTAAGTGGGAGTCCTATTGTTTTCGACCTTATTTGAATTCTACCAAGCCTATTTTTCTTTCCCTAACTTCTAGCCTTTCCAACTATATAACCTTATGTAAGCGACGATGTTAATATGAGTATAACAAATTGATAATCTCATAACACTGAAGCGCATAAATCTGTTATCCAAATTTTATTCTGCTAAAATACCCAGTTACTATCTCGATTTATATCATCAACGTTATCGGATAAAACAGACGAAATATTTCTGTTTACTTTCAATTGGCTAAATGATGTTAGACATGGATCAAGAGATTTACATTTTCAAAGACTCCAGTATCCGATGGTCCTCAATCATTCGATACGGATTTCTATCACTTCTAATTATTTTATCGCCAGTATCAAAAGCTAAGGATTCTAACCCTGACAGCATATATAGCTCAAGCATTGAGGATCTTATGCTCCTTAGTTTGGAGGAACTTCTAAATTTACACGTGGATACTCTTAGAGACTCATTTTCAAAAGCAATTAGCCTTAAACGCTTAAATAGCACTATTTCAGATACCATCGTTGCAGAAGATATTGGCAAAATGCCAGACCGAAATATCGCAGAGGCACTGCAGCGTATTCCCGGGGTAAGTATTGCAAGAAGTAAAGGTGAAGGAACGTTTGTTACTATTCGGGGCATTGCTGATAATCTAAATGTTACCTTAATCAACGGCCAAACCATTGCTTCTGCGGGTGACGGTAGAGGTATCGACTTTAGTAGCATGCCTGCGTCAATGATTTCAGCCATTGAAATATACAAAACACCAAAGGCAAGTGATATTGAAGGTAGTATTGGTGGTACTATTAACATTATTACCTCCAGGCCTTTGGATGTAGGCATTGAAAAAGGTAGTCTTTTTGTTGAGTATACTCATAATAATTTCAATCAGGAAAACTCCCCTTCAATCTCTATTTCTTATATAAAACCAGTCAATACGAATTTTGGAATTGCAACTGCAGTCTCTTACGAAAAAATCGAAACTCGCACTGATGCATTGATCAACGAAAGTTGGTCAGATTCTGAAACCGGATTTTACCCCACGCGCTGGGAAGTCTCTAGTGAAGAGAGTGAGCGCGAGCGTAGTTCATTGATGCTAAATTTACAGTGGCAACCCGCTGATAATATTGATAGCTATTTGGATATTAGCTACAACAAAGTAAAGGACGTTATAGCTAAGCATGCCTTTGCCACATGGATCCCGAATGGATACAACTCTATTATTCCTGATTCAATAGTTACCAATAGTTCAACAAATACCATGACTGAATTTGCTGTTGATGAACTCTACATATCACCTTTTGATGACAATTCGGAATCCGAAATTCATACCCTAACCCTGCAACTCGGCGGTGAAATAGAACTCAACAAATTCGTTGCATCAGCGGCGATTGGTTATTCAGAGGCCGAAACTGAGCAGTTAACACAACGTATCCACTACATTGATCACTGGACATTTAACGATGATAAGCACGATGCATTTTTTAGCCAAGTGGGTGGTGGGCAATATGCCTATCTTCCCTACGTTAATGGCGCTGCAGAAGAGTATTATGATCCAGCCATTCATCAAAACCATCCCGATGATGCTTATATCGAAGGCGGGAGCAACAACAATATTAACCGCTTAAGTTTGGGGCCCGTTATCCGTGAGCCTGTTGAGAATTCTGATAAGGATACTTCATTCAAGTTGGATATTGAATATTTAGTCGGTAACAATAAATTTATCAGCTCAGTTGAAACGGGTTTCCGCTGGAATAAACGCGAAAAACAAACACTTTCCGCCAGCCAGCATTTAGGGCCCTGGCAAATCGCAGTTAATAATGCGACCTTGTGGGGACAAGAGCCTTTATTTCATGACCTATTATCATCTCAATATTCCCCCGCTAATTTTATGGGCGGTGAGGATGGACCAGGTGTTCCATCAGCATGGAATTCGGTGCTCGATTTTGATACTGCCGCAGCAGCATACGCAACTCATATGAATCAGGGTTTTGACCTAAGTAACGATGGTAGCGACCCCTTCTTTACCGATTTTGAAAGTATATATGCAATTGTAGGGAACACGCCAGATCGACGTGGTGCTGTGGACAATATTGAAGAGTCAAAAGCTTTCTATGTGCAGGCAAACCTGGAGATGTTGAATGGCGACCTACTAGGCAACATCGGTGTACGATATATTGAAACAGAGCTGACAAGCCATGCGCTGGTTGGAAGCAGCTTTGACGCAACTACGGGAGGCGCGTTAGCACCGATAACACTTGAACACGACTACGATAATATTTTACCCAGTATTAATTTGCGTTACGCGCTGAACGAAGATATGTATTTTCGATTTGCTGCAGCAAAAGTTATGGCTAGGCCCAATTTTAATCAAGCCAAAGCGGGCGCCATTGCGAATACCGACGGCTGGTATGATATTGGTATCGATGGTTTTGCGGACCCTGCAAATAATGTGTTTGCCGACGAAGATTCGTTTCTCGGGGGCAACGTAGCGTTGGATCCCTATGAAGCAAACCAGTTCGATATTTCTTATGAATGGTATTTCAGTAACAGTGGCTTATTGTCTGCAGGGTTATTCTATAAAGATATCAACAGCTTTATTTTCAACGAAGTTCAAATTGGCCATATTCTTGTACCCAATTACGAAACAGAATTCGGCAGTCGAGAACCCTACCCCACACTAGGCGATGTAGCCAATGGTGAAGTTCGACACACTGATAACAATGGAAATATCACTGATGAAAATGGCAACGACATTGTCGTCGAATACCCACTGCTATTTGAGACCGTCCAGCGCCCTATTAATGGTGACGGAGGTTATATCAAAGGACTGGAGCTCGCTTATCAGACAAATTTTCATTTGATTTCCGGGTTAGAAGACTATGGTATCGCTATTAACTACACCTATGCAGATAGTTCAGCCGAATACTTTAAGGCATCATTTGATAACAATTCTGTAGACCTACCTTTTCAGTATCTTTCAGAGCATACCTATAATGTGACGGGTTATTATGAGGATGACCATCTGATGATTCGTGTAGCCTATAACTGGCGCTCCGAATCGTTGGAAAACCCGGCAAATGATTTAGATGGCATGGCTATTTGGCGCGATTCCTATGGCCAACTCGATACTTCATTCAGCTATACAGTAACCGAGTTTATGCAATTAACTGCCAGTATCAGTAATGTACTGGAAGAAAGTACTGAATTCTTCTCTGCGGAAAGAATTGATGGCAACCTGATTAAAGGGGATTCGGTACCGGAAGATAGAAACTACGCCCAAACCTACAATGGTCGCGTCTTTCGTCTAGGTTTTCGTGTCATTTTCTAGCGTTTTATTTGTGTGCATTTAAAACATCTGAAAAGGGTTCCGGAGATGATAGGTGGGTGAGCAGTTACAACAAATTCACTTATGCCCGCGGGCTGGTTAAACTCCACCTCCAACTTCCCTCATTGTGTGCACCCATGACTTTTGCTGATCTCAATCTTCATCCCGCTGTCTTAGCGGGTTTACCCTCAGCACTACTACAAGGGCACCCACTCTGTCGTGAACAATATCTGATCTAAACAATGGAGTTGTTGGGGTGGGTGTCCTCAAAGGTACCATAAATTTGAAATCTCCCAGCTTTCACGGACATCAGGTTTTTCACTCTGCTCCTCTAACGAACAGATCAGTCCGAATTTAAAAACTGTGGCGGTTTTATGCCCATTCCGCTACGCTATATTCTTGCATAAAATCGCCCCATTTTTTAAATCGGGTTATCATGGGTGTTAAATAGATCTTAGAAAATGGAAGTTAGATTATGAGAATAGGAATTTTTCTATTAACCTTTTTTATAGTTGGTTGTGGTGGGAATAGTAGTTCAGATAATCCAGCGGAAGAAGAAGCGAATTTAGTTGTATCGGTAAAAGATGCAGAAGGTGGAGCTGTCGCAGTAGATTCAATTTCATATTCAACAACGGATGACCCTGAGACCGAGCACGAGTTGGAGCCTGATTGTGATAACATAAGTTGTTTTGAGTGGGTGTTTCCTGAGGAACTAACGGGAGGCATAACTATTTCAAAAAGTATTATTCTCGAGAATGTTTCAGACCCTTTATGCATGGACTATTATGGCGCGGAGCAGTATGTAGAGGTTGATCCAAATGTCACACAATATGTTGATTTGGTTCTTTACTATGAAGCAACAGCCTGTCAATGAACTAATAACAGAATATAAAACGTATAGAGGTGTGCTTCGTACTTTAACGAGCAGATCAGCCCGAATTAAAAAACTGTGGTAGACTAGCAACCTTCAAACCGACATTTTACAATTAGCTCGAATGTAAAAATTAAAAAAACACCATTTTTCACGCTATAGGGATATTTATGAATTTTAAATCTTTAGTCTTTGCCATCATCGCAGTAGTCACGTTAGCTGGGTGTAATATAACCGTCACCAACGAGGGAGGGGGCACGGTCACTTCCGATGATGGCAACATTTACTGCGGCGACATTTGTGAAGCCTCTTACAGCAACGATACCTTAGTTACTCTTACTGCAGAAGCATTTGAAGGGTTTATCTTTCAAGGTTGGTCTGGAGTCTGTGAGGGTACGGAGAGCTGTGAAGTTTCGGTTGGTCAAGCGAGTGGGCATAAAAAAGTAACCGCAATGTTCGAGCCTGTAGTGGTCGAGTACCCTTACGTCTACCCATCAATTGAAATTGTTGGTGCTAATGTAACATCTTCAACATACTCTTCTGGAGAATACAGCGAACCAATCACCTATATGATCGGTGTTTACGAGACACACAGCAATCACTCTGGCGGTAACCACCCTATGGGTAATGCAACCGTCAACATTTCTGAGCAACCAAGTAATATTATATTAGTACTTAGCTCTTATGAGCCTGTCACTTGGGATATTCAAGGAGAAGGTGCTGATAATATCGAGAGACTGATAGTTCATGGATATCATGATCAGGTGGTAATAGAGGATAATTTATCTATTTCTGCAGAAGAATATACACATTTGGGAACAGGATCATATATCTCAAATAATTACTATTGGCCTCAGCCTGAAGACATATGTCGAGATGACACTGAAGTTCCACCTGAGGAGTATTCACAAAATAATCGTATATGTAATTCCATCGAAGTACAGGAAAATATTGAAGCTCTTATTGGACAAGAAATTGATGTCTTTGCAGGCACATATAGCGCTACTGAGTTTAATATATCTATAGAGTCTTCTGAATAATAATTTAACAAGTAGCTGCAATGGTCTCCGTAAGCTGTCACGATTTTTTATTCAAAAATCCTGCCAGCTTACTACGCAATTCAGCTAGGCGTTACGTAAGTTTACGAGAGACCTAATTTTATTAGATCTCTCGAGCTGTGAATATTGAGGGCATCTATATCCTTTAAAACCTTCTTAAGGACTATATCATCCAGAGGCAAATCTCCCTTTTACACCGATCTTAAGCCAAAGCATGTCGATATAGTTTACATATCATCACTTTAATAACCATCTAGCATATATAACCTATTGATATATATAGTATTTTGTGAATCGGCATATTTATTGCATTCCAATATCCTTCCCTAAACACTAAACAACAAATGGAATGCAACTTAATGCAAAAACTATTAAATTTTGCCATTGCTAGTGCCGCCCTTTTCACTTCCTCACTAGCACTTGCTGTGCCCTTTTCAGGACCCGATGCTTTTGGCTATAACGGTAGTGATATAGCTTTTGGCCTAACAGATATCCGTACTTCTGGTACCAATATCGGCCTTGATAATCAAGATGATGGCTCCTTCACGAATGCCATAGGCTTTGATTTTGATTTCTACGGAAATATTTTCACGGAAACACACGTTTCTACTAATGGCTTTATCAGTTTCGGCGCGAATAACGCTGGCAAATCTGGCTGCTGTAGCGGCGACCCCATTCCAACGCCGGGTAGTGGTCTAGATAACTTTATCGCAGGTTTCTGGGAAGATCTCAATCCAGGAAATGGCGGCTCAATCCGAACACAGACTATCGGTGATGTAGGCTCACGTGAGTTTATTGTAGGGTATTACGATGTTAGAGATTTTGATGATCCAGGCAGTTCAATCAACACTTTCGAAATCATTCTGCACGAATTGACAAATGACATCGAGATTCAAATCTTTCAAATTCAATTTGATGATGTCGACGATAAGACCGTTGGTATTGAAAATGAAGATGGCACAGACGGTATCGAAATATTGTTTGTCGAATCTTCTGATCCAAACTATAGCAACGGTGACATTCTAATTCAAAACCAAGCATTCTGCTTTAGCACTGGCGGTACCAACTGCGGTCAATCAACTAGTGTTCCAGCTCCAGCGACAGTAGGTCTATTCCTCTTGGGCTTGCTAGGGATTAAAAGAGCTCGAAAAACCAAGGCTTAGTAACGCTGCAATTGATACCTAGAATACGTGTAGTGGCTTCTAAACAATCATAGAGCCACTACATTTCAGCACACAGCATCAACTCCTCTTCTATTCATATTTATCTGTTTTTTAAACCCAGGCATGAAACCACTCATCGATCGAAACCCTTTGTTATTTTGGAAAGGTTTGAGTTTTGTCTTGATGGTCTCACAGGTGATCATGGTTATTTAGGCATGGGCATTGTGCCTGCAGCTTTGTGTGAGAAATTAATTTTTGTTGACCAGGTGCCGCATATTGCTCAGCAGTTAGAACGACAGTTGCTAGAGCAGCCATTGTTATATCCAGCGCATCGCTATGAAGTGCTGACAAGTGATGCGGG
>NVVG01000253.1 GCA_002402125.1 Moraxellaceae bacterium
TCAGATGAATCAAATGCATTGATGATGCCGTCAGAGTCATCATCTTCTACGCCCAGTTCGGAAACACTAAAGATCTGGCTAGTGCTAGAGGATAGAAGTTGGCCCGCTATCGTTTTGCTAATCGTTAACGATACAGTGTATAAGCCTTCGCTTAATCCACTAACGGATAGATTTTGGCTGCTAGTGTCCACAATGAGGGCGCTAGGTTCCGCGTTCAGTATTGCAGAAACGTCCCAGTCAAATGTTGGGTATGGCGCTTGATAGCCACCTAGCTGGGCAAATAGATCAACGTCACCGCCACCTAGGTCTTGGCTATTAATCCAAACAACCGGTGTAGAATTTACCAGCGGGTTGCTGCCTTGGGCAATTTCTGCAATGTCGGTGATGCCGTCGTTATCAGTGTCTTGGTTTGCTACAACGCTAGTGGTGTCGCCAGATAAGTACAACTCAATCGCGTCAGTGATACCGTCGCCATCACTATCACCGGTGAGCGCATCATTAATGGCTGAAAATGGATCGGCCAAATCAGCGCTTAGCGTCAGYTCTAAAATATCGGGTAGACCATCGTTATCTCTATCCAGCAGGGAGGTATCAAGGCCATCATTAATGGATCCGGTTAAATACGCTTCAATCGCATCGCTCACACCATCCTGATCAATGTCAGACTCGTTGGCCAGCAACGGATCAGAGGCCAATCGAACTTCTAAGGCRTCGCTGTATCCGTCATGATCGTAGTCAGAKGTATCATCAATGTTRTTGAACSCATAATAGGTGGATARATAGTATTCCACRGCGTTAGTYACGTTATCGCCATCGTCGTCGCCAGCGCCATCAACAATGGGTAGATTAACCTGATTAAAATTGGATTTGATAGCGGTTAATTCGGTGACRTCTGGGATGCCRTCGCCATCGGTATCGGTWTCGSTGTCACTGTCRATAGAGCCRCCGGTATGGTCGAAGAAGTATTCCACCGCATCAGAAATACCATCCATATCGGCATCGATATTCCCATCGATTACTGGGCTATGTACCGCCAAGAAATCACTGCCTAAAATGATTTCAGCATAGTCTGGCAGGCCATCACCATCAGTGTCTGTATCCGGTTGAACATTACCGTATCCACCAGCTCTGGAAAACACAGTTTCAATGACATTTGAAATACCATCGTCATCATCATCAACAGCATCGACCATGGTAGTGCTGGTTTCAGTGTTGCCCGCCAGGTCGGTGGTTACAACCGTTAGCGTTTCACCGTTGGAAAGTATTTCCGTAATAGGGCAGTGATATTCACCAGTGATTGGATCGGTGGCTACGTTGCTGCATAAGATGTTGCCGTCAGCATCCATCACATCAATCGTCGAACCGATGGGGCCTACGCCGTTAATGAAATGACCATCGCTTGCTGCCACCTCAGCAGGCCCGCCTTCGACAAAGTTGATGGTCTCGTTATCCATCATAGCATCGCCGTTTATTGATCCGTTGACGACGGTGCTTTGTACAGTGCCGTTGCTAATGGTGAAGGTATAGGTGCCATCTAGCTGGTCAATGACAGGGCTAATGCTTGCGTCATTGTCATCGATTAATACAACAGTGTTGCCTCCAGTGGTAATCTCGTTACTGAAAACGTCATAGGTTTTTACCGTGAGTAACGATAGGTCGTTACCATTTGCAGTAACGACAGAAGGTGATGCGGTTAGGGTAGAGTGAGCAGCGGATACCGGCCCAGGAATAAAGTTAATGAGTGCCGTGTCAGTTGTGGCAGTACTGCTAACGGTTGCACTGATTGTTACTGTTTCCGCGACAGTGTTTGTGACGTTTGCAGAGTAAGTACCGTTACCATTATCGGTAGTGATGCCGATAATTGCGCCGCCAGTCGTTGAAAATAAAACGGTTAACCCGGCGGTGGAAACATTGTTGTCATAGGCATCTTTAAGCTGGGCGGTGACGGTTGACTCTGTAACCCCATCAGCGGTTATCTCTGCTGGAGATGCAGTAACGAACGTTTGCGCAATGACCATTGCCCCTGGTGTAAAGGTAACGTCAGCAGAATCCGTAATGGCATCACCGTTTAACGTACCGTTAATGGTAACGACTTCTGCAACCGTACTCTTAACGGTGGCGGTATGGGTTCCATCACCATTGTTTGTCACAGCAGTCAGAGTGGCGCTACCGTTTTGGGTTAGCGTGACCGTATCTGTGGCAGTGGTAATATCGTTGCCGAAGGCATCTTTTAGCTGCACAGTAATGATGGATATCGCAGTATCATCTGCAGTTATAGAAATCAAACTCGCAGTAATAATTGTTTGCGCAGCGGTTGAAACGTTTGGCGTAAAAGATAGGGTATCAGTCGCGGTAATGGTTGGTCCATTCATTGTGGCGCCTACATTTACCGATTCTGATACCGTGTTGGTGACAGTGGCCGTATAGGTACCATTTCCATTGTCAGCTACTGCGCTTACAACTGCGCTGCCTGTAATGGTGACGACAATGGTTTCTCCACCTAACGTTAAGTTGTTTCCTTGTGCATCTTTAGTCTGAACCGTCACGGTTGCTGTGTTGACGCCGTTCGCAACAACAGTGCTTGGAGAATGAGAAATTGCTGTTTGCGCGATAGTCGCAACACCCGGCGTAAAGGTAACTGCAGCAGTATCGGTAATGTTAACTGCATTCAACGTTCCGCTAATGGTGATTGCTTCCGCCACGGTATCGCTAATGGTTGCAGTGTAAGTACCATCTGCATTATCGCTAACGGTGCCAATGATTGCGCTGCCGGTTTGGCTAAGCACGATAGTGTCGCCACCTGTAGTAATATTGTTACCCTGCGTATCGATTGTTTGTACGGTAATTACCGTTGTCGCCAAACCGTCAGTGGTAACGGTTGCGGAGGCTACGGAGATGGTGGTGTTAGTTGCAAGGGCTGCACCTTGAGTGAACGTCACCGCTGCGGTATCGGTAATAGCTACGGTATTTAAGGTGCCGGTTATAGTGATGGTTTCTGAAACTGTATCACTGATGGTGGCTGTATAAGTACCGTTGCCGTTATCAACCACGGTGCTAATGACAGCGCTACCGTTTTGAGCTAACGCAATGGTCTCGCCACCCACAATAAGATTGTTACCTTGGGCATCAACGGTTTGTACGGTGATCGTTGTTGTCGCGCCACCGTCAGTGGTAACAGAAACTGAAGCAACAGAGATTGTCGTATTTGCTGTGGTCGCAACACCTTGAGTAAAGGTGACGTTTGCCGTATCGGTAATGGCAATCGTATTTAGCGTACCACTGATAATAATCGCTTCAGCAACCGTATCACTGATGGTTGCGGTGTACGTTCCATTGCCATTATCAACAACAGCACTAATACTTGCGCTGCCGTTCTGGCTTAGCGCAACGGTATCGCCACCGGTTGTTTTGTTGTTTCCTTGGCCATCAATGGTTTGCACYGTGATGGTTGTCGTTGTGCCAACGTCAGTGGTAACTGATGTAGCAGCSACACTTATTGTCGAGTTCGCAATACTAGCCGCGCCTGGATCAAATTGAATGGTTGGATTTGCAGTCGTAATAGCGTTGCCCGCGATGGTGCCAGAGATGGTAACGGTTTCTGCAGAGGCGTTTGTAATGGTTGCTGTGTAACTACCGTTGGCGTTATCGGCTACTGTGCTGATAACACCACTACCGGTAGAACTTAATATGACAGTGCCACCTGAAGTAATTAAATTGTTACCTGCTGCGTCCTTAGCTTGAACAGTAATGGTAACCGTATCATCYGTAGTGACATTGGTGCTGGAGACGGTGATAGTRGACGTTGTTTCATTAGCRGCACCAACACCGAATGCMACGGTAGGGTTACCGGTAGTAATGCCATTGCCATTAATGGTGGMGGTAATGGTGACAGTTTCTARARCGGCATYGYTTAAGTCAGCRGTATARGTRCCGTCACCGTTATCGTTAAAGTTAGTAATAGCACCAGAGAGGTTRCTTGAAATRACRACGGTGTCAGTGCCGGCGGWTAARTTGTTACCTGCAGCGTCTTTGGCCTGAACGGTGACGGTCACTGTATCATCAGTGGTGACTGATCCAGAAGAAACACTGATGGTCGAGGTGGTTTCATCGGCAGCACCGATCGCAAATGCAACGGTAGGGTTGCCGGTAGTAATGCCATTGCCATTAATGGTAGCGGTAATGGTGACAGTTTCTAGAACGGCATCGTTTAAGTCAGCGGTATAAGTACCGTCACCGTTATCGTTAAAGTTAGTAATAGCACCGGAGAGGTTGCTTGAAATGACGACGGTGTCAGTGCCGGCGGTTAAGTTGTTACCTGCAGCGTCTTTGGCCTGAACTGTCACTGTTACTGTGTCATCTGTGGTGACTGAGCCTGAAGAAACACTGATGGTGGAGGTGGTTTCATCGGCCGCACCGACGCCGAATGCAACGGCAGGGTTACCGGTAGTAATGCCATTGCCATTAATGGTGGCCGTAATGTTGACAGTTTCTATAACGGCATCGTTTAAGTCCGCAGTATAAGTACCGTCACCGTTATCGTTAAAGTTAGAAATAGCACCAGAGAGGTTGCTTGAAATAACGACGGTGTCAGTGCCGGCCGTTAAATTGTTGCCCGCAGCGTCTTTGGCTTGAACAGTGACGGTCACCGTATCATCGGTGGCGACTGATCCAGAAGAAACGCTGATGGTGGAGGTGGTTTCATCGGCCGCACCGATCGTAAATGCAACGGTTGGATTGCCGGTGGTAATACCATTGGCATTAATGGTGGCGGTAATGGTGACAGTTTCTAGAGCGGCATTGTTTAAGTCAGCAGTATAAGTACCGTCACCGTTATCGTTAAAGTTAGTAATAGCACCAGAGAGGTTACTTGAAATGACAACGGTGTCAGTGCCGGCGGTTAAATTGTTACCCGCAGCGTCTTTGGCTTGAACGGTGACGGTCACCGTGTCATCGGTGGTGACCGAACCAGAAGAAACGCTAATGGTGGAGGTGGTTTCATCGGCAGCACCGATCGTAAATGCAACGGTAGGGTTGCCGGTAGTAATGGTGTTGCCATTAATGGTGGCCGAGATGGTGACGGTTTCGATGGTGCCATCGTTTAAGTCAGCGGTATAAGTACCATCGCCAACATCACTATCGTTGCTAATCACACCAGAGAGGCTACTGCTGATGACAACCGTGTCAGTACCTGCCGGTAAATCATTACCTGCGGCATCTTTGGCTTGCACGGTGACCGTTACCGTATCATCGGTGGTGACGCTGCCGCTAGATACACTGATAGTAGAGGTAGTTTCATCGGCGACACCTACCGCAAAGGCAACGGTTGGGTTACCGGTGGTGATGGTCTGGCCGTTAATGGTGGCAGTGATGGTGACGGTTTCAATGACGCCATCATTCACGTTAGCGGTGTAAGTACCATCACCAACATCACGGTCGCTACTGATGACACCCGAG
>NVVG01000012.1 GCA_002402125.1 Moraxellaceae bacterium
ATAATGTAGATTATGCTTATCTCTATTATAGCGGCTATATGCATTGTGCAGATTCTATAGTTGAACTCGGTTGTACCACGAATGTAGATGTAACTGCATACGCATCTGGTAACGGAATAAATGGGGAAGTTGATGTTAGCGAATTGTCGGGGGGCTTTGAGTCTAGGCTTGTCGAAGAAATTCAAAGCGAGACTGGTGTGGAACCGGTTTGGGTATATTCGCTCTACGGCTTTCTTGATATGTCTGGAGCCGCTTATGGATTGGTATATGCTGAATTACCAGAATTCGAAACTTCGGACAATTTTGTGCAAGGATCGTTAATGTTGTCAACGTCAATTACTGTACCTAATCTACCAGAAGCGACGGTTGTGGTATCAGCTAACAGAGTTCAATTTTCTGGTGGAGATGCAAGCATCGTAGTGAGTCATGATGGTCAAAGCTTTACGTTAAACGTTGTCTCTATCGATGTTGAAGCAGACGAACCTGAAGCTGTACTAACCCTATCAAATTCTGATGATGTTGAGCTGGTGATGAATTTGCAGGAAACTGAAGAGGGWGRCACYCATGTGTTRGGTGGGAATGTAATGGTCGGCGATACCCAGGTAGGCATTGTATCCGAAACYGACAGTGGCGTGGTGTTGATTCGYTACAGTGACGGTTCCTTTGAAAGTTTATATTAAACCGCTATGCATACTCTATGCATAGCCGATTGGTAGTGAAAGGGTGGCATTTGCCGCCCTTTTTAATCGCTGTGTTTTTGTTCGCTGAGTCAGCTGGGGCGAATCCTATTGCGCCCTATATGATTTTTGATGGTTTTTCTTATAGTGAAACGACAACGATTAAAAGTGCAGTAGAGGGATCTACCGATGGCGGATTCAGGTCGGGTGAGCGACAATGGAGCTCGAGTTGGATCGAGATTGGTGTCAGGTCGAAACATTGGGGGGKTGGATTCGTAAAACGTTATGATTATGATCTACGTTTCTCACAAGGCGCAGCAGAGMTTTATTGGCTAACAGAAAACAAACAAACCCTACCTTTAGGTAATGAATATCAGGTTGACATTGAATTTAGTGGGTTTAATGCCAGCGGGCTACGAATAAGTCTGTTTGATGTCATTGGTGAGTCATTTCAATATACGCTTGGGGTTTCTTATCTGACATCAAACTACATGGTAGATGGATCATTACATGGTGATGCAAGTGTGTTGACTGGTTCAGACTATGATTACAACGCCGAAATCATTTATCATTATACTGACGACTTTCTATTTGACCGGGTCGTTGACAAACCTTCGGGTGAAGGTTATTCGGTTGATGTTAGTTTCAGTGTTGAACTATCAAGTAAAACGCATATCGATGTTCAGGTAAGGGATCTCTTCGCAGCGATTGAGTGGCGGCGGTCACCATTTACCATTAGTGACATTAATTCTGATAATAAGGAGTATGACGATAACGGTTATGTTTCTATTAAACCGCTTTTGTCTGGCTTCGAAAAAATAGATAACACCTATATCCAAAGATTAGCCCCCCGTTGGTATGCCAATCTTTCTCATAGTGTCACTGAAAAGTATGGTGTGATAATCCAATCTAGGTATCAGTATGATCATGCTTTATATGGGGTGGGAGGGGTGTTGCGCATAGTAAATAATGCTGAGCTGAGTGTAAGTTATTGGCCAGTAAACAACGCTTTGGAATTGTCAATGGTTCACGATAAGTTGCGAGTATCGGTATCAGCTGATAGTTATCATTGGTTCGATGTTAGGACCTTTTGGTTGTCAGTGTCCTATGGTATGTGAAGTGTGGTGCTAGAGGCGAATAACGATATGCTAATTGCAAAGCAAAACACGTAGTAGGCCATCCACCTTGTAGGGAATAGTTGATATTGAATCAAAGTGCATATTTGTCAGTTCAATATCTCGAATGCATTAAGTAGCTGAAATTTTGGATGCTCTATTGGCCAATCAAATGGCTACAATGTGGAACAAGAAAGCAAGCGTCGACTTATAAGGGCTAGATGGCAAGGTCCGTCCTTAAGCGGTCATCCGAGCCTGTGATCAAATCACCTCAAATTTATCGATAGCGGACATAATCAGAAGTCAATGTAGGGTGATATTTGATCACAGATTGGCTGTTTGATAAGATTATTGATCTCCCAAAGGCGTCATTCGATCAAGTCAATGTTCTTGATGAAAAATGGTGATGGCTGACATTGCTAGAAATTAACTTGAGGTAAATGTTGATTGTTTTCTGGTGGGCTTTGATTCTTCTTGTTCTGTACAAATGAATATCGCGAAAGTATAATTCAAATACAGCTGGAGGAGACTTAGCTTCAAGGGACTGTTAATGATATTTTTGCCGTATAAATTGGACTCTGAAAAAAAGGGAATTCCAGTATTTACTTTATTGGTTTGCTTTGTGTGTTTGTTTGTTTATTGGAATCAGTATTCACAGGATGTTCAACACAAAAAAACAGCTGAATCATTTTGTTCCAAAGATATAGATTCTAGGTCTATAGAGATTCTGCGACATGTATCCCATTCAAAATCAGGTAATCAATGCTATCAAATTTTGGAGTCGATACGTGAAGCTAAACATCCAGCAAAGAAGATTGAGGAGTTCGCACAGACGGCCAAACCGGTTGGGATATTCAAGTCTAAAGCAGATGATGAAAAATACATTTTGAATCGACTGGAACGGCTTTATAAGAGATATAACGAACAGGTTCCGAAGAACCTAACAGACGAATTATCTTATGATCCGCATGAATTGGATATAATTAAAATGATTACCTCTACATTCTCTCATGGAAGTCTAACCCATTTGCTAGGGAATTTGCTGTTTTTCTATGTCTTCGCAGCGTCAGTAGAACTTATTATTGGAAGTGTTGTATTTGCGGGGTTTGTTGGGTTCGCTAGCATTGGAACTAGTCTAGCGTATAGCTATGCGATGATTGATGTTGCAGAAGCCCTGCCTACGGTAGGCCTTTCAGGTATAGTTATGGCAGCCATAGCAGCGCTTGGGATTATGGCACCATCGATAAAAATTCGTTGCTTCCTCTGGTATCTATTTGCCATAAGGTTTTTTAGTATACCCGTGATGTTTTTGGCAGTGTGGTATATAGGTTGGGATATTTACGAGCTTAAACGATATGGTGATAACACCAACATTAACTACTTTGCCCATGTTAGTGGCGCAATATTAGGGGCGTCGCTAGGTACATTTTACCAAGTATTTAAAAAGGACTTGCTTAAAGAGGCTGTTAAACCGTCGGTATTAAATTGAAAAGTCCGGGTGCTAGAGCGTCAGCCTTGTAAGCTCGCATAAAGATATAAGTTGTAGACATGTATGAAACGTAACATATGGAGATTGTATGATTGAGTTATTGCTTAAAGTCGGGATTTTTTTAATTGTAATTTCACTAATTGGAACGATATTTTTAGCATTTAGGCAAGGTTTTTTATGGGGCGTGGCTAGCTTGCTAATTTCCCCAATTCCATTCCTGATTGTCCATTTCGAGTCAAGTAAAAAAGTTTTGATGTTGTTTTTTATAGGTGTTCTGATGCTGGTCCCTGTGTTTATGGCAATACCTGAGGTCACCGACGAGCAAAGTTATGCTGTAACTAAAGCGATTAAAAGAATTATTAGAGAGAAAAATGGGGACTTTGGTTTCAGTAACAATATTAAACGCGAGATAGGTGGATATGTTAGGTGTGGATATGAAGGCGGTATTTCAGCATCATATAATTTTTTAAACAACGATTTTCCAAAGGAATGGACTGTAGTGGTTGATTGCGGGTATACAAAAAAGAGAGTTTCCCTAGAAATTAATGTCATTGAGTATGAAAATGGTAATTGGTCGTATGAGAGCGCAAACTTGCTTACACCAGATATGTTGTAGCGTAACAAATTATTAAGGGTATTTTGTTTGATAGTGGGGATGACTACTATTTTGCTGGTTTGCCCCTCATCAAGGCCTGTGTACCATGACCGCAATGTGGAATAAGTTGTCTTCTTAGAAGGCTGGAGATAGGGCGTATCTCAGGTATACTCAAACAAGAAGTTTGATAACGACGCGAAAATAGGGCGTCTCTATAAAACGATAGGTGAACATGGAGTTACTTACTCTCATAATTGTCATTACCGTATTTCTTTGTGTTTTTACATTGGAAGTAATAGCCCCTGCGTCAAAAAACCATTGCGATAGACGATGGATGCTTCTAGCTTCAGGGGTTAGCCTTTTCCAATCGATAACCACAATAGGTGCAGGAATTTTTTTTGTAGAAACATTTAGAAATCTTTCACTATTTAGGTTCGATGATCTTAATGTTCTCGTGCAGGGTATATGTGGTTTTCTATTAACTAGTTTTATAGCGTATTGGTGGCATAGAGCCATGCATAAATTTGACATTTTATGGCGAGTGTTTCATCAATTGCATCATAGCCCGCGGCGTATTGAAGCTTTAACTTCATTTTATATGCACCCGTTTGACGGAATAGCGGCTACCTTTTTAAACGCTTTATGTTGTTATCTAATCTTAGGGCTAAATGTCTACGGTACGGCTTTAAGTCTCATTTTCGCTGCTCTGTATAATATCTTCATACATGCGGATCTAAAAACTCCTCGTTGGTTGGGATTTGTAATACAGCGGCCCGAGATGCACCGAGTTCACCATAAATATATGCACCATGCCCAAAACTACGGTCTTTCAGTCTGGGATCTTATGTTTGGTACGTTTAGTAATCCCAATGAATATGTTCAGGACGTTGGATTCGACGAAATTCGAGAGAATCGTATATATGATATGCTGCGAACTAGGGATGTCTACAAAACCAAGGTGTCACCTAACAAGTAGCTACACTGAAAAATTACTCGCAGCGCTCTTGTTTTTCGGTGAGCTAAGCGTAGTTTAAAAAGTAGGGTCGATGAAAGAAACAAATCAGTGGCTGGAATAAAAGCTAATATTCCCCCTAGTACAGACCTTTCTGTCTGGATTTTTTATGAGTCACTGAGAGGTGAAAAATACACCGCAGAGTCAGATGATAATGGAAGAATATTGATCCCTGAAGATGTAACCTAATATGGGAGACTAAAAATTTATCTATATAAAGATGGAGAAAAGATATCTGAGTATTATCGATCACAATGTACAGTTATGTGTAAACCGGCAGGTTCAAAGGGTAAGGATAGGTATGGAGAAATATATCAGGAAAATATCCCAAAGACTGATAATTCCAAACCATTTACCCGCTATTATAAAGCTCCAGATATTTTGAAAAGCGGTGATCCAATGCAAATCTATTTGGTATTATGAATTCGTTTAATCTAACAAAGCAATGCACTTGATGGGGTGTTCCGCGAGGTCTTACGTGAATAAAGAGTTTACTGATATGTCCTTCTCTGTGTTCCATTGGGCTACACAGTTGGCTTTAAACACAGAAGGTGTGACGCCTACCGTGCGTTTAAAGATGCGGGTAAAGTAGGATGGGTCATTAAAACCGACGTCAAAGCAAATACTGGAAATTTGTACATGTGAATTTGCCAGCAGCTCCTTGGCCTTTTCGATTCGGTAGTTCAACAGGTATTCCTGGAAGGTCTGGTTGAAATGTTTTTGGAAGATACGGCGAAACTGAAAGCAAGTCACACCACATTGCTTGCCTGTTTCGGCGTCGTTAATCTTGTTCCGATAATTTTCTTCGACATAATTGACAGCGGCGTTGATCACCTTTCGGTGGGAGTTATTTGCGCTCTGGGTGATGCTGTTCGGGCAGGCCGAGCCATGGCCTAGAGGTGCGCTAATGAAATGCCCATTATCCCTCAACGCCATATGCTCCAGTAAATTCATCTTAATAGCTTTGGTTTGATGTTGATNAAGAGGYTTGTATTGATAATCCCACATGCGGTTACGCAACGCCCACAGCGCCAGTTCTTCAGAGTGCTCAAGGGTGATAAATAAGATGGGGAGCTCTGGAAATTTTCGATGCAGCACGATAATCATGTTCAGGGCGTCGTAACTCGGATAATCCAATTCAAAACAAAGGCTGTCAATATTCTCCAGCGGCAAGTCACCACTACGGATGTGATGCGCGTCTATTTGACGCACATTGAAATACTCTTCAAAAATGKTTCTTGCAGAGTCTACCTGTTTATCCTGCATTAGGTTGACCCATAGTATTGACGCTGTGGTAGAGCGAAGATTGTCTTTATCAAACTTGCTCCAGTTTTTGACTAAGCGTTGTTCCATATTCTCATCCTTAGGCGTCTTTGCGGGCTGGATTAATRGAACTGGTTCGCTCTAGCTTGACCCAGTAGGTCTCCTCCTGTGACAGTTTCTGAGTAAGCGGGTAAGGTAAGTAYTGATAATGSTACTGCTKTAAGAAATCTGYTCATGGGGTGTTTCCTACTTCAAGTGAATTACATCGTACATCGATCCAGGTAACAAGAGAGCAAACTGTATGCCAATCAGGTAATGCCAATGAATTCAAGTGGCTGTGATATATAACCAAGAGTGCTTGTATTAAGCTCCGACACTTTTGATAAGAAAAAGGTAAGCGTACCCACCCTTAGGCCTGTCCAAGATATACCCAGCCGCATCACGCCGCCACCTCAACTGAGCCGGCTTTTTCCAGGCTAATATTCCATGGCAGTAACGCCTCATACCCAATACACTTCTTGGGGCAGGATCTAATCCTCAACAGTCTGGCAATCAGGAATAGCTTCCAAGATTTTGACGTAATACCGATAAGGATCGAGTTGATGTCGTTTCGCCGTCCTTATACCCAAAACGCTACGCGGGGCAGTCTCTCAAACTGAAGTGTAAGCACAGAGCTTTAGCACCATCGACAGAACTGGAAAACATAAAGTTTTTTCTCACGATGACGAAGGGTTTAATCTCCTGCTCCGTAAGATTGTTATCGGCTTCTAATCAGACGCCCTGGCTCATTCAAGACCTGCAGTGTGGTGGCATCTAACGCGCCAATATCGAAATCAATCACCTTAAAAAATAAAATAAAATAAATTTCATTTTTCCTGAAAAGGGTGGCTAAACATAGAACCTTATTGGCTCTTTGATTGATCTCTTATAAAAATTTATATGCTGGGTTAAATCTTAATGGCCTAAGAAAGTAAAAATAGTCCCACCATTCGTTCAGATCGTTCTACCACTCTTCTACCATTTTGCGCTAACTTTATAAGTATCAGAGATGTGAAGAGCTTCACAATTTTGAGACAACAGATGATACGTAATTATTAACTTGGAGAGATATTATGGAAAGCATTAAGCAGTTTTTAATCGAAGAGGACGGTTTGACCACCGTTGAGTACGCAGTGGCAGGTAGTTTAGTGGCAGCTGCTGTGGCGGGAGCTTTCAGCCTACTTGGCGATGCTGTTGGCGGGGCGATAGCAACCCTCACCAGTTGGGTGGATGGAAGTGGCGGCGCGGCTGCCGGTCCMTAGGTAGTACTAACCAGGAAGAAAAAGTTGCATCGCCTTTACGGGYATCGCTTTTATCTTCTTASCAAYAAGACCGGAGAGAATCATGGATTTAGCCCTACACAGTAACGGAATATCTGCATTGTTATTGTTAGCGTTGTTGACAACGGCGCTGATTTTTGACTTGMAACAACACCGTGTGCCGAATTGGTTGTCGGTTTCAGGCTTACTCTCMGGTCTWGTTATACACAGTATRTTTTTTGGCATCAGTGGCTTGCTGATCGCCATGGCAAGTGCAGTTGTAGGGTTGTTGGCGTTCTTACCCTTTTATGCCAAACGGGCCATGGGCGCTGGTGATGTTAAATTGATGGCTGCTGTCGGCAGCCTGCTAGGTATTCCGCTTATCTTCTTTGCCATTATCGCAACGCTATTATTTGGTGGTGCCATTGCCGTTATGGTGTTGATGTTAATGSGTGGMAGCGGCGARTTTTTTGGCCGCTATGTGCTAATGGTGAAAACCTTTACCACTACTGGCCAGCTTATCTACATCGATATGTCACCGAGTGACCCTGGCAAAAAACGTTTTCCTTACGTTACGGCAATTACCGCTGGAACCGTAGTCGTCATGTATTACAGCGACATGTTGGCAACCGTCATTAACCTAGGAGTGTTGTTAACATGAACAGCCCGTTAGCTAATCCTCCGCCAGTATCTGAACAGGGTATTCCTACGTTGATAAAGGAACATCGGTCTGGCCAATTCACGGATATTGCGCCGATACCGACCAGTATTGCTCAGACGAACTTGTCCCTGCAGTTACTTAAAGATTTATTGTTAAAGCATGTTTTCGATATGACAGTGGCCTCAATTCGTGAACTGTCGGGTAGCATGGCCTTATCGGGGGCAATAGTCGATGAATTAATCCAGCTGTTACGGGCCGATGCGTTATTGCAACTTAGTAGCAGCGGGCAGCAACGAGATGAACTGACCTTTCGGCTCACCGAGCGAGGACGCCTTGAGGCAAGAGATGCGCTATCCAGAAGTGGTTACAGTGGAGCGGCTCCGATTGCCCTGTGCGACTATTATAGAGTTGTTAATCATTACTCTTTACTTAAACACCAGATTAGTCGCGTCCAGGTAAAGTGTTTATTTAATAGTTTTGTTATTGACCAAGGTTTGCTCGATCAATTAGGCGCAGCATTCAACTCACATCGGGCAATCTTTGTTTACGGCCATGCGGGTACCGGTAAAACTTACACCATTTCAAAACTCAGTTCTCTGTTTGGCGATAACTGCCTCATTCCTTATGCGGTTGCTTCAGGTGACAGCATCATTCAATTGTATGATCCCCAAGTGCACAGAAAGCTTGAACTGAATAAAGCGAGAACGACTAGCCTTCGTTATGCTGAGGCGTATGACAGTCGTTATGTGCCCTGCCAGCGCCCGATTGTGGTAGTCGGTGGCGAACTGACTTTGGACCAGTTGGAAGTCAGTTACGAAGCTGACACTCGACTATATCAAGCGCCACTGCAATTGAAAGCAAACTGTGGTCTTTTTATCATCGATGATATGGGGCGTCAGTCGGTTTCACCTAAGGCGATTTTTAACCGTTGGATTGTGCCGATGGAAGATCGTCGCGATTTTCTTACGCTAAGCAACGGCCAGCACTTTGAAACCCCTTTTGATGTGCAATTAGTTTTTTCCTCCAATATTAATCCGCTGGAATTAGCTGATGAAGCTTTACTTCGCCGTATTGGTTTCAAAATAAAATTTCACCACGTAAGTGATAAAGCTTACACCGAAATATGGCGGCAGGAACTGGACAAGGCCGGCCTCGAATTTGATCTGGAAATTTGTCGATACTTAATTGAGGATTTGCACCACAAACAGGGTGTTGATCTGGCGCCCTGTCATCCCAGGGATTTAATCAATACGGCTCTGTCGCAAATTCACTACTTGGCTACCGAGCCTGTAGTCACTAAGGAACTGCTCGATTGGTCGTGGAATAATTATTTCGTTCAACTTGATGTTTAACCCGATTTAAAAACGCTTTTCGGCGTTCAGGGTACTGGAGATTACGATGATGAAAAGAAGGACAACAACTCTACTTGTTATTGCGGCAACGCTGGCTACAGGAGCGGCGTATATAGCCAACACATGGGCGATAAACCGTAGTTCGGGGGGGGGCACTATGGCGGTCAATGAAACCAGTGTGGTGGTAGCTACCCTGGATATCCCCTATGGGCAGAAAGTTGAAGACCAGCACGTCAAAATGATTAAAGTACCCAAGCATATTGTGCCTGACGGTGCATTTAATACCACCGAGGAAATAATCGGCCAGGTGGCAAACAACGATGCCTTGCGTGGCGATATTCTTCGCAGTATGCGTTTTTCTACACACTTACAGGGTTCTACATTGGCCTCGTTGATTAATAAAAATAAGCGCGCAATCACCGTGCGAGTGGATGATGTTGTTGGTGTTGGTGGCTTTCTTCTGCCAGGTAATCGTGTCGATGTGCTGGCCACCAAGCGGGTAAATAAAAAGTATACAACTAAAACGGTGCTAAAGGATTTAAAGGTACTGGCAGTTGACCAGACCGCTAGCACTAATGAGAATTCCCCCGTTATTGTCCGTGCGGTTACCCTGGAGGTTGAGCCTAAACAGGCAGAAACAATTGTTAAGGCCCGTAATGAGGGCACTATCCAGCTGTCGCTGAGAAACCCCAACGAGCAGGTTTTGGTAAAGGCTCCCAAGCCGAAAAAGATTTACCGCGGCTACATTGCTAAAAAGATTACTGTCATTCGTGGTACCGATATCAGCACGGTCACTCGATAAACTCACTAACTGGATGGCATAGGATCATGGAACTAAAAAAGCTATTGCGGAAAAAATCAAGGGTTCTAATTAATCGCTCTGTTGTTACCTTGTTGCTCGTTGGTGCAAGTCTATTTACAGCGATTGCCAGTTCACAGGAAATAGGTGGCTACGCCGATTTAATTCAGGTGCCACTCAATAAGTCAAAAATAGTTAAATTGCATACGCCAATAAAAAAGGTGTCTGTGGGTAATACCAATATCGCCGATATTGTGGTGTTGCGTGGKCAACAGATATATATACTCGGCAAACAGCTGGGTACCACTAATGTGGTGATGTGGGATAAGGATAACCGTCTGATCAAGGCATTGGATATTGAAGTGCTGCACGACCTYAATTCWCTGAAAGAAAAACTGTCACAGTTGTTACCCGATGAAAGAGTAGAGGTTTACAGTTCACAAGGAGCCATCGTACTGAGTGGACAGGTTTCCAGTCTGGCCAATATGGACAGTGCCCTGGCATTGGCGAAAACCTTTGTTCGTAAGGCTATGGAGCAAGAAGAGAGTCAGTCTTCTGCTGATAATGATTCCAAAGGTGGTGGCGGTGGAATCGATAGCGAGGCTATCGATAGCAATATGATTAATCTGATGACGATTGGCGGATCACAGCAGGTGATGCTTAAAGTCACTGTTGCWGAACTCAGCCGAACTACYGCAAAGCGCTTGGGAATMAAATTYCACTCGRTCAATAGCAATGGAAAWTGGACAACGGGTGGTGTAARCGGTGGCGGTTCATTCCCCGATGCCATATTCCCCCCCGACGATGTTCGCATTCCCATTTTTGGAGATGCTCCCATCATTGGGCCTATGATCAAAGAGTTTCTACCCAGCGATCTTGGCATTAGTGATAAAGGTATATTTGCTTCATTTCTAGATGACAACTTCTTGTTTACGATGGCGATTGAAGCCGCCAAAGAAAACGGTACGGCTAAAATTTTAGCTGAACCGACACTAACGGCTTTGTCTGGGCAGGAGGCCAGCTTTTTGTCAGGCGGTGAATTTCCAATCCCTGTCCCCAGAGGCGATAGAGGTATCACCATTGAGTTTAAAGAGTTTGGGGTTGGCGTTAAGTTCATCCCCGTGGTGCTTAACAGCGGCAATATCAACTTGAAACTCAATATTAGTGTCACCGAATTAAATGACGTTAACAGTATTGCGATTGGTGGCGGCAATGCCTCCTCGGCATTCTTTGTGCCCTCGCTGTCGAATCGAAGCACGAGTACCACGATTGAACTGGCTGATGGCCAGACAATGGGTATTGCAGGTTTGATCAATGAAAATATGCGCAGCGTCGTGCATAAGTTCCCTGGCCTTGGCGATATTCCCATACTTGGAGCCTTATTTCGCAGTCAAGAATTTGAACGTGGTGAGTCAGAGTTGGTCATTATGGTAACCCCCTATTTGGCCGAGCCTATTAATAACCAGCTTGACACTCTCCCTACCGACAGTTTTGTTGAACCCTCCGATATGGCCTTTTACTTGTTAGGCAAGACCTACGGAAAAGCAGGTGATGCAGAAAAAAGCGGTTCAGAAGCCGCCAGTGCGTTAGCGCCGTCAGCACAGCTATTGGAAATTGATAGCGGTTATAGCGGTGGCGTTGAAGGCAAGTTTGGACACACTATTGATTAGAGGAGAAATAGATATGTATAAATTTATAATTATTTTGAGCACTATGATTTTGTGCCATGGATGTGCAGACACACCTGCATGGACTCCCGGTTTAGTGGTCAACGAGATGATCCGTTTACAGGTCGCTAACAAAGAAGTTATCGACAATCCCGCATCAGGAGTCGCGGCAGATTACTTCGGTGTAAGTGGTGAAGCGGTGATAAAAGCGCATCGTGCTGGTAGCGGTGGTGATAAAAAATCTATCAGTAAATCGATTACTGCTTCAGCCACTGGCAAACAAAAATAGCGGTTAAAGAGGATATCTTGTGATGACTATGTCAGTGATGTCAGTGATGTCAGCGTTTACGACAGGCAATCGGAGGTCTACGGGTAGCGGCGGTAGAGCTCAGCGTGGCGCTGCGCTGGTCATAGGTATGATAGGGTTGGTCGTATTGGTTGGTGTTGCCGGCATGGCATTGGACGGAGGTAGTCTAATGTTGAACAAAACTCGTCTACAGAATATTGTCGATAGTGCAGCGATAAATGCCGCCAAAGCGTACGATATGAGCGGTGATATTGTTCTGGGTGAGGCGGCATCATTGCAGTCTATTGCTCAAAATGCCGACCTGCCGGGCAATCAATATTTTAAAGCTGAGTTTGAAGGGGGCGGGGTGAATGTCAGCATGCAGTTTTCCACCACACTGGAACCCTTTGTTAACGGAACTTTGCCTGCACGTTTTATTCGGGTACGTCTCGATGGTTTTCAATTCGCGACAATGTTTACCAGGGTTCTCGGTATCAATACCCTGGCGGTCAGCGTTTCGGCGGTAGCGGGGCCCAGCCCGAGCTTGACACAAAATGTTTGTGATATAGCACCGATGGTAGTTTGTGGTGATCCGGATACGGACCCCTATGACGATTATGTTTATGGTTACCCAGTCAATGAGGCGATCGTGCTTAAAACGGGATCAGGCCAGGAATCTGCCGTCGGTCCAGGTAACTTCCAGATGTTGCGATTAGGGGACGATGCCGGTGGAGCCGATCTGCGCGAGGCTCTTGCTGGCGGTTACGAATCAGATGACTGTCTAAGCCAGAGCGATTCAGTAGGCACAGAACCCGGAAACTCTGTCGGCCCGGTTGTGCAGGGCATTAACACACGTTTTGGTGAATATAGAGGACCGATGAATGCAACATTATATCCTGGCGATCACGTTACCGATGCACCCTATCCACCACTTAGCCTGGATAACAATGGCGCAATGGTCTTTGATGATCCACACGATAATCTAGCACCAGTACCCTACGAAGGTGTTTACCAGGAAGCCTTTAATTTTAACTATGAAGATTATGAATATGCTTATGACATGGGTTCCTATAGTTGCGTGGACGATGCCAACCAATGTAACAGACGGATGTTGACTGTACCGGTAGGCGATTGTACCGGTACAGAAAGTGGGCAGGGGCAGGTTACCGTTATAGGCATCACCTGTATTTACCTGGTGCAGCCGGTCGTTCAACAAGGCAACCAAGCCCATATGTTTGGCCAGATTGTAGAGGGCTGCGCTGCAGAGGGGCGCTTTAGCCAGAACCCTTCTGCGGGTCCGGAGCCGACAAAAATTATTCTCTATAAGGACCCCGACAATGTTGACGCCTAGCTTTGAAAAACAAATTAGCAGGAGTCACTGCCAAGGCCTGGTGATGGTTGAACTCACTATCATGTTGCCCTTAATGCTGGTGCTTTTTTTGGCGACGGCGGAGTTGGGCAGGGCATTGTATACCTATAACACACTCACCAAACGGGTCCATGACGGTGCCCGTTACCTCAGTCAAAATTCGCTGCGAGGGAACTTGCAAGATGTAGAGCTTGACCAGGATGAAATCGATAAGCTGAAAAGCCTGATTGTCTACGGTAATACTTCGGGCTCTGGCAGTACAAGTGTAGAAGGTTTTAGTGTCAGTAATATTACTGTCACACCCTGGGATACACTCTATTTTAAGGTCGATATTAATTATACTTACCGACCCATGTTCGGAAGCCGGCTGTCTTTGTTCGGGCTGGGAAATGATATCAATATAACCATCCCCCTCAATACCAGTGTGATTATGCGGGGGATTAACTGATGAAAAATTGTCGCAGTTTAACGGGCCAAGGTGGTTTAGCTACGGTAGAAATGGCTATTGTTGGTTCTCTATTTTTTATAATATTGCTGGGTATTATTGAAGTCGGCAGGCTGATGTTCAGTTGGAATGCCTTAAATGAAGTGACTAGACGTGGTGCACGTTTAGCTGCGGTGTGCTCTGTGAATGACACAGAGGCAGTTCGTAATGCCGCAATTTTTAACGGTGAAGTTATCGCGGGCTTGACCCCTGAGGATGTCATTATCACCTACCTTGATACCGCAGGCGCCCCAGTTGTCGATACCAATACAAACTTTGGCGATATTATATTTGTACGGGTCAGTATTGCTGACAGTTTTCAATATCGTTTATTGATCCCGTTTTATTACGGTTGGCTCAATGCACCAGCATTCAGTACCACTGTTGTTGCAGAAAGCCTCGGCGTATCACCGCCGGGTGCGGGCACGCCTACTTGTTAATGTTATAGCGAAGGAGACACTATCGTGAAACTGGAATTAGCGCAATCTACTCAGAAATCACCGACTAATGTCGATCACAACTTTACCGTATTACTGGCCGGTCGTAATCGAACGGGTTTGGATCAGTTGGTTGACATTGTCTCTCGTATAAAAGGTATCAACATCACTACAAACCATATATGTAATGTCCACAGTGATCCGCTCCATGGGGTCGATACACTACCGCAATTATTGGTGTTTTGGCTCGGTGAAAATTGGCGCGATGAGCTCAGTGAATTGGTACAGCGAAGCGCAAAACAAAGACCGGCAATAATTGTTGTAGCCAACACCTCAGAGCAGGAGGCTATGCGGATGGCGATGAAGGCAGGTGCCATAGATTACATCCGCTCTCCATTTGATGCGCTGGAGCTACAGAGCACTATTTGCAAACAAATTGAGGAGAAAAATTATCAGGGAATCAATACAGTGTCGCCTATCACTTCTTTCATTAATGCAAAGGGTGGTTCAGGTTGCTCTTTGATCGCCTGCAATAGTGCACATATGATGGCGGAGGTTACGCATTCCAGAGTGGCTTTAATAGATCTGGATCTTCAGTTTGGCAGCCTCTGCCACTACTTGGATATGGAGCCCACGTATGGATTGATGGAAGCCTTGGAAAATGTATATGAGTTAGATAAACAGGCTTTAGAAGCTTATATGTTGAAGCATTCCTCAGGCCTTCACTTACTCGATATTAAGCCTGGGGATTTATTTGTCCCTGAAGATATCAGCACAGAAAATATGGATATACTACTACAGTTGCTGGCAACGAATTACGATCATGTAGTGGTGGACCTGCCACGGCATATCAGCATGTTGAGCAGTATGGTACTAGAAAAATCGGAAAAAGTTGTAGTGGTGATGCAGCAAAGTATCTCTCACTTAAGAGATGCCAAGCGTCTACTGCATATTCTCAAGAATGATATTGGCATAGAAGAAAACAAAATTCGCGTAGTGGTTAATCGCTACAATAAAAACGATAACCTGAACATTGATGATATTGGCAAAGCCTTAAGACATTCAGTCAACCTGACGGCGCCGAATTCATATGCACAAGTGTCAGAGAGTATTAACCAGGGTGTCCCGCTCTATGATATTTCGAAAAAATCGCCGCTTACCCAGTCGATGATGAATGTTGGTTATGACATTTCGGGGGGAGTTTGTATCCCGCAACAGATTAGTCTTATTAGTCGTCTGCTAAAACATATCAGAGGAGTATAGATTATGGATTATCAAGCTCAAACAAATCTATCAGCCAGTGTTGATCCTGACGAGAGTGAAGTCACTCGACCAGCTGACTGGAACGTATTGAGTGACAATGAGTCGCGTTATAAGGAACAGATTCATAAAAAACTACTGGATGTCATCGATCTCGCCAGGATAAACACTTTGAGCGAGGAAGATGCCAGAAGTCAAATGCGACATATTTGTCAACAGCTTTTCGATGAGATTTCACTGCCTATTAATATGCAAGCGCGGCAGAAAATTGTTCAACACATTGAAGATGAGGTTATGGGGCTGGGGCCACTTGAGTCCTTGCTGGCGGACGCGAGTATTTCGGACATTCTGGTTAACGGCCCCGATTTAGTTTACGTTGAGCGCGACGGCAAGTTACAAAAGGCTCACTGCCGTTTTGATAGTGAGGCCCATCTGCGCAATGTGATTGACCGGATAGTGTCTCGAGTGGGAAGGCGCATAGATGAATCGTCACCAATGGTCGATGCACGCTTAAAGGATGGTTCGCGGGTCAATGTGGTAATACCCCCATTAGCGATAGATGGCTCAGCGCTGTCCATTCGCCGTTTTGCGATTAAAAAGCTGTCTATTGAGCAGCTGATCGAAACCGATTCACTGTCACATGCGGCGGCTAAATTTATTCAAGGGGCAGTAAAGGGCAGGATGAATATTTTGGTTTCTGGCGGAACAGGGTCTGGTAAAACCACTTTCCTCAATATTCTTTCCGGTTTTATACCGGAAGATGAGCGGGTGATTACCATTGAGGATGCAGCAGAGCTGCAGATGCAACAACCCCATGTGGTGAGATTGGAAACGCGGCCAGCCAATATCGAGGGCAAAAGTGAAATTACCCAACGTGACCTGGTTAAAAATGCATTGCGTATGCGACCCGAGCGTATTGTTATCGGTGAAGTCAGGGGGGGAGAGGCCTTCGATATGTTGCAGGCGATGAATACCGGCCACGATGGTTCATTAACCACCATACACGCGAATTCCGCCAGGGATTCTTTAACCCGGGTAGAGAATATGGTGGCTATGGGAGGCATAGACTTTCCAATTAGCACGATTCGTAAACAAATTGCTTCGGCCATTCATATTGTTATTCAGGTGCAAAGACTCGAAGACGGCAAGCGTAAGGTCGTCAGCATCCAGGAGATAAACGGCATGGAGGGTGATGTGGTTACCATGTCAGAACTTTTTAAGTTCGAACGTTGCGGTATGGACAATGGTAGGGTTTTGGGGCGGTTCAAAGCCACAGGTATTATTCCTGCTTGTTTTGATAATTTACAGCAACGGGGCATAGAGATATCGACTGCTATGTTTCACCCCGGTGAGGAGTGGAGGCCTGAAAATGGACATTGATATCCTGATATTTATAGCGTTGATATTTGCTGCGGCTTTTTTGTTGCTGACTGGGCTGACCATGCCAGTGTTTGGCGAAAACCGTCAGGCGAAAAAACGTTTGAAGAAGCGGGTAGCTAATCTCGATGAGTCTAAGCAGCACATAGAGCGTACGGTGGAGTTGCGTAAGGATGAGATAAAAGGTCTTTTCGACTGGGAGAAGAGGCTGGAAATATTGCCTGCACTGAATTCGCTAAGGCAATTGATTAACCAGTCGGGTCACCATATAAGTGCTTTTAGACTGTTGATATTGTCGTTATTACTGGCAGTAGTTAGCGCAGCTACGGTCTGGTATTTTACCCATATGTTGCTAGCTGTGATTATTGCTGGCGTTGCAGTCGGTGCGCTACCAATGATTAAAATCATGCAAGACCGTAATAAACGATTTGCGCGCTTTGAAGAGCAGTTGCCCGATGCGATTGATGTTATGAAACGTGCTCTGCAAGCGGGTCACCCCTTTAACGAAAGCCTTAATCTGGTTGCGCTGGAACTGGACGATCCGATTGCCTCGGAATTCGGTAAAACCTTTGCCGAATTAAATTATGGTAGCGATATGAAATGGGCTTTGCTGGGGCTGCTTGAACGGGTTCCCAGTGTCAATGTAATGGCCCTGATTACCTCGGTGTCAGTACAGCGAGAAACCGGGGGTAATTTGGTGGAAATTCTTAATAAGTTGAGCCGAGTAATCCGCGAACGGTTTAAGTTTAGCCGTAAAGTACGCACCTTATCGGCGGAGGGGCGCATGTCAGCATGGATTTTGAGCTTGATGCCCTTTGGTTTGTGTGGGCTTATTGGGATTACAACACCGGAATATTTACCGATTCTTTTCAAGAGTGATACCGGTAAAGATTTATTGATGGGCGCCGCAGTTGGTATGGTGCTAGGTATCTATTGGATTCGAAATATTATCCGTATAGAGGTTTAGGCAATGGAATATTTTATCGAGTTGTTATCACGTTATATACAAGATGAACAAATATTACGCTGGTTGTTTGTATTATTGGTCACTATTGCTGTATTCGCTATTGGTATGAGCCTGACTTATTTAACGATGCCATTCTATGATCCCTTTCGCCAACGTTTGGCCAAGTTAACTGGCTTTGACCAAAATTCAAATACTGTCCCGTTGAACGAAGGAGAAAAATCAGCCCCTATTTTTGCAGATAAACTGGATGCAGTAGCAAAATAAGTACTCCCCCGGAATGACAGTGAGCTGGCTTCGATGCGGGCCAAGTTAGTGCGAGCTGGCTTTCGAGGTGAGCGTGACTTGACATCTTTTTATGCAATAAAAACTATTGCCTGTGTTGTGTTTGGGTGTGTAGCCCTTCAAGCGACTACTTTCTTTCCTGAATTGAGCGCTAATCACGCTATGTTGATTGTTCTTGGTGCAATTTGTACCGGCTTAATACTACCCAATATGATTGTTAACAAATTGGAGACAAATAGAATTCGGAGAATACGTAATGGCTTTCCGGACGCGTTGGACTTGTTTGTTGTTTGTGTCGAAGCAGGTCTTGGTCTCGCCGCTACTATTCAACGAGTTGCCGATGAAATGGATGTAAGCCACCCCGATCTTGCCGAGGAATTAGGTCTGGTTACTGCCGAAATGAGTTTGGGTGTTGATCGTATCACCGCGCTTCGCGGGCTTGCTCGGCGTACCGGCCTCGATGAAATTAAAGGCTTGGTGGCGCTACTGGACCAAAGTGCTCGCTTCGGTACCGGCATAGCCGAAACCTTGCGAGTCTACTCAGATGAATTCCGTGATAAACGGATGCAGATGGCGGAAGAAAATGCCGCCAAAGTGGCTACTAAAATGATTTTTCCGCTGACATTTTGTATGTGGCCTGCATTTTTTGTGGTGGCAGTTGGGCCCGCAATACTAAAAGTTTTTGAAGTGTTTAAATAATTGTATCCGGAGACGGAGAGGATTACACAATGAATACTACATACTCCAAAATTGTAACTATTACTCTGACCATCGCGTTGGCTGCGGGCTGCGCTACCAACAAAGTTGAGCCCAGCCCTGAGCAGGCCTGGATACAGCAGCACGCGCTCTTTGACGGTAATGACAGCAGCTTGTTTGTTAACAGTGAGTTCAAGTCAAACACTAAAAATTGGAAAACAGAGAAGCAAGGAAAAGAGGCTCCGACTAAACAAGAATTTATCATGCGCGGCGATAGGGCCTGGCGCAGTGGTGATACCGAACGTGCATTATTTGAATATCTCCGTGCCCTGAAACTTGATGAGCAGGACAAAACCATTTATTTAAAAATCGGCATCGTCCATGAAAACAGAGAAAATGATAATCTGTCAGAACTGGCCTATATAGAGGCCCTGAATATTGACCCAGACTATATTCCCGCACTTGCACGCAGCGGAAAAGTGTCTCTTAAGCAACGAAAATACCTGGAGGCACGTCACCTTTTTGAAAGAGCTATTAAATTGGATAGATCGCGACTACTCGAAGATTCCACCATCCTGATAACAAGTACCAAGCCTTTAATTTCATCGAGGCAGGTACGCCGCGCAAGCCCGCGAAGCGCGGTGATTCGATCAACGTCCAAACTCATCGTAGATTCCACCAAACTGATGATAAGTCAGCAAACTGTTGCTGCCGATGTTGTTGCTGAATCGGAGCAGGACGAAACACAAACCCTTGTGGTAGTTGAGCCTCCCCACATTGATAGCCGCTCCCCATTCTATGCTTATAATGGCGTGGGTGTGATCAATGATATTGAAGGCGAACATGCCTTGGCGATGAAAAATTTTGAACTCGCCAGGGAAATTGCACCTCGTTCTGCCCTGATTCATAACAATATGGGGTATTCCAATTATTTAGTCGACCAACTTGATGTAGCTGAGCAGTTGTTTAAAAAATCGATTGCCCTGGATAAAGATTATGGCGCAGCCTGGAGAAATCTGGCACTGCTTTATGTGCGCCAGGATAGCTATGAAAAAGCGGTCCATCTACTGGTATCGAAGTTTGACGATAAGCCATCGGCATATAATACCGTTGGATACCTGTGTATGCTGAATAAAAAATACAATAGTGCCGAGCAATACTTTCAGAAGGCAATTAAATCCTCACCGGTTTATTACAAAATTGCTAATGAAAACCTGATAAGAAATCGTAAGCTTTATTCCGCCACAGTTTATGAAAAATTAACGTATAACTGATTAATACGTTATACATTGTAAGCCAGGACATGAAAACTCATTGCTGTTCTGGCATGTGCTTGCTACCGGTGTCCATGGACTTTGAAGTAGTGGTCTCTCCTCTAATGACCGGGAGGTAGTTAAAATTGGTCGTACTGGTCGGGTAAGGCTCTCCACCCTCAAGGCGGGTAGTCGTGGATAAAATAAAGGCTATTAATGACAGCTGTAGATCCTGCCGTCTAAAGGTTTACGACGGAACCACAATTCTAGTTTGAACGAAAATTCGAGAGTGTCAGGTTGAATCTGAACTTATACAAATAAACTGCGAACATCTTTAGTATCTATGCAGGCATAGCGAAGTATTACTATTGCTAGTGTCAGAAAACTGTTGGAGTATAGATGCATATCCAGGGAAGCTATGTGTTATTCGCAAGCTTCCCTGGTCCAAGTCTTACTTTTGCGAATCTACATAAGCCTTGGCTTTTGCTAGGAACTTTTCCGACTGTTTTATACCGTTGGGCATTTCCTCTTGCGTGGATATATCGCTAATAGTATCCCACTGCGCCGAAATATTCTCAGGCGTTTGCTCGCTGGCGGGGATAAACGCACCATCGGTTTCGAATATGCGCGTGCTAGAATAGCCACCTGCACCAGCACATAAGATAAAACGATTTGGCGCATCTTCATGCACCAATGTCAGTGCGCCAGCGGTAACTGCTTCTGGGGTAAGCATCGCACAAATATCGGCGGGCAAAACGTCTTCGGTCATGCGTGTTCCAGCAGTAGGAGCCAAAGCGTTAACCTTGATGTTGTTTTTGGCGCCTTCCAATACCAATGTATTCATGAAACCAATGACGGCCATTTTTGCTGCGCCGTAGTTAGTTTGGCCAAAATTCCCATACAAACCGCTAGAGGAGGTGGTCATCATGATACGCCCGTAATTCTGTGCTTTCATGATGTCCCAAACGGCTTTGCTGCAGTTAACAGAACCCATCAAGTGAACATCCATAACCAATTTAAAGTCGGCTAGGTCCATTTTTCCAAAGGACTTGTCACGTAAGATTCCTGCGTTATTCATTAGTATGTCAATGCGGCCCCACTTATCCATGGCTTGTTTAACCATGTCTTGTACTTCGTCAAACTTGGCAACGTTTGCACCGTGCGCGATAGCTTCTCCGCCATTGGCTTCGATGAGCTTTACCACTTCCATTGCTGCATCGGAAGAGGCGCCGCTTCCGTCGCGGGATCCACCAAGATCATTGACGACTACTTTAGCGCCACGTTCTGCCAGTGCTAATGCGTGAGAGCGGCCTAAGCCATTACCAGCGCCAGTTACGATGGCAACTTGACCTTCAAAAGATATGGACATTCTATTTATCCTTTATTGTTTGTTAATGATGTTAGATTTGTGCAATTTGTCGGTTATACAAATTGCATGGTGATCCATTCGGCGATTAGAGCGGGTTTGTCTTCGCCTTCGATCTCCACAGAGACTTCGGTTTTTATCATGAATTGCCCGGGTTTTTTCTCGATAATATCGAGAATCTTACTGTGAGATCGAATGTTGCTATCAACTTTAACGGGGTTGATAAATCGAACTTTATCAAAACCATAGTTAATTGCCATATGGCAGCCTTCGATACTGCAGCTAGTGACATCGCATAGATGCGTAAGCATTGAAAGAGTGAGAAAACCGTGAGCAATGGTTGCACCAAAAGGGCCTTCTTTGGCTTTCTCTTGATCAATGTGAATAAACTGATGATCTTGGGTGCAATCTGCAAACTGGTCAATCTGTTCCTGTTTTACCGCAAACCAAGGTGAAGGTTCACTTTGGTTACCAATGGCTTGTACTATCTCTTCTTTTTTAATGACTGTCATGTTTTTTCCTTAAACTTGTCGTTTAGAACCAATCCGCTTGCATGTCATAGCTTGTGCTATCGAAATCTGTCAGCAGCTTAGCCCAAGCATCTATTTCTGTGAGCTCTGACTTGTAGAAGTAGCGTAGCGCTTGCAGTTTACCTTTATAGAACTTCTGGTCTTGCTCGTGTGGTTGCTTCTCTAGTGCTGATTGAGCAACGATACCTTGCTTCAACCAAATCCAAGCCATGACCACATTGCCAAATAGGTCGAGGTATTTAACCGAGTTGGAAAGAACCAAATCGATATTCTTGGTCTGCATGCTCACCAGTAAGGTTTCGGTGACAGAAGATAATGTCTTCATCGATTTTGCTAGTTCATCGGCGAATTCAATGAGGTTGTCATGATTTCTTGCCAGGTCAATGGTTTTGTTGAATTCGCCCATTAATGCTTTAACGCCAGCGAGCTGGTTCATCGGTACTTTACGAGCCAATAAATCCAATGATTGGATGCAGTAAGTTCCCTCATGAATCGGGTTAAGCCGGTTGTCGCGATAGAACATTTCTACTGGGTGCTCATTAATATAACCGTGCCCCCCAAGCACCTGGATTGCCAGATCATTTGCCCGCGGGCCATATTCTGAGGGCCAGGACTTGATGATAGGTGTGAGCAAGTCTAAAAGGGTGTGAGCGTGTTTACGTTCTTCTTCGGTAGGAGCTGTCTTCTCATCATCGGCTAACTGTGCACCGAGTAAACACAGTGCAAAAGCGCCTTCGGCATAGGCTTTTTGGGCAAGCAACATCCGGCGTACATCGGCATGCTCAATAATATTGACCGGGGGTGTTGCAGGGTCTTTGCAAGAGGGGAGGCGTCCCTGAGGGCGTTCTTTGGCATAATCCAAGGAATACTGGAATCCGGTTAGTGCTGTGACGGCCGCACCTGTGCCCACTAAGATTCGGGCTTCGTTCATCATGTGAAACATGCAATACAGGCCTTTGTGCTCCTCACCGACGAGGTACCCGACGGCGCCGCCATTTTCTCCAAAGTTAAGCGCACACGATGTTTGGCCTCGGCCGCCCATTTTGTGGAACAAACCGGCAAGTGCAACGTCATTGCGCTCACCCAGTGAACCATCTTCATTGACCAAAATTTTGGGCACGATAAAAAGTGAAATACCCTTGGTACCTTTTGGTGCGCCCTTGATTCGAGCCAGAACCAAATGCACGATATTTGCATTAAGCTCGTGGTCTCCGCCGGAGATAAATACTTTGTTACCAGTAACCAGGTAGGTACCATCATCAGCTTTGACAGCGGAGGTGGTTAGATCAGCTAGCCCTGACCCGGCGTCGGCTTCGGTCATTGCCATGGTGCCGGCAAAGCGACCGTCGCGCATGGGAACAACCCATTGCTCGATCTGTTCTGCGGTTCCGTATGCCTGAATTAAGTTAGCGTTGGCATTGGTCAGCCAGGTGTATCCAAGTGTGATACTGCCGGCGGCACTRAGATAGGCWCCGGTGGCGCTAGCCACGATGCCAGGCAATTGCATGCCGCCAAGTTCAAAATCTGCTGCAGARGACATAAGGCCGGATTCAATCACGGCGTGAACGGCCGGTTTTATCTCAGGAATCATATGGACTTTTTTGCCATCAAAGGTGGGCTGGTGGGTATCTACCTTTTGGCGAATCGGTAAAAAGTACTTCTCAGCGACTTTCTTTGCTGTATCGATGGCGGCATCGAAGGTTTCCCTGCTGTGATCGGCGTAGCGCTCACGGCTGGTAAGGCCTTCAGCATCAAATAGCTCATATAACATGAATTCCAGGTCGCGCTGGTTTAATAAAGGTGCAGGCATCGTAGTGTCCTCATTTATCTGCGGTTTGCTGTGTTATCCTATTGTCCCGTTACCAGGTGCAGACTACCATGACTTACCAAGTCCGGTATCAAGTGCAGCGCTCAAAATGGTACTAAACGGTACTAAACGGTACTACGTTGTTGATTTTAAATAGGGTGATAGCACGAAATGTCCAATGATCAGCCAAATGTGGACGCATCTCTGCCGTTTGGGCGTTTGTTGAGGTTTTGGCGGGGAGTTCATCGGGTCAGCCAAGAGGAGCTCGCTTCACGCTTAAATTCGGCTAGCCGCCACATCAGCCGATTAGAAAATGGTAAAGCCTATCCTGGTAAAGACATGGTAGTGAATATTGCTAAGGTATTGACGTTAGGTGAGCGTGATACCAATCACCTTCTATATTCTGCAGGTTATACCCCCATCCAGAAGAAAATAGACTTCCATGCACCGGAGTTAAAGTGGTTACGTAAAGCGATGACGCTCACGCTACGGGCATTGGATCCTTTTCCAACGACGCTGATGGATAGCTCAACCAATATTTTAATGGTGAACAAGGGCTGGGTTGGTTTATTCCAGGAAGGCATGGCTTCGGAAGAGGGTGTCGGAATTACTAACCACTTCGATTTTCTGTTTCGTCAAATGGGCGCATCCCAGGAGTTTGAGAATACCATCTCGCTGATTCTCATGTCGTTACAGCAGACAGTTTTGTTGACCGGTGATAGTGAGCGTAAAGAGACCCTTGAACAGCTTTTGTCGTCCCCTTTTGTGCCAACGGATTGGAAGCAGCGAGCGGCAAAACTAGAGCCCATGACCAGTTATCGTGTGCAAGCAAAATTTAATGGCAAACAGACCACCTTCTTCAGTGTGAGTCAGACGGTAGGAGCGTTGGGACCGAATAATGCCTTTGTCTCTGAGCCCAACCTCACTGTGACAACGTTCTATCCAGAAGACGAGGGATTGGATTTGTCTTTTCTTGTAGCCGGCGAATTAACACACCCTTTGCTATTCTATTGACCGAACTATTTGTGCTTACGCACATGTCGAGCTCTACTAAACTTTACCCTAGGCCTCTTATTTATCGAGCGGGAGTAGCGACGCTTTGGGTGATATGAAACAACACATAAATCAATACGCAAAAAATATCGGTTCTGCGTTTAGCTATGATGATTTCGTTCACACAAAATTAGCCACAGGTGGGCCGACCTTGCAGGTTCATAGCAAGGCTCAATTCAAGGCTCAGCGCAAGGAAGTTGCGTCATCCAATAAAACGGTAGTTGTTGTCCCGGGTACAGCAGTTTATGGCCTATTCTATATTGCCTTATGCGAGCAATTATATCAGTTGGGTTTGAATGTGGTTACGTTTGACCCAAGAGGGCACGGGGAAAGTGATGGTGCGCGCGGTTGTTATACCATTGCAGAATTGGTTGAGGACACTATAGCCGTCATTAGCTTTGCTATAGAACAGTATGGACCAGAAGTATATTTGGCTGGGTCTAGCCAAGGAGGCATTGTTGCCTACTATACGGCAGCGAAGGATGATCGATTGAAGGGCGTGGTGTGCAAGAATATTGCAGATCTTTCTGAAGCAGAAACGCGAGACCTTTCTAGGTTCCCGTGGCTAAGTCGGCTGTCTTTTCCGTTTTTGAAACTCGGTGCAATGTTTTTCCCAAAGCTGCAATTGCCGATAGGAGTGTATCTAAATCTGCAAAAGGAGAAAATGACCTATTACGGTTGCTTTGGGGATTATTTAAAGAAGGACCCGTGGGCGTTAAAGTCTATTTCTATAAGAACGTTATATTCACTCTCCGGCGAGAAGCCCAACAAAAGTTTTGCTGATTTTACTCTGCCAATTCTATTGCTGCAGCCCTTGTCAGATGAGCTGTTTTCAGCAAGGTTTACCCACAAAATATTTTGTCAGTTAGGTTCGGACCATAAGCGAATTGAAGTGATAAAGGGCAGGCATCTTGTATTTGTTGAAAGTGCGGAAGATGTTGCGGCTATTATTGGACGCTGGATATCCTCACTGTAACTTACCAGTGTAGATTAAAGCCAAGTACACCGTCTTTAGTGAAGTCGTCGAAGAGAGTTTGTGGCGATTGCGAGCATTTTTTCTTAATTGCGGCACTGAAGTCCATGCCGCGTATGTGAGGTGTATCAACCAGGTAGGTACTTCTTTTTAGATTTATACCCACACTTTTGTACGAGGCTACGATTGAAAACTGGTCCGTGTTGGTGGTGTTTCTAGCTGCGGAGAGTGTTAGGGAAATCAGCGGGATGGAAAAGGAATCGGTAAGGTAGTCAATTTGCTCTGGAGGTGCATACTGAGGGTCTTGCAGTATTGATAATTGTTCATTAGTTAGCTGGTATTCAGCATACTCATCGGATTGAGCGTTAGCAGTTGCAGTACAGGCGCAGATAGAGAGTAGCGCAGCCGCTTTGGGTAGCGCGCTCCAACGGGATGCTTTTTTATTGCTGTTAATCATATCTGCTCACGCTGTTATTATTTAGTATTATTGTCTTCGTGACGGCATTTTGTCGCTTCTGAGGCGAATGATGCGTCAAGAACGTGTTGTATGATTAATATACTAGCGGTTGTTTTTTGAACTTACAGTGACAGTTTGTAATTGTGTGTTACCGGTCAAAATAATCAATATTCACAAAATTTCTGGCATGTGTTTTGCGTTATTTTTGACCATATTTTTTCAAAACTTCTAGTTATTTTGGTTGGTGGATTCATAACTGATTAATCCAAATATGAAAGACTGTGTTTTGATGTCTTCTCTAAGAGATTGAATTAATTATAAATAACTTTTTAGTCTATATAGGCTGCTTAATCTGCACGCAAATATCCCTACCAGTGCTATGCTCAAATTATGAACAAGAAGTTAGTTACAAAAAAGTGATCGAATTATGGTCGAAACTGAAGACAGCATGATTAATACCATCCTTTACGCAACAGACTTTGGTCTGTTCGGCCCTTATGTGCTTGAGCATGTTAGTGACCTTGCAAGGAATCATAATGCTAAGGTTTATGTTCTACACGTTATTGAGCCGTTGGGGATGTTTGCTGACGCGGTGTTGGAATCCTTTGTACCTGAAGATTCTAAAGAGAACCTTAGAGAGCACGGTTTGAATGAAGTGATGACAGCGATTCGAGCCAAAGTCAGGACGGTGTTTGATCAGGATATGGAGGGCTGTGAGGGGGCAAAGGAATGGCTAAAAGACATTCATGTTATTGGTGGTAACCCTGCAGAAGTTATACTAACTGACGCTGAGGCCATCAATGCAGACCTCATTGTTATGGGTAGTCATGGCGGGACAAGTGATGTCACCACGCCTATTGGGTCCGTTGCTGCTAAGGTGCTGCAGCTATCCCCAATTCCTGTTTACTTGATTCCTACCTCAACCAACCGCGGTAATAACTATACGACGGTAGGTGGGCTTTAATTGTATTGCTAGTCACAGGTCTTTGAACACTAAAAGAACGCGTATTTTACCCCCAGAGCCAGTAATGTACTTGCCAGGATAGGCTGCATAAGATTCTCTGGCATGCGAGTGCCTAGTTTGGTACCGACATATATCGCTGGCAAGGAGCCAATAAGTAATGACCCTAATAAATAGAAATCCACGTTGCCTAAATAGAGATGACCAAGCCCGGCCACTAAGGTCAGTGGAACGGCGTGCGCCAGGTCGGTACCGATGATGCTTATTGCCGACATTCGTGGATAGATAATCAGTAACACAGCGGCGCCAAATGCCCCCGCGCCAACCGAGGAAAGGGTAACTAAAACACCTAATGCCACACCCATCACCCAGGTGATTGCCGTTGCATGCTTCTGAACCGTCTTTAAAGCTTCGGAATCGTCTTTGGCTTTTGAGCGATTAACCAGCTGCGATTTAAAAAGCAGTACCAAGGCGGTCAAAATGAGCATGAATCCTAAGCTAGTAGTGAGTATTTCACCATATTGCTCGCTATCTGTGAAAATGCTGTTTAAAAAGTAGATGGTAACAAGTGACGCAGGGATGCTGCCACAGAAGAGGGTGATGACTATCTTCCAGCGTATGGTACCTTGGCGTTTATGTAGAAATACGCCGCCAGATTTGGTGATTGAGGCGTAAAGCAAGTCCGTTCCGACAGCAATCTGCGGCGGAAAACCAAATAACAGTAAGATGGGAGTCATTAAAGACCCGCCGCCGACGCCGGTTAGGCCAACGGCAAAACCCACTGCGGCACCCGCGATAATGTAAAACAGTATATCCATTAGTCAATTTACTACTTAAGAAAGAAATTTTTAAAAACAAACTGCATGAGGTTGGTAAATCTAAACATTCTGGCCTATTCTGGAAAGTAATATTTTAGCATATTTATATAACTGTCGAATATATCGAATGCCAACGGAGATCTAAGATGAAGCTTCAACAACTACGTTATATTTGGGAAGTTGCACGCCATGACCTTAATGTGTCGGTGACTGCCCAAAGCCTTTACACTTCTCAGCCTGGCATTAGTAAGCAAATTAGGCTTCTAGAAGATGAGTTAGGTGTTGAGGTGTTTTCTCGCAGTGGTAAGCATCTTACCCGAGTAACACCTGCAGGTGAATCAATCCTGAAGATTGCTGGCGAGATATTACGTAAAGTTGAGAGTATTAAGCAGGTTGCGCAAGAATTTAGTGATGAGCACAAAGGTAGTTTGTCATTGGCAACGACCCATACTCAAGCGCGTTATGCGTTGCCTGGAGTCATTGAAAACTTTATTAATGAGTATCCTGAAGTTTCTTTGCATATGCATCAGGGTACCCCTATTCAGATTTCTGAGATGGCCGCCGACGGCACGGTTGATTTTGCTATCGCAACCGAAGCGTTGGAGCTGTTTGGCGATTTGATCATGATGCCCTGTTATACCTGGAATAGGGCAGTCATTGTACCGAAGGGTCACCCGCTCACCCAGATATCAGAGATCACCTTGGAAGACCTTGCGCGACAACCGCTAGTTACCTATACATTTGGTTTCACGGGTCGTTCAAAGCTTGATGACGCATTTTTAAATAAAGGTTTGTCACCTAAGGTAGTGTTTACAGCGGCGGATGCAGATGTTATTAAAACCTACGTGAAGCTAGGCTTGGGAGTTGGTATTGTGGCTAAAATGGCCTGCATGGATGACGACCCAGATCTAGTAGTTATCGACGCAAGTCACCTGTTCGAGCCTAGTGTGACAAAAATAGGCTTTAGAAAGGGTACCTTCCTAAGGGGTTATATGTATGATTTCATTGAGAAGTTTGCACCACACTTAAATAAGACGGTGGTTGATGAGGCGGTTGAGCGGCACACACGAGCAGAGCTTGATGAGCTATTTACCCGAGTTGATTTGCCTCACTACTAATTGCAATAAAAAAGCAGACATAAAAAAGAGGGCTCTTGGCCCTCTTTTTTATGTCTGCTTTTTTATGCCCGCGTCTAAGTTTGCTGGAACAGCTTAAAGAAAATCTAGATCTGGGTTGTTATCGAGAATCTCTTTCAGCTCGTCTTTCTCTTCTGTCTTCTGATCTAAAACTTCCTTCACAAACTTGAAATAGACGGTGTATATGTCCACCTTGCCGTCATCGCGTTCAACAACAAAGAAGGGCGCACGGTTTACCTTGTGCTCATCCGCTAATATCATGCCTGCGCTGGTTGGGTCCCTTTCATCAGCAATCAGCACTTCATCGATTCTTGCCATCTGCCCAGAATCTTCCAGGCGACTGATTACATCACCGCATTTTTTACAGGGTGAGCCGTCGGCCAAGATTTTCTTTACTAGGGTGATTTTCATCAAACACCTCCTAATTTACAATACACAAATGGCTAAAACCCGTTACGCAAGCAACCCATATGGCATGGTTTACTTGGAACTGTGAAGCCCGCATTCTTTTTTCGTCGCTTCTTCCCACCACCAGCGGCCTTCACGTTCATGCTGGTTGGGTAGGACAGGGCGAGTACAAGGTTCGCAACCAATGCTGGTAAAACCCTGCTCGTGAAGCTTGTTGTAGGGTACGTCATTGCTACGAATGTATTCCCAGACTTGCTCGGAGCTCCATGAAGCCAGCGGGTTAAACTTGATAAGCTGGTTTGTTTCTGTAGAGAACGCGCCGTCGACCTGAATCACCGGGATATCAGCCCGAGTGCCAGGGCTTTGATCTTTACGTAGACCAGTGACCCATCCACCTAACGTGCTTAGCTTTTTGCGTAAGGGGCCAACCTTGCGGATGACGCAACATTCTTTGTGGTCGTCTTTGTAAAAGCTAAATAGGCCTTTTTCATCAACCAATTTCTGCACGGCTGCAGCGTCAGGGAAAGTTGTCTCAATAGCGACGCCGTATTTTTCCCGTACCTTCTCAAGAAATTGGTAGGTCTCAGGGTGTAGGCGTCCGGTATCTAAGGTGAATACACGAAATGGCTTGCCCAGTTTAGATGCCATGTCCACGAGCACTACGTCTTCTGCACCACTAAAAGAGATGGCTAGATTATCAACCTTATCCAGCGCTGCGGCTAAGATATCCTGGGGTGTTTGGGTTGATAATTCATCGTTTAGGGTTTGAATTTCTTCTGCTGTAAATGTCATTTGTGCTCCTCTCATGACACGAATTAGGGGCTTTGCCCCCTGATGTCTACTTTATGATCGTCTTGGCTAGCGTAATTGGGCGCTATTCTACCAGAGGTTGCATAACCAAAAAACACTTCTGTCGCTAACCTTTATAAGTATTCGCTATATAAACCTTGTGAAATGGCGGAAACCCAATTTTTTGACCATAAATACCGGAATCAGTTTAATAAACTAGGGGACGTCACGTGTAACAAGGGCTAATCGGAATTTGGGCTTAGCGAGCTAGGTGTCTATTCAGTGGTATCAGCGATGCGATAATTAATTGCATACTCCATAGAGACCCGCTAGAGTGCCCACCATTGAGGGTTCAAAAAGAACAGGGTTTGACGTATTAATTAGGAGAATGATGTGGAACTTGCTTGTCTTGATTTAGAAGGTGTACTAATTCCAGAAATCTGGATTAGTTTTGCGGAAAAAACAGGTATTGATGAGTTGAAAGCTACTACTCGGGATATTCCTGATTACGATGTCCTGATGAAACAGCGCCTGGCTATTTTAAAGCAACACAAACTTGGTTTAAATGAGATTCAAGAAGTTATCGCAACCTTAAGCCCAATCCCCGGCGCCATAGAGTTTGTGGATTGGTTGAGAGAGCGTTTTCAGCTGGTGATCCTATCGGATACATTCTATGAGTTTGCCGCGCCACTGATGAAGCAATTGGGTTATCCCACATTGTTATGCCACAAATTAGAAGTGGCAGAAGACGGTAGTATTACTGACTATGTATTAAGACAAAAAGATCCAAAGCGTCAATCAGTCATAGCGTTTCACGGGCTTAACTATAGAGTGATAGCGGCTGGCGATTCTTATAATGACACGACTATGCTAAGTGAGGCAGAGGCGGGCATTCTATTTAAGGCCCCTGCCAACGTTATTGAGGAATTTCCCCAGTTTCCCGCAGTGCATGAATACCATGAGTTGAAAGAAGAATTCCTGAAGGCGTCAAATCGAACCTTGAGTTTGTAAGAAATAAAGGATTAGTCAGCTAAAATAGCGCGGCGTAGTGGGTATACCTGTCTTTGGGTGTATAAACGCGCCGCGTTATCGTTTGTATTATCATTCAGGCTTTTGTGTTTTCTCTAAAATAGTCAAATAGCGCCCGACCTTATCAAAGGTTTCCTGGTATTCGCCGGAACACTCAGAGTCTGCCACAATACCACCGCCGCCCCAGCAGAGTATGTCATTATTTTTCAGCACAAATGTTCTAATGTTGATGTTGCTATCGGAGGCTCCTAGGACATTGAAGTAAACCATTGAACCGCAGTAGGCAGCTCGGTTATGGACTTCTAACTCATCGATGATCTCCATCGCTCTTACTTTGGGCGCGCCAGTAATCGACCCTCCTGGAAAGCACTGCTTAATCGCTTCGATTGCATCGTTGGTAGCATCGAGTTTGCCTTTAATGGTGCTCACTAGATGGTGAACATTGGGGTAACTTTCTACTTGGAACAGAGTGGGAACCGTTATGGAACCTGCTTCGCAGACCTTACTGAAATCGTTACGCAATAGGTCAACAATCATAAGGTTTTCTGCTTGATCCTTGCTACTGGCACGTAAACGTTGAATGTTTTCTTGGTCCTGGATCGGATCGTCAACTCGTGGGCGAGTGCCTTTTATGGGTGAGGTGATGATTTGTCGGCCGACGGTTTTGATAAAACGCTCTGGCGATAGGCTGAGTAAGGTAAACTCGGCGGGACCAAAAAAAGCCCCCATGGGCGATGGATTGTTTTCGCGTAGCAGTTTATAGGCAGTCCAACTTGATCCACTGTATTGCGCACAGAAACGTTGGGAAAAATTTATTTGGTAGGCATCACCRGCAAGAATGTAATCTTTAATTYTATCGAAGCCTCGTTGGTAGCTTGCCTTGGTCTGGTCAGAGCTGAATGACGAGGTAAGTTTGAATTCCTTTGCCTGCGGATTGGCTAATGGGTTCGATAGGAGTTTATTGAYCKTGTTAATGTCGACATCGCCTGTGTAGATRATGCAGGTGGTTTTAGTGTGATGGTTAGTTGTGATGATCCATGGATAAAACCCCATTGCGGCATCAGGGATAACAAGGTGGTCYGTGGTCGTGGAAGGCAAATTCTCGAGCTGTTTGCTTAAATCATATGACAGGCTCCCCATCCACCCAGGTGCTGCAGGATACACTTGCTCACAGGGGTGCTCAGCGGGTGTGATGATAGGCAGTCGTGCGCGTAATGCGCTAAACAATTCTTCGTCAAGTTGTTGATAGGTTGCGTTKGTATCAAAATAGACAGTGCTGCCTTTATTTGAAATRAGCTGYTGATCTGGCGCGGCTGCCATTATGTCAATGTTGTGCTCTGGATAGCCGGTAGTGAGCGGCGTATGGCCACTATCTAAAAATATGGGCCAGGGCAAATTCACTAGTTTTTCCATGATTACCAGGCTATCTGGTTCATAGGGCAGGGGGAAGCTGTATAAGGTTGTCACGGCGTTAGCTTTGTACCTAGATGGCTGCTGTTGGGTTAGGGTTATTGAAGGCGACGCTCAATATTGGTTTCTGCAAGAATTCGAGTGGATATCTCTTCGATGGAGGCGCGAGTAGAATGCAAATAAGGAATGCTAAAACGATTGTAAATGGCTTCCGCGCCACGAATTTCTGATTCACATTGGCTAAGTGAGGCATATTTACTGTTCGACTTTCGTTCGGTGCGAATGTCCGCTAAACGCTCGGCTTCTATGCTGAGGCCAAATAATTTATTTCGATGCTCTCTTAAAGGTTTAGGCAGTTGCACGTCATCAAGGTCATCTTCGGTAAGGGGGTAGTTGGCGGCTTTAATGCCAAATTGCAGCGCAAGGTATAAACAGGTAGGGGTTTTTCCTGAGCGCGATACTCCGATTAAGATGACATCGGCCTGATCGTAACAGCGGGTGCGCGCTCCGTCGTCATTGTCTAAGGCGTAATGTACGGCGTCGATTCTAACCTTGTAGGAATCATTGTCCGAGATGGAATGAGACTTTCCTACGGAGTAGGATGATCTGGCCCCCAAAGCAGATTCCATGGGTTTAACAAATGAGGCGAAAATATCCATCATAAAGCCATCGGCATTGGCGATAATTTCGCGGATAGGTTGGTTTACGATAGTGTCAAAAATTACCGGTTGAAAGCCGTCTTGCTCTGCTGCTTTATTTATCTGAAGTACAGCACTTCTGGCGCTGTCTTCATTGTCCACGTAAGGGATGGTGATTCGGTCAAAGGTGATGTGCTCAAACTGAGCCAGTAAGCTGTTTCCCAGCGTTTCTGCGGTAATCCCCGTGCCGTCAGAGATAAAAAAAGCGGTACGTTTCATTGCATGTGGACCTGTAGCGATAAGTAGCTCTAATTTAACGCGAAAACATATTTAGAACGAGTAATTTGTTACCTTTTTTAGTAGACTCCTAGCGCTTAAAGTCGGGTAGTATACCGTCTATATTGATTGCAGAATATTTTACTACGCTTGGAGGATCTCCCTTGAAAGACTACGTCGTTTGGCTAAAAGACCTATGTAAAGACGATATCGAGTTGGTCGGCGGTAAAAACGCCTCTCTAGGCGAGATGATTAGCCAGCTTTCTGGTGCCGGCGTTTCCGTTCCTGGCGGCTTTGCGACCACCTCAATGGCATTTGTAGACTTTCTCGAACAAAGTGGTTTGGCCGCAAAAATCCAAGCGCTACTAGCTTCTCTGGATGTTGGTGACGTTAACGCGTTGAGCGCATCCGGTGCACAAATACGTCAGTGGATTATTGATACGCCATTACAACCCGATTTGGAGCAGGCGATAGCGGCTGCATACGCAGAACTTAAGGGTGATCAAGACGATATCTCTGTGGCGGTAAGGTCATCCGCGACCGCAGAAGACTTACCGGATGCATCCTTTGCCGGCCAGCAGGAAACTTTCCTCAATATCAATGGGTTACAGAACATACTGCATGCGGTGAAAGAGGTTTTTGCGTCTCTCTACAATGATCGAGCTATTTCCTATCGGGTACACCAAGGTTTCGAACATGAAAAAGTAGCGTTATCGGTAGGCATCCAGCGTATGGTGCGCAGTGATACTGGTGCAGCTGGTGTTATGTTCTCCATGGATACCGAGTCGGGGTTTGATCAGGTGGTATTTATCACCGGTTCCTATGGTTTAGGAGAGACGGTAGTGCAGGGTGCGGTAAACCCTGATGAGTTTTATGTGCATAAGTCGACCTTGCAAGCCGGTAGACCGGCCATCTTGCGGCGTAATATGGGCAGTAAAGCGATTAAGATGATTTATGGTGAAGGGGAAAATACCGGCACTTCGGTACAGACTGTTGATGTCGATGTCGAGCAACGTAATCGTTTTTCCCTGACAGATTTTGATGTGGAAGATCTCGCTAGGCAATGTGTCATTATAGAAAATCACTATCAGCACCCGGTAGACGTCGAGTGGGCTAAAGACGGTGAGGATGGCAAGATCTACATCGTGCAAGCTCGACCCGAAACAGTAAAAAGTCGCGCCGGCAATGTGATGGAACGCTACCTTCTGCAAGATCAAGGTAAAGTCATCGTTGAAGGGCGCAGCGTGGGCCACAAGATCGGCAATGGCAAGGTCCGAGTGGTGATGAATAGCAGTGATATGGACAGGGTGCAGGCTGGAGATGTTCTCGTTACTGACATGACCGACCCAGATTGGGAACCGGTGATGAAGCGAGCTTCTGCGATAGTGACCAATCGCGGTGGCCGTACCTGTCATGCAGCGATTATCGCTCGCGAGCTGGGTATTCCTGCCGTAGTAGGCTGTGGTGATGCCACCGAGGTGTTAACCGAAGATCAACCAGTAACGGTCTCCTGTGCGGAGGGTGATACAGGATTGGTTTATGACGGTGCACTAGATTTTGATGTGAAGACGGATTCCGTCGAATCAATGCCCGCAATTCCCCTTAAGGTGATGATGAATGTGGCGAATCCGGATCGGGCCTTTGACTTTCAATCGTTACCCAATGAAGGGGTTGGTCTGGCGCGCTTAGAATTCATTATCAACCGCATGATCGGTGTCCATCCTAAAGCGCTACTCAACTTTGATAGTCTGCCCGCCGACGTGAAAAGCTCGGTGGAGCGGCGAACAGCCGGTTATGGCGACCCATTGGACTTTTACGTAGAAAAGTTGGTAGAAGGTATATCGACCTTGGCAGCATCGTTCTATCCGAAGCCTGTCATCGTACGTTTGTCTGATTTTAAATCCAATGAGTACGCTAACCTGCTGGGTGGCAAGTTATATGAACCTGCAGAAGAAAACCCTATGCTGGGGTTTAGAGGTGCTGCACGCTATGTGTCAGAAGGGTTTAGGGATTGTTTTGATTTGGAATGCCGGGCGCTAAGGAAGGTCCGAGAGGTAATGGGCTTTGATAACGTTCAAATCATGGTGCCGTTTGTGCGTACCCTGGGAGAGGCTGACCAAGTTATTAAGTTGCTGGCAGAGAATGGTCTTGAGCGAGGAACCAAGGGCTTAAAAGTGATCATGATGTGCGAGTTGCCGACGAATGCGCTGCTTGCCGACCAATTTCTCGAGTATTTTGATGGTTTCTCCATTGGTTCGAATGACCTGACCCAGTTAACATTAGGCTTGGATCGGGATTCTGGCATTGTGTCGCATTTGTTTGATGAGCGAGATGAAGCCATTAAAATATTGCTTAAAATGGCCATTGAAGCCTGTAAACGGGCGGGTAAATACGTGGGGATCTGCGGACAAGGCCCATCGGATCACCCGGATTTTGCCGTGTGGCTAATGGAGCAGGGTATTGACTCAATATCACTAAATCCGGATTCTGTGTTGGATACCTGGTTTTTTCTAGGTGAAAATTGTTAAGCTAGTAACCAAAAGATTGGGTGCTTCTATTTAATATGCCCTATACTTTGGTGCAAATGCTTCAAAATCCCAAGTAAAGAATCACTGAGCTAGGTGTTTACAATTCACAATGATTAAAAATGGTCTAGAACTGGTTATATTTTTTGCAGATGTTGCCGGCAGTACTCGATTATACGAAACGCTGGGGGATATAGAAGCCCACGACTGCATTGTAGAAAGTCTTAGTCATATTTCTAAATACGTTAGGCAGCACAAAGGCGCGGTTGTCGAAGTCATCGGGGATGAGGTGATGGCGTATTTTGAAACCTCGGTAGATGCAGTTAGCTGTGCTTGTGATATCCAACAGCATTTTTCCTTTACGCCCACCTCCAAGGGACACAAAATCAATATTCGCATTGGTTTTTATAAGGGCCCTGTGGAACTAGATAACGGTCATCCCTTTGGTGACACCATCAATGTGGCGGCTAGAGTGACTTCTCTGGCGCAAGGCGGTCAAACTATGACCACTGCGGATACAGTAGAGGGCTTGCCTGAAGATAAAATGGATCTGTGCCGTCCATACAACAAAGTCAAAGTGAAGGGTAAGTCCGAAGCCATCGATACCGTAGAGGTTGTTTGGGATTTAGACGACGCCACGTCACTTTTTGCACCCGTCAAGGCTTCTCAAGTTATTGAAGAGGCCGCCGAACTTCGGCTTCAAATTAGCGGACGAACCGTGGTAGTTAGGGAGCAAAATACACCGTTTATTATTGGGCGGGGGGACAGCAGTAATCTCGTCGTACCGTCAGAAACGGCATCCCGATCTCACGCGCGTATCGAATGTCGATACGGTGAATTGGTATTAACAGATCACAGCACTAACGGAACCTATGTCATTACCCATCCAGGCAAGCGGGCGTTTGATGGTCTAGATATGCACCTGCATCATCGTGAGTGGACAATGCAAGGCAGTGGTTTGATCAGTTTGGGTAGACCTACCGATGGTAGCGATCCAATTTGTATTTCATTTAGCAATAAAAAACATTAGCCAATGGTTTGCGTTATTTAACCCAGATGGCAGATGGTTTTTATTGGTCTACATTAGCCTTTTGATTTTTTAGGAAAAGCGTGTTTATTCCTGATTAAGGCTTCTTGAGCAACAGAGGCCAGCAGCTTGCCATCTCTTGAAAAGATACTGCCACGATTGAATCCTAGCCCATGTGAGGCTGATGGACTATCCATTGAATACAGTAACCAATCCGCCATGTCGATATCATGATGAAACCAGATGGCATGATCCAAACTTGCTATTTGAACGCCTGGCATCATGCCATGAAACGCATGCGGGTTCATGCTGGTGCCGAGCAAACTAAAATCTGAAGAGTAGGCCAATAAACAGCGCTGCAGTATCTGCTCGTCGGGTAGGGTGCCGACCGCTTTAATCCAAATGTCTTTAAGTGGCTCTAGTTTTTCCGGCTTCAAGTAATTGTAAGGTTTGACCGAACGTATTTCGATGGGGGTGTCTTGGGTAAACTTATCTCTGACTTTTTCAGGGATAAATTGAGCGAACTTACGACGTATTTTTAGTTCAGAAACCAGATCCTCTGGCGGCGCTACCGTCGGCATTTCACTTTGATGTTCATGGCCATCTTCGTCAGCATGAAACGACACGTTTGCCGTAAATATCTCAATGTCGTTTTGTATTGCTATGACTCGCCGAGTGACAAAACTCTTACCATCACGAATTCGATCCACATGAAATGTGATAGGGTCCGTGGTGCCCCCAGGCTGCAAGAAATAGGCGTGTAATGAATGGCTGCTAAATCCTTCTGCGGTGAGGCTAGCTGCCATCAGTGATTGCGCCAATAACTGTCCACCAAATAGCTGTCCAAAGCCCAAATCTTGACTCTGGCCAAGGTATTTATCGGTATCAACTTTTTCTAAGCTTAACAGGCTGACTAGCTGATCTAAAACTTCACTCATATTTTCACCTGTAGTGCGCAACCCACCGGTTTTATCTCGGCGGGTCCAGAGAGTCCCCCGAATTAAGCGCCATGGTTGGTAATGTTTTTACGCATTAAATGTTTAATAGTCGTGTAGGTGCCACGGTCCTTCTGCGCAAGTTCTTTTGCGTAGGCCAGTGCACCCGCTTGCAGTGATTTCATCGGAAACAGTGCATCGACGATATTATCTTCCAAACACTCACTGCCGGTTTTTGCAACGCCGGTAAGCGCTAAATGTTTAAGTGAGTGTTTGTTGGGTAGTAATCCAATGATGTCTATCATCATCGGTGTGAAAGGAATCTTGATATTTATTTCGGGGAAGCAGAATCGACCGCGGTCTTCTCTCATCACCCTAAAATCCAATGCTGATGCTAGGATCGCACCGCCGGCGTAAACGTTTCCGTTGATACAGCCTATAGTAGGCATGTTGAGTTTTGCCAAACGATACAGCACATCCTCCAGGGTTATCATAAACTCTTTAACCCCTTCGGCCGGTAGCTGCATCATCCAGGGTAAATTAATACCATTACACCAAGTCTTTTCATGTTCACAAGTGATCATCAGTGCGGTATTGCCGCGGTATAACTCCACCTCATCAAACACGGCAAGATATTCCTTGAGCACATCAAGGGAAAGCATGTTGTCATTAGCGCCGTTGGTAAGGGTTAATATATGAACGCCATCTTCTAAACGTAACTCCATTGTGCTCATGATGCAGGATCCTATTGATAATAAGTGGGTGAACAGTAGATAACTCTACAATACTCTACAGTGTGTATTCCTGGCAATGAAGGGCTAAAATATACAGATGTCGTGTTAAAACCGTCATTTTGATATAAATCGCAATCAGGCATTAATCCCCATGTCGAATCTTAACAAAGTGGTCTAAGATTAATGCATTAAATGCCCGTAACCACTTGTTCACTATAGAGTAATTCTGCTAGGCAATGACTGATACTGTAAAGCAAGGCAACATAACGAAAGAACCAGAGATGACATGCCCAGTAGGGGAGCCTACCTGCCCGGTAATAGATCGTGTTGAGGCGCTAACCACGGAATTGGAGTCGTTATCTGAGCTTATTCGCACGGATAATCTGACGGGGCTATACAACCAGCGTTATCTGATGGAAACCTTAGCGTTAGAGATGGAACGAACCCGGCGAACCGGGCATTTTACTGGATTAATCATGTTGGACCTGGATCATTTTAAACAGGTCAATGATACCTGGGGACACGAAGCGGGTAATCTGGTGCTTATTAACGTGGCCACAATTGTAAAGAACGCCGTGCGTAAGTTAGATGTGGCTTGTCGTTACGGCGGTGAAGAGTTTATGGTGATCTTGCCAAACACCGGTTTAATACAGGCAACCTATGTGGCAGAAAGGATTCGCGAAGCCATTGAGACATCGCCAGTGGAGGTTGAAGGCGGGGTTATAAATCCAACCGCCAGTTTTGGTGTTGATATATACACAGAAAGAGAGAATGACTCACCGCAAACCTTTATTAGTCGCGCCGATGAATATCTCTATCAAGCAAAACACCAAGGCCGCAATCGAGTGTGCCATGTCCCACCTGAAGCTATTAATCATGAAGATCAGATAACGATAGATGAGAAGAATGCGTTATTTGATATGTTTGGTGGGGGTGAGTAAACTCTCCTGTATACTGACCTTCCAGCTTGTTAAGTTACTTTGACCGGTTTTGATTCGATATTAACAATGAAGTTACAAGGAGTTTGTTGTGTATTTGTTTAAGTTGGTTGTTCTGTTTTTGTTTGTGTTCTTAAATCAAAGTTTTTCCGTCGCGAGCACATCGATATTAGACTCAGGAATGAGTGCAAGACAAATCGCCGAAGGGATATTAAGGGATGCTCGTAAAAAGCAGGCTATGGCAGCGAAAGAGAAAGTTAATGTCGTAATGTATTCTACGAGCTGGTGTGGCTATTGTAAAAAAGCGCGTAGGTATTTTAAGTCTAAAGGTATCAAATACACAGAGTATGATATTGAACGTAGCACGGCAGCGAAATGGAAATATGATCGTTTAGGTGGAAAGGGTGTGCCTTTGATTTTAATTGGAAACAATAGGATGAGAGGGTTTTCTGTTAGGCGGTTTGATAGATTGTATGAAAAATCCAGGTAATTAGGGTAAGACAATGTCTCTTGGAGTTTAAACTGCAAATTGTAGTTGATCAGATATAAACTAACTTTTTTGTTTACAAACAGGTATATGATCTGACCAGTTGAACCCACACCCTAAAGCGGTCACTCGAGTTGGTGATTTTATTCCAGCAGATTTATCGATAGCGGACATAGCTGATAAGGTCTATAGCCCCCGCTTGACTCCCTGCGGGGACGTCCCTAGAGCCCAGCCTGTCTATGGGGCTAGCGGAATAGGCTCGTCGATTGCCAGCCACATGTGTGTAGATCACCATGGTTCGAATGTTGGTATGGTCTAACAATTAGCCATTAAACCCAGAACTAAGGTTGAATTTTTTGCCCTTTGAAAACTAGAAGCCCCCAATTAAGGGGGCTCTAGTTTACTATACAATATTGTTAGAAGAGCTCCTCCCTAAGCGGGAGGGCGTCGATAATTATCGTGATACTTAAGGTGCGTACATTAAGCTAAGATCGATAGTGTTGCCTTCACCCGCAACCATCGCACTAACGATGCTATTGAAGAGGCCGCACTGACCAAAGGTAGACAATGTGTAAGTACCGCCTATATCGCCGCCAACAGTAGAAAGGAATGGGAATCCAGTCATTTCTAGGTGCATAGGCTCTTTGGTACCGCAGTTATCACCGCCAGCAATCTTCACATTAAATCCAAAGGCGGACAAATATACCGCTGGAAGCTTAACCCACATATCAGAAGAGGTGGTTAAGTTAGCTTGTGAATCCAGTGTTCCTGTTGTATGGCCAACTTGTACAAAGTCGATGATAGCAAGCGCCTTCAATGGGCCAAAGAACGGGAATAAACCAGAGGTCTGCTCTAGGGCCAAGTACGCTTCGAATGTGCCTGTATACAAGTTGAAATCTACCTCGATCGATCCAT
>NVVG01000254.1 GCA_002402125.1 Moraxellaceae bacterium
AGCATCATCTTTAAATAGGACTTAGGATCCCCCAAGCCATAAATGGCCGATACCGTGGCAACGATGATGACGTCATTTCTCTCCAGCAACGCCTTCGTCGCCGACAACCGCATTTGCTCGATATGTTCATTAACCGACGAATCCTTCTCAATAAAGGTATCGGAGGCTGCCACGTAAGCTTCTGGCTGATAATAGTCAAAATATGAGACAAAATAACCCACCGAATTATCGGGAAAAAACTCCTTAAACTCCCCATATAACTGCGCTGCTAAGGTTTTGTTATGCACCATCACCAGCGTCGGGCGCTGCACTGCCTCAATCACATTGGCCATGGTAAAAGTCTTGCCCGAGCCGGTCACTCCCAACAAGGTCTGGTAAGCCAAACCATCCTCCAGACCCTCCACCAGACGTTTGATAGCCTCCGGCTGATCCCCTGCCGGCTCATAGGGAGCGTGAACTTTAAACTTTTGCGATGTTTTCGATGACATATACATTCCAGCCAGTGAACGAATCCTGTATTATTGCACGGTTTTGTAACATTACCGGCAAATTACAACGTTGATAGCCCTAACCCGGCGTAACAATAAACTCATAATGCCGAGTTAACACGCATATAATACAACTACTGAGTACCGCAACAGCGATACCTCAAACACCCTCCGCTGACACCTATCTGGAGTAGACCATTGGACATCAAGCTATCTAATCGTTCCAACAACATCAAGCCATCCCCAACCTTGGCCGTCACTAACCGTGCCGCCGAACTACGGGCCGCAGGCAAAGACATTATCGGCCTAGGCGCCGGTGAGCCAGACTTCGACACCCCAGAACATATAAAAGAAGCGGCAATCAAAGCCATTCAAGATGGGTTCACCAAATACACCGCAGTAGATGGCACACCATCACTAAAATCTGCCATCATTGAAAAATTTCAGCGTGACAATGGCTTGAGCTATGAACCCAATCAGGTATTGGTTTCCTGTGGCGGCAAGCAAAGCTTCTTTAACCTCAGCCTTGCGTTTATCGATGCCGGCGACGAAGTCATTATCCCTGCCCCTTACTGGGTATCCTACCCAGACATGGTTGCCATTGCTGATGGTGTGCCGGTCATTGTCGAAGCGGGGCAAGATCAGCAATATAAGATCACCCCAGCGCAACTAGAAGCCGCAATCACCCCAAAAACCAAACTTGTGGTACTTAATAGCCCATCCAACCCCTCGGGCAAGGCCTATTCTAAAGCCGAACTTGCCGCACTGGGCGCCGTTTTGCTTAAACACCCCAACATACTGATCGCAACTGACGACATGTATGAGCACATTCTTTGGACCGAAGAATCCTTTGCTAACATTGTGATGGCGTGCCCCGAGCTTTACGACCGCACCATCGTGCTAAATGGCGTATCAAAAGCCTACTCAATGACCGGCTGGCGCATTGGTTATGCCGCAGGCCCCGCCAAGTTGATTGGCACCATGAAAAAGATCCAATCCCAAAGCACCTCCAACCCTAACTCAATCGCCCAAGTCGCCGCCCAAGCAGCACTAGAAGGCCCACAAGACTGCGTCAGCATGATGGTAAAAGCCTTTAAACAGCGTCATGATTACGTGGTTGAGACACTGAATAAGATCGAAGGTGTTAAGTGCATTGAAAGTGACGGCACCTTCTACGCCTTCCCCAACCTTGCGGGCGCCATTGCCGCTCGTGATGATATAAGCTCCGATATCGAGCTGGCAGAGAAGCTATTAGGTGAAGCCGGTGTAGCGATTGTGCCAGGCTCCGCCTTTGGCACTGCAGACCACGCCAGATTAAGCTTTGCCACCAGCATGGAAGTACTTGAGGATGCCCTAGGCCGACTCAAGAAAGGCATCGAAGGCTAGCACTGTTTAGCGGCGTCTTGAGCTTTTCAAGAGCCGCTAACCTATTGATAAGTATTAGTTAAAAAAGAGGTTGACCGAAGAGCGGATTCTACATAATATACGCCACCTCGACAGAGACAATTCCTTGATAGCTCAGTTGGTAGAGCAGTAGACTGTTAATCTATTGGTCGCAGGTTCGAGCCCTGCTCAAGGAGCCAAATTSAAAGGCCCGCTACTTTTGTAGCGGGCCNTTTTTTGTTTGYCTTGCTGGCGCGTCGAAATAGTTCGCGCTGCGCAGTAAGGTATGGCTGTTTTTTGTGGCGCAGAGGCATCTCTGTTTCATTATCTGTGCCCCAGGCGCTTAACCATTCTTGGCCCGCAAGCTGTCGCCCCGTTTATTGGCAAGCTCTCCAAGATACCACGGCATTTTGCTTAAAACCCTCTTAAGCCTCTTCGCTCTCAACCCATTCGCGAATTGCTTCACGCATTATCCAATTCCAGATTCCAATCTAGAATCATAACAGAGCACATTTAGCGGCTTCGTCAATATCAATTCGATATAATTATTGAAGTGAAAATGCGCCACGTCGTTTTTTGGGAAAACTAAAGTCCTGGGCGTAGCGAGAATTGACACTAAATAACGGCGCCCCATTAAAAATGGGTATCGTTTTTCATATGCCTTTCAACATGTCACATGGCTTTGTAGGGATCAGGATCTAGACCCGCTTTTGCAGTGACACCCTATTGCTCAAGAACCCGCTAGGCAAATAATCTGACTTACCAATATTTAGGCTTATCGATAGGCTTCTTTTGGGTTGGTATGCGATCTTTAAATAGTGAAGCATTTAATTCATCATCAGTAATGTGATGGCGCACCCAGTCGGCAAGATCGGCCAAGCTTGTGGATTGAGGGCGATGCTTGTCGTTAGCCTTTAGGGGGAAAATCACACCAATTTTGATTTCAGGGAAATCAACCTTCACACGCTTTAAAGCTGGCACTATATCGGTGTCGTTGGTACAAATAACAATCTGCTCACAATGCTGGAGAACCGCATCTCGATATATGTCCAACGCTATATTAACGTCGGTTTGCTTCTCTTCGAGTTTCCAAATATCAACTCGGTTTTCCTTATTGGGTGGCTTTTCAAATCGAATAGGCGCGGATTTACTGGCCGAATAATAGCCTTTAATTATTTCTACTGGACCGTGTCGAGGTGACTCAAGTGCGCGAATATAGTTTCGTTGAGACTGGGTGGCCAATTGCCCTTTAGAGGCAAACTTCCCTAAGATATCTGCCGTGTAATACTTTACACACAACAATTCAATGTCGGGATTTTGTGGATGAAGTATCTGTCGATTGAATAAAGTGTATAGGTCTAGCCACTTATAAGGGGTATGTTTAAGACGACCTATATAAAGGTTGTAACCATCAACGTATACAATCGTTTTCAAAACATATTCCCTAAAATGAAAAAACCGCCATTGAGGCGGTTTTCTCGCCTTAAGTTGGTAGGCTAACTGAATAACGCCAACGAAAGGTAAGTAGTGAGAGAATATTAGTTTGTATTAACGGCTCCGTCAATACCTGTATAAACACTTGAATGCCTCTCACAACAAAAATTGCTAACAATCCCCTTAAAAAACAACGCTATGCATTATGCGCACAATGAAAAGTGCATGAAGCTTCATTTTCCTATATATCACCAGCCCACCCCCGCACGTGGATAACAAGTATTCTAAGCGCCTCCGTTCAAGTCCACTCAAAGACCCCCACATTAGACGATTATCTTCTCCTGGAGGATGCGACGGTACAGTCATGGAATTAACCCCAAATATTTGCAATTTGATTAATTAATGCATATTAGATTAATTCAAATTAAAGAGTTTTACCGGCTCCTCTTCAACACGCATATCATAAATGTGAGGCTCGACTGGGCAAACCATCATTTCCCTATAGGGGTCATGGGGAAGAAACCCTGATAGAGGGAAGTGACTATCCACACTGCACGGATATTTGATGTTTACCACTATTAACCCAGAATTACGCAGCAACACTCAAATTAACCTGCAAACCCAACTGATGCGCAAAATTAACAAGGGTATCCAAACGAAATTCACCAACCTTACCTTTCATCAGCGCACTGACTCTTGGCTGACTTATATGCAATCGCTTGGCTGTAGCGGTTTGATTTAAGCCTTCTTCCTCAATGCGAGAAGTAACCGCCATCATCAAAGCAGAGCGCAACTTCATATTTTTTACTTTAATAGGGTCATCGTCCAATGCATCCCACACACTATCAAATTGATTCATATCACTCATAATTCTGCGCCTCCAATACCTTTCATCGGCTTCCAATCCAGCGAATTTAGACCATGCTGCACTTTATCAAATTGAAACCCCGCCTCTCGCATAACCTGCGGAGAAAAGCTCTTAAGCGATTCAAGTGAATTACCAACAAATACGATTCCTTTCATAACATCAGCATACCTAAATCAAAAAATTATACAACTACCTGTATAAACCAGCATTCCAGCCTGGAGAGGCAAAACCGATAACCATTACGATTTCACCTCTAACCCTACGACGCCACTTACAAGACAAACAAAAAAGCCGGTTGCTAACAGCAACCGGCTTTTTTAAAACCATCGGTGTATTTAATTATCCACCTGGTTTTTACTTAGATATCACTACCATTACTACCGCTACCAGTACCACCAGTACCGCCAGTTTGAGGCTCAGGCTCAGGTGGCACAGTCGGTGTTGTACCGATAACGATTGGAGTTACAACCGCTGCCGTATCGACCGCAGACACATCAGCAACAACAGTACTTGCAGTCGCCTCATTCAGAACCACTGCAACCGTTTCAACTCTCGCTGCTGCCAGCTGTGCAGATGATGAGGATGCAATCGCCGCAACATTAGTAGCAGCTGCTGTAGACGCGTTATCTAAAACTGTCGCAAGATCAGCATTTGCTGTAGATGCCGCAGCCATCACGGTAGTAATATCCGCCTCAACCGCCAAATCAACCACTGTAGCTGACGCAACAATCGCCTCAACTAGGGCAGAAACAGCATCTGCCGCAGATGCACCGGCTGCCACTTCAATTGTCTTCAACAACGTCGCAATAGCCATTGCTTTTATCATCACCTGAGATGAAGCAGATGTGCCAGTGGCATCAGCAGCAGCGGCCGCAACATAGTTTGCTGTAGCGGGATTTGTTGGCTGATAATCACCAAGACCTAAATTGGTCACAATAACTGTTGTCGCCGCGGTAAGCGCAGAGGCAACAATATTTGCTGGATCCGCCGCAGGACCCGCTGCAGCAAGTGCCGCTTCAACGATTAATGTAGTTATTGGGCTACATACCGCCGCCTCAGATTGAGCAACACCCTTCATCACAGGCAGCTCAGCCCCAGTAT
>NVVG01000255.1 GCA_002402125.1 Moraxellaceae bacterium
TGCCAGCTAAGTGTAAAGTGAAAATATTTACGCTAAACGGAATTTTGGTTAGAGAATTTACTAAGGATGATGATGGTATAACTTACCTTGAATGGGATTTAAAAAATCATGCACGTATTCCAATTTCAAGTGGAATGTATATTGTTCATGTTGATGTACCAGATGTTGGTGAAGTTATTTTGAAGTGGTTTGGAGCATTAAGACCAGTGGATTTAGATTCATTTTAATATTGCTAGTTTATTTGTTCTGGGGAATCCAGATTTTGTGGGGTGTATAGAGAATGGCGAATATTCGAACCGTTAGCTATGATGCGGTAATTGTTGGTGGTGGTGGCGCAGGTATGCGTGCAGCACTGCAGCTTGCACAATCAGGTAAAAAAATAGCACTCATTACTAAAGTATTTCCTACCCGTTCACACACAGTGTCGGCTCAAGGTGGTATTACTTGCGCGATCGCAAGTGATGATCCAAATGATGATTGGCGTTGGCACATGTATGACACCGTAAAGGGGTCTGATTACATCGGYGACCAAGACGCAATCGAATACATGTGTCATATCGGACCAGAAGTGGTGTTTGAGCTCGAGCACATGGGCTTACCATTTTCACGTACTGAAAAAGGACGTATTTATCAGCGGCCTTTCGGTGGTCAATCTAAGAATTTCGGTGAAGGTGGTCAGGCTGCTCGAACTTGTGCTGCTGCTGACCGTACGGGACATGCGCTTTTGCATGCCTTGTACCAGCAAAACATTAAGCATGACACCACATTCTTCAATGAGTGGTATGCAACAGATTTGGTTAAGAACCAAGATGGTGTTGTTACCGGTGTTATCGCAATTTGTATGGAGACCGGAGAAAAAGTATTCTTCAAGTCCCGTGCAACAGTGCTTGCTACCGGTGGTTCTGGTCGTATCTACCAGTCTACAACAAATGCGTTGATCAATACCGGTGATGGTGTTGGTATGGCATTACGTCTTGGTTTGCCAGTACAAGATATTGAAATGTGGCAGTTCCATCCTACCGGTATTGCGGGTGCGGGTGTTCTTGTTACTGAGGGCTGTCGAGGTGAAGGTGGTTACCTKATCAATAAAGAYGGCGAACGATTCATGGAGCGTTATGCGCCTAATGCYAARGATYTWGCAGGGCGTGACGTTGTTGCACGTTCYATTATGCAAGAGATCTTRGACGGTCGCGGCTGTGGCCCTGACGGMGATCACGTATTTCTTAAGTTRGATCATTTRGGTGAGGARGTRYTGCACAAGCGYCTTCCRGGTATTTGTGAGCTTGCGATTACCTTTGCGGCTGCAGATCCAGTGAAAGTGCCAATCCCTGTGGTCCCAACCTGTCACTATATGATGGGTGGTATTCCAACCAATATTCATGGTCAGGCGATTACTCGCGATGCTGCCGGCAACGATAAAATTGTTGATGGTTTGTATGCGGTAGGTGAAGTGGCTTGTGTATCAGTTCACGGGGCTAACCGATTGGGTGGTAATTCACTGCTTGATTTGGTGGTATTTGGTCGCGCGGCTGGCATATTCATCGAGGAAAGCCTCCGGCAAGGTGTTGAACATCGTGAAACGTCTGAGTCGGATCTTGAACAGGCCGATAGCCGCTATGAGCGCTTAGAAGCAACGACCAAAGGCGAAGACGTCGCTATATTGCGTAAAGATCTACAGAAATGTATGCAAAACAACTTTGGTGTATTCCGTAAGGGCGACATGATGGTTAAAGGTGTTTCCGAGTTATCTGACCTTCGGGAACGTATTGGCAATGTGCACCTTGTTGATAAGTCATCTGCTTATAATACTGCACGTATTGAAGCGCTAGAGCTTGAAAACCTATTGGAAGTAGCAGAAGCAACCGCTATCGCGGCTGAAGAGCGTAAAGAAAGTCGAGGCGCACATTCTCGATATGACTTCCCAGATCGTGATGATGAAAATTGGTTGGTTCACTCTTTGTATTCTCCAGTAACAAAGAAAGTAACCAAACGCGATGTTAACTTTGCTCCTAAGCGAGTTGACACTTTCCAACCCAAAATTAGAACTTACTAAGGTGAACGCGGATGTTAGTTAGCATTTATCGGTATAATCCTGATACAGACGCAGAACCGTATATGAAAGATTATGAGGTCGATACCGAAGGTAAAGACATCATGGTTCTGGACGTATTGAATCTAGTAAAAGAGCAGGATCCAACATTGGCTTATCGACGTTCGTGTCGAGAGGGTGTGTGTGGTTCTGACGGAATGAACATGAACGGGAAAAACGGGTTGGCATGTATAACCTCTATTTCTCAGGCTACCAATGGTAAGAAAAAGCTGATACTGCGACCTTTACCTGGGTTGCCAGTGGTTCGTGATGTGGTTGTTGATATGACAATGTTCTACAACCAATACGAAAAGATTAAGCCATACCTTATTAATGATTCGCCACCACCAGCGCAAGAACGCCTTCAGTCTCCTGAAGAGCGTGATAAGTTGGATGGGCTATATGAGTGTATTCTTTGTGCATGTTGTACTACAGCATGTCCATCATTCTGGTGGAACCCAGAGAAGTTTATTGGTCCGGCTGGTCTATTGCAGGCCTATCGTTTTATTATCGATAGCCGTGATAACGCTACGACTGAACGTTTGTCTGATCTGGATGATCCGTTTAGCTTATTCCGCTGTCGTGGAATTATGAACTGTGTCGCCGTTTGTCCTAAGGGGTTGAACCCGACTCAGGCCATTGGCCATATCCGATCTATGTTGCTGGATCAGGCAACCTAAATACCGGATCTACGCGTTCATTTGATTAATAAATGATCGCCGCGTGTGCCTAAGAAGGTTGTTTAGGCGCATGTGAGGAAAGAAGCTACACTTGAGGTTGTGGGCGGCTATATGTCGTATTAATGACCAGTGTTTTGTGATTTGCTCAACCGCCCACAAAGCGGTTTGACGCTAAGAAATTAAACTTGGGACTCTGGTAAAACCGAGCTATCTGTTTCGCTTGCAGGCTTACAAGGCTCTCGCAGGCTTTTCTTTTGCAGAAGTGACTATGCTGTTGTTGGCATGGGCAGGTGGAGTTCCTTTACTACGGTGATCTGCAATGGAAGACAGTTTGATGTATCGGCAGTGGAGTACCTCCCATTTATCTGGGGGTAATGCTGTCTATGTCGAAGAACTATTTGAATCCTATTTAAAAGACCCTAATTCTGTTCCAGAAGACTGGCGGCAGAATTTCGACAAACTGCCATTGGTTGCTGGTGCAGAGTCGGATGTCCCTCATTCCACTATCGTTGAGCATTTTCTATTTCTTGCTAAGAACAAGAATCGAGCCCAGCCCGTAGCAGTTAGTAGTGTTAGTACCGAGCACGAGCGCAAGCAAGTGCAGGTATTGCAACTGATAACAGCCTATCGCGTTCGAGGCCATCAAAATGCAATACTTGATCCACTATCGTTGATGGAAAGAGCGCATGTTCCAGATCTCGAATTAGCTCACCATGGCCTCTCGGCTGCCGATATAGATACCCTGTTTCAAACCGGTAATCTGTTTATTGGCAAGGACGAAGCCTCTTTAGGCGTAATCGTTGAAGCGCTAAGGAAGACCTACTGCGCAAGTGTTGGTGTGGAATACATGCACATCGTCGATACAGCAGAGAAACGCTGGATCCAGCAACGCATGGAAAGTGTTCGGTCTAAGCCGAATTACAGTCTAGAAGTAAAAAGCCATTTGTTAGAGCGCATTAGTGCCGCAGAAGGCCTGGAAAAAATGCTCGCGACCAAGTATCCAGGCACAAAGCGTTTTGGGCTCGAGGGTGGTGACAGCCTGATTCCCTGTGTGGATGAGTTGATTCAACGTTGTGGCAGTTATGGCGTTAAAGAAATCGTCATTGGCATGGCGCATCGGGGACGACTCAATGTCTTAGTGAATACCTTGGGTAAAAATCCCGCGACGTTATTTGATGAATTTGAAGGCAATCATCAGATGAATACTGACGGATCTGGGGATGTTAAATATCATCAGGGCTTTTCTTCAAATGTTATGACTCCTGGTGGCGAAATCCACTTGGCGCTTGCGTTTAATCCATCGCATTTGGAAATTGTATCACCCGTCGTTGAAGGTTCGGTGAGGGCGCGACAAGATCGTAGGGGTGATCTTAACGGTGACCTTGTTGTACCAATACTGATTCATGGTGATGCAGCTTTTGCTGGGCAAGGCGTTGTGATGGAAACATTTCAAATGTCACAAACCCGAGGCTTTAAAACCGGTGGAACGGTTCACATTATAGTGAATAACCAAGTTGGTTTTACCACCAGTGAGCAAGAGGACGCTCGGTCAACAGAGTACTGTACTGATATTGCGAAAATGGTTCAGGCACCCATATTTCATGTGAATGGTGATGACCCGGAGGCTGTGCTTTTTGTCACGCAAATGGCAATCGATTTTCGTACCCAATTCAAGAAAGATGTTGTTATTGATATTATTTGTTATCGAAGTCGCGGCCACAATGAGGCCGATGAGCCTTCTATTACTCAGCCAATGATGTATCAGGTCATCCGTAGTAAAAAATCCCCTCGCCAGCTCTATGCAGCGCAATTAGTTGCTGAGGGAGCGATGACGCAAGAAGAAACCGATCGGGTTGTGGATGATTATCGGAATGCATTGGATGACGGGCTACATGTCGCCAAGAGCCTGGTAAAAGAGCCAAACTCTAAGCTGTTTGTCGATTGGACGCCTTATTTAGGACATTCCTATGACGCATATTACGATACCAGCGTTGATTACAAGAAGTTGCAAGAGTTGGCGCAAAAACTAACAACCGTACCTGAAGGGTTCGTCGTTCAGCGCCAGGTAAACAAAATAATTGAAGACCGCAAAAAGATGGCTGCGGGTGCACTGATGGTTGATTGGGGCTTTGCTGAAAATCTAGCCTATGCAACATTGTTAGATGCGAAATTTCCAGTGCGACTCACGGGGCAAGATGTGGGTCGTGGCACCTTTTCTCATCGACATGCCGTCTTTCATAATCAAAAAGAAGCCGGTCGCTATATTCCATTGGAATCCATTGCAGATGAAGATACCGCGATGGATATTTATGACTCACTGCTTTCTGAAGAAGCGGTATTAGGGTTTGAGTACGGATATGCTACAACCTCTCCTGAAGGCTTGGTGATATGGGAAGCCCAGTTTGGCGACTTCGTCAATGGCGCGCAGATCATG
>NVVG01000256.1 GCA_002402125.1 Moraxellaceae bacterium
TACAGGCAGAAGTCCGTCAGTTAGTGGCGGAAGTAAATCGCATTGCCGATACCACCACCTTTAACAATAGTCCGGTATTGGATGGCTCGAAGTCATCATTGAGTTTTCAAATTGGCGCCAATGCGAATCAAACGGTATCGGTTACCGGTATTGATGCGCGAGCGTCGGCATTAGGTTCTCAACCGGGGGTGGTACAGTCTACCGCTGATCGGGTTCAAATGGAGCTAATACCCACAGGCACTCAAGGTGTGCAGGAACTCGGTGTGTTGACGATTCCACCGGTCATTACCGGTTTTCAGGTTAGAACGGCGTTAACGCCTGCAGCCAACGCTGTGGATGTGACAGCGGTTGCTCACGGTGGTGATATCGTACAGGCAACAACAACGGAATTGACCGATAGATCCGATCCTTCTTATGGTCAGGGGGCGGCACAACAATTGGCAGAACGGATTAATTCGGTTCGCAATGATGGTACCGTCGGTATGGAAGGTATCTATGCCACAGCAACAACAACCTTTGTGGGTTCTGATTTAGTGGGAGCGGATTATGCAGGTACCGTGGTTGCCGCAACGGATACCAATGTCGGCCAAGGCGTGCTGGCCAATGGTGGTCTGGTAATAAACGGTGTCGACATTGGACCTGTAAGTTTTCAGGTTGATGATGCGGATGGTTCTCTTACGACGGCAATCAACGCCAAAACCAGTCTTACCGGCGTGTCGGCAACTATTTCGAAAGATGGTGAACTGACATTACATGCCGATGATGGCCGAGACATCATTGTATCAACAGTGGATGCCGCCGCCGCGAATGACCTATTTGGTGGTGGAGACGAGTTGGCTGTCAATCGATTTGACACCGCATTCTCAAACTTGCGTATTACCGGTGAATTGACGGTGACCGGCCAAGACACCATTATCTTTGATGGCACCAATAATATTGCCGGTGCCGATGCATTAACCGAGGATAATGTGCAAGCGGTAGGTACTATTGCCAATGCAGATGTCACCACGGTGAATGGTTCGAATACATTAATAGAGTCGGTTGATAGTGCATTGGATCAGATCAACTCCATTCGAGGTGAGTTAGGTGCGATACAAAATAGGTTTGAGTCAACGATTCGAAACTTATCCAGTGTATCGGAAGCATTATCTGCTGCGAATTCTCGAATCTTGGATGCTGACTTTGCGGCGGAAACCGCTGAGTTATCTAAAAACCAAGTGTTGCAACAAGCAGGTATTTCCGTGTTAGCCCAAGCCAACGGATTACCTCAGCAAGTGTTGGCATTGTTGCAAGGCTAAGGGCAAGGATAACTACATGAATAACGACAAGGATTAATACGTATATAAGTAGAAGGACGAAGTTGTAAGTGGAATGGGGGGGTAAAACCCCCGCCCAATAATTGACGGATAAGATAGTTAGCGAGTTTAAGTACGCCCAAACGCCAAAATGCCTACACATTTTTGCTGTTTTTACCCTTATATAGCAAGGAATTATATGAACAGAAAGACATCATAACGTTGTAAAGCTTTTCTCTAAAAGCTCTAAATAAGTTAAAAAACAGCAGGTTACTGTTGGTTTTGACGCTAAATAAAACTTTCTTGAATATTTAGATTATTTCTCTAAAGGTTATTCTCCCTACGCCGATAAGATTTATGTAGGCAAATTAGTCTTTGGGTCTCGGTAGAGATCAAGAGAAATCGAGATTCTTAGCAATTGAGCTAGGGACGGGAAAGAAATTAGCAGGAGACCGACATGGGCTTGTCAATTAATACTAACTTATCATCTTTAAACGCGCAGGGTAATTTGAGTAAATCTCAAGGTGCTTTGGCAACTTCACTTCAACGTCTGTCTTCTGGTCTTCGCATCAATAGCGCGAAAGACGATGCAGCTGGTTCGGCAATATCCAATCGCTTTACCACCCAGGTACGTGGTCTTAACGTTGCGGTTCGTAACGCCAATGACGGTATTTCATTTGCACAAACTACTGAAGGCGCGCTTAACGAAGTAAGCACAGCACTTCAACGTATTCGTGATCTAGCGGTTCAGTCTGCTAACGATACTAACAGTGTATCTGACCGTGAATCACTTCAGGCAGAAGTCGCTCAGCTAGTCTCTGAGATCGATCGTATCGCTAGTACGACTCAGTTTAACGGCACTAACGTGTTAAACGGCAGTAGAGACAGCTTGAACTTCCAAATTGGTGCTAACGCGAACCAAACAATCGCTGTAAAAGGTGTTGATGCTAGAGCAAGTGCTTTGGGTTCACAGCCTGGTGCGGTGCAGACTACCACTGATGGTGATGGTAATACTGGAGGTGTTGGTAACGCGTTAGGTCTTGCTAACAATTTGATCCAGGCCGATACTTACGAAATTACTCAGGGTGCTAATGGTGCTACTGTAGATATTCTTGATGCTGCAAATGGTGGTGATATTATCGCTGCTACCCTTGCAGACTTGCAGGATACCTCGGCTGCAGATTATGGCTCAGGTTTAGCAAAAGATTTGGCTGCAAGAATTAACGACTTGCGAGCTGACGGTGTTGAGGGCATGGGTGGTGTTTATGCGACTGCAATCACTACCTTTGATTCCGATGATGCGCAAGATGTGGTCGCAGGAGCCGCTTTGACGGATAATGTTGCCAAATTTACTCTAGCGAACGGCGATTTAAATATTAACGGTGTTGATATTGGGCCCRCTGAGGTCTTRGAAGATGATAGCGATGGTAGCTTAGTTACTGCYATTAACGCTAAATCTGATATAACGGGAGTTCAGGCWAGTGTTGACCAAAATGGATCGCTTACCTTAACCGCTGCTGATGGTAGGGATGTGGTTGTGGTTGCGACCGCAGCTGTCTCTGACGAGATATGGGGTGGCGGTGCTGCAGGTGTTGCTGGTGTTGGTGCTGCACTCGTCGCGGGTGGCACAGGWGATAAATCGGGYTCAGTGACTATTTCAGCACAGGATACCCTCACTTTAGGTGCTGGTTTTGAAAATGCGGATACCACCGATGATAATGTACAAGCAGTAGGTGCTATCGCCAACGCCGATGTTACTACGGTTGAAGCGTCAAACATCACCATCCAATCGGTTGATAGTGCTCTATCTCAAGTTAACGCCTTCAAGGGTGACTTGGGTGCGGTTCAAAACCGCTTTGAATCCACTATCCGTAACTTATCCAGTGTATCGGAAGCACTAGCAGCTGCAAACTCTCGAGTATTAGACGCTGACTTTGCATCAGAAACTGCTAACTTATCTAAGAACCAAGTGTTACAACAAGCAGGTATTTCGGTTCTCGCTCAAGCGAATGCGTTACCACAACAAGCACTATCATTGCTTGGATAACGGTGACAAGGAGTAAGCGCAGACGCGCTACAACGTAAACAGCGAGCCCCGACGTAAAAATCGGGTGTTCGCGTTTGTATTGGGAAGGTGAAGCTATGATTAATAACAATAACCCCTCATCCATTGGTGGGAGAGCGCAACTACCAGAAAAACGCGCAGTTCAATCCTCAGCCCCGGCAGTGCCGGAAAAAGCAGCAGGACTGGAAAACTCTCACATTGAAAACGTCGCGGCGACAACGAGTGCGCCGGATATCAAAGCCCCGGATATAAAAGTCCCGACCAGTGAAGAATCCACTGTTATGGCGGCTTCATTAGATAAAGCAATGGGCAGTACTCTGGATAAAGCCCAAGTGCTTAGTGACGAAGAAAAAGTCAAAGTATCGGAAGCTATTGTTCATGTTGAGAGTTACATGCAAAGTCATCAGCGAACCCTTAACTTTAAAATGGCAGAAGAAGATAATCGCGTCATCATTACCGTGATTGACCGTGAGACAAAAGAGGTGATTCGGCAAATTCCACCGGAAGACGTGGTGCGTATTTCTGATGCTATCACCAGTGGCGACGTACTTGCCAGTGGCGGTATTCTGATTCAGTCAAAAGCGTAACCAATTTACTAGGCATGCTTAATTTAGCTATATTTTAGTGATGCCTAAACTAGTTGGTCTAATATTTGCAAATATTAATAGGAGCTATCAAGTTATAAGATAATTGGACGATATAAAGGTATAGCGTCCCAAATAGTAGAGGTGTCATCATGGCAACGATTACCGCAGGAGGTCTTGGTTCAGGCATAGATGTTGATTTGCTTGTAGAAACCTTGACCGCTGCAGAAGAAAGACCCGTAAAAGCAAGACTGGATTTTAGAGAAATACAAATCCAGGCTGAAGTTACGGCTTTTTCTACGCTAAAAGACTCGCTTTCTAGTTTTCAAAGCGCCTTAAGTGGCCTCACGTCAGAAAAACAATTCTCTTCTAGATCAGCAACTTCCAGCGACGATAGCATTTTTACCGCCACCGCATCGAATGGTGCTGCCCCCAGTTCAATGGACATCGAAGTACTATCGTTGGCAAGTGGGCAAAAATCCATATCGGGTGATTTTGCAGGTCCAGATACGGCTGTTGGTGCGGGTGATTTAACGATTGATGTGGGCGCTGAGTCCTTTACGGTTACTATTGAAGGCGGGGTTAATAACACACTCATAGGCATTCGTGACGCGATAAACGATGCAGAGGATAATAAGGGCGTAAGTGCGAGTATTTTGACGGTTGATGACCCAATGACACCAGGGCAGACCGTATCCAAGCTTATTTTGACGTCGCAGGTAACCGGCTCCAGCAATGGTTTTTCGATATCGGTGACAAATGACGGTGATGGTGATGATTTTGATGATTCTGGTCTTTCTTCGTTTATTGATGCCAATCTAACAACCACCGCCGCTACAGACGCACAAATTAAAGTGGATGGTTTTACTGCTACTAGCTCGACTAATAATTTTACCGGTGTTATCGCTGGGGTAACGGTCACCGTGGTATCCGCGGATCCTGGTAATACGCATACACTTGGTGTCATCTCTGATGTATCGAAGGTCACTGAAAAAATAACAGAATTTGTTGACGCGTTTAATTCGTTTAATACCACTTATCGGTTTCTTACTGCGGTTGACATTGAAGCCAATGAATCGGGTTTGCTAACCGGGGATTCAACAGCGCGTTCCATTGATACGCAAATTCGTAGAATATTGAATTCTATTGTGGGCGAAGCGTCAGATACCTTTACCAGCTTGGCAAGGATTGGTATTACCGTCGGTAAAGAGGGGGAGCTTAAGCTTGATACCACTGAATTAGCGACAGC
>NVVG01000257.1 GCA_002402125.1 Moraxellaceae bacterium
CCAAAAAAAGCCTTCCAACAACTTTTTTCAGAAGCCCTGACCCGCTGGATCTCAGGAGAACACGAAGCCGATTACCCGGAAAGCTGGAGCCAGTTTAAAACCCGCTGCAAACAAGGCTTAGATCACGTTGTCGCTAACGCCAAAGCCTCACAACACATTGCCGTATTCACCTCCGGCGGGCCAATCTCCACCAACGTACAACAACATCTACAGGTACCCGACAGCAATGTACAAACCCTCAACTGGGCCATGGTAAATTGTTCCGTCACCCATTTTTTATACAATGAAAACGGTATCAGCCTGAACTATTTCAACAATTACACCCACCTACAATCCGCGACCGACAACAAGTTTGTCACCTATCGCTAACAAAAATTAAGAGAAGGATATTATGAATAATCTTTTTGATCTAACTGGCCGTGTCGCACTTATTACTGGCGCAAGCCGAGGCATAGGAGAATCTATCGCAAAAACACTAGCAGCCTACGGTGCTCACGTCATCATCTCTAGTCGAAAGATCGACGGCTGCCAGATCGTCGCAGACGCCATCATCGCCGAAGGCGGAAGTGCCGAAGCTATCGCCTGCCATATTGGCGACATGGATCAGATCTCATCTATCTTTTCCACCATAAAAGAAAAACACGGCAAGCTAGATATATTGGTAAATAATGCGGCGACCAACCCTTACTTTGGCCATATACTCGATACCGACCTACGAGCATTCCAAAAAACCGTCGACGTCAATATTCGTGGATACTTTTTTATGTCCATCGAAGGCGGAAAACTCATGCGCGAAAGCGGCGGCGGCAGCATTATTAATGTAGCCTCGGTAAACGGGGTTATTCCAGGAGCCATGCAAGGCATCTATTCGATTACCAAAGCGGCGGTCATTTCAATGACTAAAACCTTTGCCGTTGAATGCGCCGGATTAAACATCCGAGTCAATGCACTGCTTCCCGGCGCCACAGATACAAAATTCGCCGCAACGCTGGTAAAAAATGAAGCCATATTAAAACAAGTCCTATCCCACGTGCCACTTAACAGAATCGCCGCCCCCGATGAAATGGCCGGCACAGTACTGTACTTAGCATCCGACGCATCCAGCTACACGACCGGCACAGCAATCAATGTCGACGGTGGATATTTAAGCGTCTAACAAGCCCCCAATCCGCCAAAGTATATAGGAGAGCTCCGCAGGGAAGCAGCTTACTCCCCAATAGAAAGCCGTTAGATTATAGAAATATAATTGTCTAAAAAAGCATTTCAAATATTCATTTGAAATTACCCAAATCAACCTAATTAATCAATATATTCAATAGGTTACAAGGTACATATACAGATAGAAGCTTATAATCTCAGCCCCCACCCAGTTATATTGGAAAGTTTATTGACGAATGGGCATTTCAGTACCATAGTGATGGTGCGATGTTGGAAACAACCTAGACAAAGTAAAAATCTCGTCTATTGTTTAGGTTAAATAACCAACACAAAGCACAACATTTAAACAACCAAAGGAGAATTCATCATGACAATTATCACTAACGGAACAGCATTATTTAAAATCACAACCGATGCTGAAAGAGACGCTATGGCACATTTAAGCGATTACCTTAACAATATGTTTTTCGCATAAAGTACTAGCACGCGCACGACAGAATCAGAGAACAAAGAGGCTGGATCGGTTAACGATTCAGCCTTTTTCTTCCCAGATTATTTACTGCCTAGTTCTAATCCTCTAGCACAACTGTTAACGCCTCAACCAACGCCGCACACTGCGCATCGGTTCCAATCGTAATCCGCAAGAAATTATCAATTCTCGCCTGCGTAAAATGCCTGACAATTATCGATTTTTCTCGCAATCTCGCCGCAATATCCACCGCGCGTTTTTCACTATGCCGGGCAAAAACAAAATTGCCAGCCGACGGCAACACATCAAAACCCAACTGCTCAAGCTGAACTACCAGCTTTTCTCTGGTTTCGATAATAACCTGACGGGTTTTCTCAAAATACGCCTTATCTTCTAACGCCATCGCCGCGCCACTGATAGCAAACCGATCTAACGGATATGAGTTAAAGCTATTTTTCACCCGTTCCAAGCCAGCGATCAAATCCACATCACCTACGGCAAAACCCACTCGCAAACCCGCCAGAGAACGTGACTTTGAAAAGGTTTGAATAACCAGTAAGTTGGGGTATTTATCCACCAAAGCTATGGCACTTTCGCCACCAAAATCAATATAAGCCTCATCAATGACCACCACCGAATCAGTATTTGCCTGCAACAATGCTTCGATGTCGGCCAACGGCAACACACGACCCGTTGGTGCATTCGGGTTGGGGAAGATGATGCCGCCATTAGGGCGCGCATAATCCTCGACGTTAATTTGAAAATCATCCGTTAACGCCACGATCTCATAGCCCACGTCAAATAAGCCACAATATACGGGGTAGAAACTATAGGTTATATCAGGAAATAACAGCGGTTTGCTCTTTTTCAACAGCCCCATAAAAGCATGGGCCAACACCTCATCAGAGCCATTGCCGACAAACACCTGTTTCTCAGAAACCGAATAATAGTTAGCGACCGCAGATTTAAGCAGGTCCGCATTAGGATCCGGATAAAGTCGCAGCACATCTGCCGCCTCAGCCTTCAACACTTCCAACACCTTAGGGGACGGTCCGAAAGGATTCTCATTGGTGTTTAATTTTATTAAATTCGATACCTTCGGCTGCTCCCCTGGCACATAGGGTGTTAACTGGTGAACGATATCACTCCAAAAACGGCTCATATTTTTCCCCAACATTCGATCGTAATCATTAAATATGCTGCATATTATCCAATTCAGCGAAGATAACCAACTTTGCGACCTGTTTAATCACATCCAGCCCAGGTATCATGCCTAGATGATGAATGACACCCCCCTCCAAACACAAGACCAAACCAACGCACGGCATGTTTTCTCGGTTTCAGAGCTAAACCTGTTTGCCAAAAATCTACTTGAAACCACCTTGCCCAGCTTATGGTTAGAGGGTGAAATTTCCAACCTTGCCCAACCACGCTCCGGCCATATTTATCTCACCCTAAAAGATAACAACGCACAAGTACGTGCCGCCATGTTTAAAGGCCGCAACATGCGCTTGCGTTTCAAACCCGACAATGGTCAGCAGGTATTAGTCAAAGGTCGACTCAGCTTATACACCCAAAGGGGCGACTACCAGCTCATCATCGATGAGATGGAAGAAGCCGGACTCGGTGCCTTACAACGCGCCTACGAGCAACTCAAACAGCAATTACATCACGAAGGCCTGTTTGATGACGACCAAAAACAAGAGATGCCAGCACACCCAAAATCATTAGGAGTCATCACCTCTCCTACCGGTGCGGCAATCCAAGATATCACCTCCGTACTCGCCCGTCGCTTCCCACTACTACCCATCACAATATATCCGGTAGCGGTGCAAGGAAACGAAGCGCCAGCGCAACTTATCAAGGCCCTCAAAACCGCCAACCGACGCAAGGAATGTGACGTACTCATTATTGGCCGAGGCGGTGGTTCAATAGAAGATTTGTGGGCATTCAACGACGAGCAACTTGCACGCACTATAGCCGCGAGCAAAATTCCCGTGATTTCCGCTGTAGGGCACCAAGTAGACTTTACCATAGCTGATTTTGTTGCCGACCTACGGGCGCCAACCCCCTCTGCAGCAGCAGAAATGTTAAGCCAGGATCAAGACGAGTTGTACAGTACGTTTGCCGGCTACCAAGATTGGTTACAAGACAACATCCTTCTCCATATTAGTCAGCATCAACAGTCGCTAGCCTGGTTAGAAAAACGCTTAGTCCACCCTGGCAAACGCCTGGAAGCACATAGCCAACGCCTCGACGACCTTGAAAGCAGACTAACACTACACATCAAACAATTAATCAATTTACGCACCGCAGACTTAGGCACGCTGTCCGCACAATTAAAAGCGCAGACACCTAACCATCATATTGAACAATTATCACAACGCATTAAATCCCTGCAGCAACGAAGTCAATTGGCCTGCCAACAAGCTTTAAAAGATAGCCAGCGCTCACTGGCTAATCTTGCCCATCGTTTAGATACCCTGAGCCCACTGGCTACCCTTAGCCGCGGTTACTCCATCACAAAAGATGCCAAAGGCAGGTTAATTAAAGATGCAGCCAGAGCAAAAATAGGCGACACCATCACCACCACCTTAAACAAGGGTTCATTAACAAGTCAGGTGACTGAAGTAAGTAGCTAAAGTAAGCAGCTAAAGTAAGTAAAGTAAGCAACTACCTAGCAATAAGCCAACCCTACCGTAGCAACCACAACACACAATTATCAGGCATAAAAAAGCCCCCAATACGCTAAGTATCAGGGGCTCTTAAATATGGTGGGCCGTGTGCGACTCGAACGCACGACCAATTGGTTAAAAGCCAACTRCTCTACCAACTGAGCTAACGGCCCGATAGAGAACGCGCATTCTACGGAGATTTTCGCAGTAAGCAAGCATTGATTGATATTTTTACATTCAACTCGATAAAAACTACATCAACAAACTATAACTAGCCAACAGAGTGAACACTCGAACACCAAAATGTATACCCTAACCAAAGATCGGAAATCTACGCTTCTTTGCCAACCGATCAACCCCCGCCTGAATGCTTTGCTCCACTTGCGCATAAATAGAATCAACATAAGCGGCATCGTTCTGCTTATCCTCATCGCAACTAACCTCGATGGGATCCTGTATTTCGACCCTAATTTTGGAGGGCAAAGGGATATGCATGGGTAACGCCTCTAATGAGAGGCCAAAGGGTGCGCCAATGACTATCGGACACATCTCGCTTCTAAAGAATTTCTTTATACCCAGCTTCTTGGCTAACCAACGCCCTTCAGAGACAACAAAAACTGTATCCGAACCACCAATGGTAGCAACCGGTGTTATCGGCACACCGGAGCGGATAGCTTGACGCACAAAACCTTTACGATTACCCAGCACAACTTCATCCCTTTTTTTCCATGCCCGCATAGCATCCAGCTCGCCCCCTGGCCAGACGATAACATCATCCCCCACGCCCAGCGCAGCTCCTACGGCTCGGCGGCTAGCGGGAATAACCCCCACCTTCTTGAAGTAGCTACCCAGCCCTGGCATTCCAAAAGCATATCGTGAGC
>NVVG01000258.1 GCA_002402125.1 Moraxellaceae bacterium
TTTAGTCCGGATACCGATAAAGCGGTATCGAAAGATACCTAAAAGACACTGATAATTACAACCAATTACTCATAACAATATAAATAAACATATTCAAACCCACAAACAGATCTGAACAACAGAAAATTCGAACACATACAAACACCAATAATATGTATACGACCCCCTACTTTACATGGGTTACAAAGCGAAACAAATTAAACTTGCACTCACCAAGAGTACGCATGTACACTATTGGAAATAATAATCATAACCGCTAGGTCTCTGCAGATGTCAACTTACACCCTCTCAAAACCTCGCCCTAATTGGCTAAGCATATTCCTTCGCCCGTTTAAAAATCTAGGCCTACACACCACATCCCCTGAGACACTTAAAAGCAAATACGCCAGCGAGCATTCCAAATATATTAAGATTGACGATACCCTCATCCACTACCAAGATGAAGGTGAAGGCCCCGTGCTAGTGTTGACCCACGGCGTTATGGCTTCATTACACACTTGGGACGGTTGGGTTGAGGCGCTAAAATCAAAATACCGCATTATTCGTTTCGATATCCCTGGCTTTGGCTTATCAGACCCAAGCGCACCCGGGCAATCCATTACACCGGAATACTCGGTGAATTTACTTAATCGATTTGTCGACGCCTTAGACATTAAGGACTTTCACCTGGTAGGAAACTCTTTAGGCGGCTTTATCTCATGGAACTATGCCGCCGCCTACCCTGAACGGGTTAATAAATTAATTCTAATTGACCCCGTGGGCTACAAACAAAAACTGCCTTTTATAATGAAATTGGTGTCCACACCAGGTTTTCAACGCATCGGCCGACTAGCAGCCCCTAGATTTGTTGTTAATGCCTGTGTACGAGACGTCTACGGACAACCGGAAAACATCCACAAAGGTGTCTTTGATCGCTACTTTGAYTTATTAACCCACCCCGGAGGCCGTGACGCCATGGTGGATTTATTTCTGACTTTTAGACACTTTAATGGTCACCCTGACATCATCGCTAAAATAAAGGATATTACCGTGCCGACCTTAGTTATGTGGGGAGAAGAGGACGCATGGATCCCTGTATCCCACGTGGAAAACTGGAAAAAAGATGTACCGCACGCACAAACAATCACCTATAAGGATGCCGGTCACGTTCCTATGGAAGAGTTTTCAGCACAAACTTCCATGGATGCAGATCAATTCTTATCGATAAACTAACATTGCTGCCGACAGTTAATGTACTAAGCCCTTGTGGGGTAGATCAGTTACGCCAATAAACTACGTAGCTGATTCATCCCACCTTTTTTTCTCTGCAATATGACAACTTTGCATCTCCTGATCGAACAAAATCAGGTATTTTTTATTCCTAAAACCATCAATTACCCGATCAACTTTTTGTTCCAGTGATAACTCAACCTCTCCGTAATCCGTACCTTCCCTAGTAACAAACTCTTCTACCAAGGCTCGTAACGTGTCTGTTTCTAACGCGTCCCAAGGCACCTCAAGAAATTGCCCAGCTGTCTCATTATCCATTAGAAAAACCACCCTGTGTCTTCAAGACTTTCTTTACAGCCCCAGTATTGTTTACGGTATTTAATGGCTCGTGCAGATACTTTTTTTGCTACTTTCTTTAGCCATGTTTTGTTTTTAAACGTACGCCGCTCGAATCCACCTTGCCCTTCGTGATATGCCAGATATAAATGATAGGCATCATTTCTTTTAATTTTGTTGCGTTTATAACTCTTTGAATTGTACCAACCAATAAAATCGATCGCGTCTTCAAAATCATCTCGATCCGCCCCCCAATTTCCAGACTCTTTAATATATACATCCCAGGTACCATCCAATGCTTGAGAATAACCGTAGGCAGAAGATGGTCGCCCTAAAGGTATGATAAAAAACCATTCAAATTTAGGTTTTATATCGCCTTGAAACTTTGATTCTTGATGAATGATGGCCATCATCACTGGGATTGATGTCCCCCATTTTTCCTGGGAGGCCTTTGCTTCCTCATACCAGCCGCCCTTTTCTTCAAAAATCTTACACATATTATCAAGGTTCTGCGGCGGTGATGAGACACAACCGGTCAGGCACAAGAACACAAAAACAATACTGAGGTTTACATTACGGGAAAAACACCACTTCATATCTCGACCTCGATACCATAATGGCTTAATAAATCTACGTACTCTTGCTCGGTTATCACATCAACCCCCAAGGATTCGGCTTTGGTTAACTTCGAGCCGGCATTTTCCCCGGCAATAACACAGTGGGTTTTCTTCGATACACTGCCACTCACCTTTGCCCCCAATTTTTGCAAATACTCTTTCGCTTGATCCCTTGCCATCATGGTAAGTGTGCCGGTTAACACATAGGTCTTACCCTCCAATGGTTTAACCTGATCATGGTCAACATCAACCTCTTCCCAACAAACCCCTGCAGCGATCAACGATTCCACCACCTCAACATTGTGAGATTGTTGAAAAAACTCAACGATATGTACCGCCACAATAGGCCCTACGTCCGGCACCTGCTGTAACAGCTCCAAATCAGCAGCCATCACGGCATCCAAGTTACCGAAGAAATTGGCCAGATTTAACGCCGTAGCCTCCCCCACTTCACGAATCCCTAGGCCAAATAGAAACCGTTTTAATGTGGTTTGCTTGCTGACATTTAGTGCTTTCACAAGGTTTTGCGCCGATTTCTCTCCCATCCGCTCCATCCCGGCAACCTCATCTACGGGCAAGCAATATAGGTCAGCGACGGTATTTATCAACCCTTGATCGACCAATTGCTCTACCAATTTGTCGCCTAACCCGTCCACATCCATGGCTTTACGGGAGGCAAAGTGCTTGATCGCCTCTTTCACCTGCGCATGGCAATAGAGTCCACCACTACAACGTGCAACCACCTCACCCTCTACTTGAGTAACGGCCGAATTGCACACTGGGCAATGGGTTAGCATTTCCACCGCTACCGCATCGGCTGGACGCCTATCAAACAAGACTTTAACCACCTTAGGAATCACATCACCAGCGCGATAGATGACCACAGTATCACCAATGCGAATATCCATGCGTCGAACTTCATCCATATTGTGCAATGTGGCATTGCTCACGGTAACACCACCGACAAATACGGGCTCTAATCGCGCCACCGGGGTTATCGCTCCCGTTCTACCGACTTGGAACTCGATATCTAACAGGGTGGTGAGCTCTTCTTGAGCGGGGAATTTGTGAGCAATGGCCCAACGTGGGGCGCGAGCAACAAACCCCAGCATACGTTGTAACTTGAGGTCATTCACCTTATAAACGATACCATCGATGTCATAATCCAAGGCTTCACGTTTTGCCAGAATATCGTCATGATAAGACGAGCAGGCATCGGCACCGACGTTTAATCGCACTTCTGGATTAAGTTTTAACCCCCAGACATTCAGCTGCTTGAGAATGTCAAAATGGGTCGAAGGCAACTCGCCTCCCTCAACAAAACCTACTGAATAGCAGTACATATCCAGTGGTCTTGATGCGGTTATACGTGAATCTAGCTGGCGTAAGCTGCCGGCTGCTGCGTTACGAGGATTAACAAAGGTTTTCTCGCCCGCTGCTTCTGCTTTGGCATTCATGGCGGCAAAGCCTGCCCTAGGCATAACAACCTCACCACGCACTTCTAAAACGGCAGGAAAGCCTTCTCCTAACAACCTCAGCGGTATCGATTCAATGGTTCGAATGTTATGGGTGATATCTTCGCCGGTTTGGCCGTCACCTCGTGTCGCTGCTTGAACAAACAGGCCGTTCTCATACAGCAGGCTTACCGCTAACCCATCCAATTTGGGCTCACAGACATATTCAATTTCTTCGTTTCGCTCTAGGCGGGCCTTGATGCGCTTATCAAAAGCTAGCAACTCATCATGGTTAAAGACGTTATCAAGAGACAGCATTGGGACTTTATGGGTCACCTGGGAAAATTCATCCAGCGGCTTGTCACCCACCCGCTGAGTGGGGGAATCCGATGTTACTAGCTCTGGGTTCGCCTCCTCTAGAGACTTTAACTCTCTAAATAGCCGGTCGTATTCGGCGTCAGGGACATTTGGATCATCCATCACGTAATAGTGATAATTGTAATCTTGCAGCGTGCTTCTTAGGGTCTGAGCACGGGATTCCAATGTGGTCATATAAAAACGGTTTTGTTATTGAGCGAATAAAACACTGTGGGCAACCAACTATAAGGGCATTTTTGAATTCACAGTAACGTAAGAACATCATACAAGAAATCAAAGCAATTTATTCGACAGCACCCTCAGAAACGTTCCGTATTAGAAATGTTATTTCAGAAAACACCGTAAATACATCCCTGTAGGCGTAACTTCGGCGTCCTTGCCTCAGATATTTCTGAAATAACATTCCTAATACTGCTCTTATCGAAGCATTCATGTACTTGCCGAGCCGGACAATTTAAAAAGACAACACTCAAAACCAAGAAGGGGTGCATCAGTGCACCCCTTCTTGGTTTTCATTATTTATTACTCAAATTAACTTCGTTGCGTAACTCGATGTGAGAGCAATTTACGATCAAAATCCAATACGCGCTGGCGATAATGCTCAACTGTCTGTTGAGTCATTATACTATGGTGCTCATCTTTCATATCACCATTGAGTAGAGACACAATCTTTCGACCGCATTCCACCATCAACTCAAAAGAATGAACGGAACGCTTGGGACCCGGTAATTTCATAAACATACAAACACCCGGGGTACTAAATACCTCTAAATTATCTGGATCAAAGGTTCCCGGCTCCACAACATTCGCAATACTAAATAGCAACGGTCCTCGCCCAATATGCTGCTCGTAACGATGGTAGATATTCATATCACCAAAGCGAAACCCGCAAGAGGTTAATGCCCTATCAAGCTCCACACCGTCAAAAGCCTCACCAGGCTTGGCCATCAAATTAAGCACAATGACTTCTTCTAAGCCATCGACATGGATTGGCATCTCATCATCTTGGGTTTGGTTATTTGTTTGGGTGCTCTTCTTGCTCTTATTCTTGCGTGAAGCTTTAGCTCCAGTATCACCACCGGCATAATGTGATGCCAGCTTCTCTTCCT
>NVVG01000259.1 GCA_002402125.1 Moraxellaceae bacterium
TTAAAAAGGCGCTGCACATTTCGATAAGATTTGTGCAGCGCCTTTTTACTTTTTTCGATGACTAAAACGCTAACCGGAAAGTTAACCAGGCTGTTGCTCTTTTGGAGCATCAATAGCGCCACCAAAGACCTGTCGCTCGGTGCTTTCTAATTCAGTTGCGACGGGTGAATTTTGCGGAGGAGCTTCGGTTGCCACTCGAATCACTTCTTCATTTGCCGCTGTTGGCGTTGCTGCTGTGCTCTCAGGAATAACTCTTAATCGATCTACGGAAAGTACGGTAGGTTCGGTTGTTGTTGGAGCCGCTGGAGCAGCTAGGGGTTCTGAAGTTTCTACCGGTGCAGTCGCTGGTGCAACCGGCGCTGATTCCACGGTTGTTGCAGTGCTTAGTACCCTATCTCGTGCCGGGTCTCCCTCAGTAGATACTACAACGGGTTCTTGTGTCGGTAGCTCTTGTTGAGCTGCGGGTGCATCACTACTAGGCTGGACTTCTACCCGCTCGACTGTTGGCGCCGCATTTACAGAATTATCAGGATTAACGGTGGGTTGCACCTGCTCGGGTGCCAGGCGTGGCTCCCCACCCGGAGTAACCACATTGGTATTCGGATGGCTTAGGGGTATGTTTGTGGTGGAAACAGAAATCATAATTAACTCCCAGGACAAGTCCTTCTTAGACTTATATTTCTATCATGATACGGCAAATTGACAATAGACGGTAGTATTTATAGCTCGGTTTTTAGGCTGTTTTGGAGTAACCAAGCCCGGCTTTAGTGCTTTGTAGGGAGAATTGGCCGCAATATTGGTTATAATGGCATTTATTGTCCTATGGGGACAATTAACCCCCTAAAGAGTATCTGTTATGAAAATAGTCTTCCACTTCGATGCCGGAGAGAAGTTACAAACGATGATTGCGGCCAACAATCCAGGTTTTGAGATTGTTTTGTGTAGTGGGGAAGACACCGAAGCGAACAATATAGCATTAGCAAAGGCGCTCTGAGATGCCGATGTGTTATGGCATGTGTTAACCCCGGTCACCCAACAATTATTGGATCAGGCGCCACAACTGAAGTTTATCCAAAAGGTGGGTGTTGGGGTAAACACCATCGATCTTGATGCCGCCAAAGCACGGGGCATTCGGGTGTGTAATATGCCGGGATCCAATAGTAATGCGGTAGCAGAAGTCACTATCATGTTGATATTGGCGACGTTAAAACAACTGACAAAAATGGACCGGATTACTCGTAGTGGTCGCTGGCGTCTTAGCTCCGCGGAGCAAGAACGCCTATTTGAATTAAGAGGTAAAACCGTCGGTTTTGTGGGATACGGGTCGATACCCCAACTAGTCTCCCCTATTCTAGAGGCGATGGGAGCCAAGGTGATCTATACCGCTACCGCGGAAAAATCCAATGTTAACTATCCCTATATGGCATTCGATGCTTTGTTAGCAAGCGCAGATATTGTCTCATTGCATGTTGGGCTCAATGAGCAAACGACTTCCATGATGAATGCCCGGGCATTTCAAACAATGAAACCTGGCTCAGTATTTATCAATACCGCCCGCGGTGGTTTAGTCGATGAAGATGCACTCTATGCTGCACTAACCACAGGCCATGTGTTCGCGGCAGGCTTGGATGTGTTTGTCGAAGAACCTGCTCAACAACACAACCCCTTATTTGCCTTGGACAATGTGGTAGTTTCTCCCCATGTGGCCTGGTTAACTCAAGAAACCTGGCAACGTAGTGTTGATCTTGCGCTAGAAAATAGTCGTCGATTGCAGGCTAACGAAGAATTGCTGCATCCAGTTATCTAACGAGTGAGTTTACGATCATTGTCATTAGTCGATAGGGCTAACAACATGATCCCCTAGTTCTTCGATAACATGAAGGTAAATTTCAGTTGTTCTAATATCTGAATGACCCATTAATGTTTGAATTTGACGCAAGTCATATTTATTTTGTAGTAAGCGGGTGGCAAAACTATGCCTGAAGGTATGGCAGCTTGCCTGTTTGCGAATCCCAGCAGCATTGATAGCAATCTTTACCTGTTTTTGAATTGTTGCTCGATGTATATGATGCCGACGTTCAATGCCCGATCGAGGATCGATACTGGTATTGTTGGCTGGAAAGAGATATTGCCAACCGATAGAATAACCGGCACGAGGATATTTCTTATCTAACATGTTTGGCAAATAAACAGGGCCCAGCTCTCTCGCCATATCTAAAGCGAGTAGTTTTTCAACTACGTTAACTTGATGTTTAAGATCATCAATGATGGATTTAGGCAATAACGTTGTTCTATCCTTTGCCCCCTTACCTTCACGAATGACAATGTAACCCATATCAAAATCGATATCTTTGATACGTAATCTGACCGCTTCAGAGATTCTAAGCCCACAGCCATACATCAATTTCCCCAATAAACGATAACCTTCATCCAAATGTTTAATGACTGCCATTGCTTCATCATGTGTAAAAACGGTTGGAATGCGTGTGGGTTTTCTCGCATACCGAAAATTCAGTTTTTCAACGGGCTGTTTTAAAAATTGATTGTATAAATATACCAGTGCATTAAGTACGGTACGTTGAGTATTGGTCGATGCGTTACATTGAACATTGAGGTAGGTTAAATATTCTTCAACGTGACAGGCATCCATATCTTTTGGGTGTTGTTTCTTATGATATAGGATGTATTTCTTAACCCAGTCAACATAGGTTTTTTCGGTGGCATAACTTTTCCCGTCAGTTCGTATGAATTGACGGAATTGATCGAGAAATTTCACCGGTTTAACGGGGATGGGTACTTTTATATCGTCCATAATATACTGTATCTATTATCAGGTGTTCAATAATAGTAAATGCGAATCTAAAAAAGATCAACATTGTTTTTAGTATGCAACCCACCGCATTGGCTGAAATATGTTCGTAGTTTTGTGGAAGCGGCGCTATATTTACGAGAGGTAATCTCTGTTTTCCATAACCGTTTGATTTTAAGGGGGAAAAAGGCAGTATTCTAGGCTTCACAATTGTTGGATATGTATATCGATATATACTTTGCCAAAGTAGGTTGGTGTGTGACGCTTCTAACGTGTTGATTTAGCGGTCAAAAAGAACGATAGTTGGTTCCTATTAAATTGGATATGTCGCTGCGTGAAATGTCGACGCCGCGCTATATTAAGCTGTTAAACATACTATGAAACTATCGAAGTACTTTGCTCTAGCCATTTCACTCTTGTTGAGTGCGTGCTCATACGAAATTGAAATGACTGTTGATATAGACGGTGATTGTAACGTTAATGTAAATATACTTAATGGGCGACCACAAGTTAGGTATATCGCAGTTGTTGAAGAATTGAATGGAAAACCGAATTTCGAACGCATAGTTTGGCAAGTGGATGGGAACTACAAAAAGCTAGGTCGGTTTACGTATGGTAGCGTTCCAAGTGGTTTCAAGGAGGTTGTATCTCCAGAGACTCTAAAACAAGATTCAAATTTCTATATTGCTGTAAATGGCTCAGGTGGCGGTTATGGTATGATAAAGATGGAGTATAAATGCTTAACGAATAAGGGTAAATAGATCCTAAAAATATGAACTTGGATGAATTAGTACAATCAATTGCTGATGAAGAGCCGGAATCATTTGTTAGCTTAAGAAAATGGATAAATTCTTGGAAAGACAGTGGAGAGTCCATAGATGATCTGAACATTCTTGTTTCCAAATGGCATGGTAATGTATGGTTCAAATCTAAATCTATTTCAGATGAATTTAATGAGCAATGGACAAAATTCAAGACTATAGCAATTGATGGTATAGGTGGCCTGACGTTGAACGAGCGATTGTATTGGTTTGGGATGTTTGATTCCTGGGATAACGCTGACGAACACGATAAACTGCGTATACGAATTAAACTTAAGGCTAATACCTAAAAAATGATATTGGGCGCGTACCGCGCCACAGGAAATTGCGCTTCGTCCTTTAACGAGGCGATGCACTGGAAATTTTACACTGGCGCCTGCTTTTGCTTCCGTTGCACTTTAGCAAAACCAGTCACCAGCGTAAATTTCCAGTGATCACGGCGTTATGTGAAAGTATGAGTAAAAGTAATTTAGGAATTATCGTAACTTCTAGTGTTGTAGGCCTTATTCCTGCAATTCTAATGATGTTCATTGCATGGAGTCATAATTCCCAGGATGAGATTCACCGAAATGGTGTGGTTGATTGGGCTTACTTACTAACAATCGGAAATTCTTGGTTTGCTCCAGTATTTCTAATTGTTGCAGCTATTATGTTGTCTCTAAGGGCATACTCTAACAGAGATATTCGCTGTCAAAACTGTGCAGGGAAAATGAAGCCTGAAAATGGGAAAATGTGGCGTTGCGAAGAGTGTGGTAATGTTGTTCATAAATAAAGCACATAACAGGTTTATCAACAATCGCTCAACGAAAAGGCTGTTGGTCTGGACGTCGTTGACGCTCCGCCAGTTATAGAGACGTTAAATTTTGCGGAATTAAAAATTAGGTGCTAGATTAGATACTTGTAGACATTGTTAATTGATTAGATTTATTGGAAACCCTAAATACCGAAATATAATGCGGTATTGGGAAAAATTAAACTTCTTAACTAATAGGTGTCTATCATGAGTTTTATTAAAAAACTGTCTATCGCCGCATTATCCTCCCTGTTTATTTCATTATGCTTAACAATCGTACCTGGTTCGTGGAGTCTGCTTGCTCGGATATTAGAAACCACAAATGATATTAGCATTGTCGGTTACTCTTCGATGACGTATCTATCGATTATGGCGTGTTCTTTATTTTTTTCTTGGCTTGTACTTAAATCAGCCGTGAAATCAATTTCTGCTGAGATGGATAATTGGTTTAACGAAAAATGAATGAACAATTTAAGAAATTGGGACTTAGCATATAAGACGAAGGTGGTCCTATCCTTTAACGAGCAGATCAGCCCGAATTTAAAAACTGTGGCGGTTTTATGCCCATTCCGCTACGCTGCATTCTTGCATAAAACCGCCCCATTTTTTTAATCGGGTTATCATGGGCGTCAGAAATTGGAGTAATTTAAATGA
>NVVG01000013.1 GCA_002402125.1 Moraxellaceae bacterium
GGCTAATAACGCCAAGGGGAGGTGCCATTTTTTAAAAAGCATCTTGAAATTCCTTATTATTATTATTTTTAAGGTTCTTAATTTATACAGAGTTACGTTTAACAAAGCTAGGGTTTGTTATTCTAAGAGAATCTAAATGTGATATATCTATAAGTGAAGCTGGGAAATATTGTGACCTGTTCGTATTCAATAAGAAAAGAGTATAATTTTGTTAACGAAAGTGCTTCTCTCACTATTATTGCAACTGGTGAGGATTCCGCATTACTAAAGCCCACCTCTGTCAGGCTAGTTGTCGATAGGCGTGCCAACTCTTGGATCTATACCCATCATGCCGCCACCTCATCAGTGGAAGAATGAACATCGAGCCAATATTTAAATTTTCCAATAATGGACTTGGTTCGCTGTTGATACAATTCCTACCGTTGCACTGGAGTAATATGCTCATTCTTAGCATGGCGCTCCATTGTTGACGGTGTAGAGTCCTTATACCTATGGAGAGAAACCTGACATGAGCGTTTAGAAATCTAAATATCAGTGACATCTTCAAAAACAAATTTTCCACGACGCTTACTTTTATACCAGGTTTTATTTTTCTTACCTCGACTAGACGCCCAATTGAGTATATCTGGATACCCATTTGATAAATCCACTCGCTCCTTGGTATGATGCCAAACCGAGGGAATTAGCATAGCCCATGGCAAATTGTCTTCGGTCTGATAGTAACGATCCTGCGTCACATCTGAGTCATCGTCAAACTGACCGAACTGCCTTCTAGAAGCTTTTTTCGACGGGAAATGTCCAGGAAAATGAACTTCCAAAACCTCACCATTCGCCAGAGTCCGTGATATAAAGCTATTGTATGGAGGAGCCCCTAGAATCGATGGTGCTACAGGAGAATTAAATGCAATCGTCACGGTATACAATTGCCCATTGACTTTTGGGCTTCCTGATAGTGTGTTAGACATTTTGAAACCTGGTGGAGGGGGAATTGCGTCTTTTATACTTTTGATAACAGAAAACAACGTTTTATTGCCATCAGCTATAGGGTTCAGCGTAACGGTATTCCCTTTTGACGTTATGCTGGAAAACGAAATATTGCTAATCGGTGTATTGATCAGCAACTCTAAGGAGTTATCGTGAACAGCCCCTCTAGCAACGGGGAGGAGTTTTAGTACAATCTGCTTAATTAACCCATCCTGTTTGGTTTCCTCCACATTATAATTGAAAACAGCATCATTAAAATCATAATCGCCCTTCAGTGGCCACTGATCCTCAAAAGCCATTGTTCCTACCTGTCCTTCTGCAGGAGTGTATGAATTACTAACCGTTGGCGACCCTGGTGAATCGGCTTGATCCAGTGGGTCTGTCTCATAATAAGTCACTTCATTGCCATCACTAAAACCGTCACCATCAGAATCTGTAAGATAGGGGTCCGTTTTAAAGATATTTATCTCTTCATTATCTGTAATGCCATCGCCGTCGGTATCTGCCAGAGAAGGGTTCGTATTGATATCTGTTATTTCTTCCTGATCTGTAAAACCATCACCATCAGAATCTATCAGTGATGGATCTGTTTTATTATAAGTAACTTCATCAAAATCAGAAAAGCCATCGTTATCAGAGTCACTTAGTGTCGGATCCGAGTTGTATAGTATCACCTCATCAAGATCTAGTAATCCATCATTATCGGTATCAGCACTCAATGGATCAGATTGATATACAAAAATTTCTTCTTTATCTGATAATCCATCATTGTCTGAATCAGCATTATTGGGGTCCGTACCAAACACACTGACTTCATCTATATCACTAATACCATCAGCATCGGAATCAGTTGTATTTTCGCTAGTATTTATTGATGCGAAGGCAATTGAAAGCTCCACTTCTCGCTGCGTTTTATCAGTGTTGGGATTAAGGTAATAGACATAGACTTCTCCTGATTGGTTTTCCCCACCATTTTTATTATGTGCCCCGGCTACAAGATACTCTTCATAAATGGAAACCGCGTGTCCAAAACTATCCTGTTTTTCCCCATCTTCTGCCTCAAACTTAAATACCTCTGTCCATAATCCAGCTATATTTTTATAGAGATAGGCTGATCCAGTCGACGATTCGTTTCTTTCTGCACCTATAACAATATAATCCCCATAAATCGACACCGAAGAACCAAAGTTATCTCCCATAGAGGCATCACTAGAAACAAGTTTCGCCTGATGATGCCAAAGTTTTCCTTCTCTTTTATAAACATAAACAGCTCCTACTTTTTTATTTTTCTTAACATCTGGATCATTTTCTGACTTCGCGCCTACCACGGCATATTCATCGGTAATTGCAATAGCACTACCAAAATCCCCACCCTTAGTGACGGCCCCTCCTTTTAAGCTCGCTTGTAAGTTCCACGTTTCATCCTCGCGTTTATAGATATATACAGCGCCTTCACGCGACCTGCCATGTTCGGGATCACCGATAATCAAGTAATCCCCAAACATCCCGACCGTTGTTCCGAACTTATGGCTTTTAATAAGAGAAATGGACGATATCTTTACATTGCTTACCCAACCTGAATCGGTGTTTTGGTAAATATACACAGCCCCCTCATGACTGGCACCCAGGGCCGGAGAGCCAACAGCCGCATAATCCCCCGAGATACCAACTGCACCAGAAAAAGTATCGTCAGTGGCAGGGTCTGATTTAATGAGCTCCGCCTGTTGATCCCAGATACCATTCTGATGTTTAAAAATATATACAACGCCCATTCTCCCCGCGCCTTGCTGAAGAGAAGAAACAATAGCATATTCTTCAGATATCGAGACAAAACGCCCAAATTGTCCAGGTTCTAGATAAAAAGCAGATACAACTGATAAGCAGAAATCTGAATGCCAACTCTGATCAAGCCTCTTATAAATACAAGTTTGTCCATATTCACCCGCCTGACCCGGCGCACCAACGACAACAAATTCATCGAATATAGCAACTGAAGACCCGAATTTAATAAAACTATCATCGTTATCTTGGTATAATTGTGTCTGAAAAATCGGATCTGCAACTAGTAAAATAGGAACCAATGCCAACAATAGAATATAGAAACACATGATACGACATTTCATAACCACTCCTCGAAGGTGAATTGTAACCGGTTGTTTTGATCTATAGCTACTTCGATTGCATCAGACAAAGCTCCATCTTTAACGACTAGTAAGCTGTCAACATAACTTGGAACCGTTAACATCCCTCGGTACCTGGCTGAATTATAAATCACTCCTCTTTCTAACAAATCTTTTGACGCGCTTCCGTCTTCACCGGTATACATATATATCGAAATCTGTGCGACATTTTGAATTTCTGAAAATCTTAAATCGAAGGTAACCATCTTTTGTGTACTAAAAGAAAAATCACCGCCCATTTGGATTTCATCTAGAGAATAAATTGCCAAATCCTCTATCTGCTGCTGGGTTATAGTGTCAGCCTGACTTTCCTCGGCCTGTGCCACCTGAATTATCTTGCGCTCCTCTTCCTTATCAGAAGGACCACAGGAAACAAGGAAAAATATAGAACCCGCACCAATAATGAATCCAAATGCGCGACAATATTCCTTAGTCATAAAACCACCTCCAATACCTCTAGTTATAAGATGTAAAGTTTCTGGCCTATAGAAATAGCAGCTCTGTTTTCATTTWGACGCTTTTAGCGAAAGTGTTGYTCAGAGATTGCGTATTTATCATYAATGCWGCAATGYATATACCAAGGTGAGAATAAAATGGWACCKATTAWTAATTCTTCGGTAAATCAAACAAATATWCAAAAATTTYGTTTTCAAACTATCCGRCACGGACRATAGGGGMAACGTAGAACSTACWTATTTGTATTMYTTATTTTGACATTCYTAATTCGCAATGCATTARCATTCTCAATCTGCAAAAGATATGACCGTCTATTGRTTTTTGATTTATCCAATCCGYAAAAAATGGCGTGTGATATCAGTCGTTGTACAATCCAGTTTACTCGATGCCAACAATTCCTCGCGCTGCACCTATATGGCTCACTCAACAATCCAATTCATGGAAGATGTAATTCCAGATGGCCTTAATATTGCAGCCTAAATTATCAGCCAAACTACTCTTGAATCTTCTATTAACGGTGATACAAATGAGAAAAATACTTAGCACCATTTTTGTGGTTAACCTACTATCATCCAATATGGTAAGTGCAAACACTACGGATATTTACAGTGCTACAAGCCCGACATTGTATTGGCATTCAGACTCAGTCATTAGATATAAGGACGATAAATATAATGTCACTATTTATTCGACTACCGTGCCAGAGCCAGCAAACATATCCTTATTTGGCCTTGGTCTAATGGGGCTGGGTTTGGGGCTTAGACGCAGACATCCGTAAAGCCAAATTTCAGGTTACAAAGACCAAACAGCATCACAACAATACCCAACCCAAGAAACCAGCCCAAGATACAATCAGCAAGCCCCAAGGCAAGACCATGTTCCAATCCATTCCAGCTTTTACATTAACTTCCTGAACCTCTTGTTTTTGTGTCGACGCTTTTTTACTTGCCTTATCGCGACCCCGGGCCTTTTGTTTCTGTTGTTTTTTATATTGATCTATTCCTTTTTGAATTCCTTGGGCAACCAGTTTTGTCTGCTGCTTCGTTTGCCCAGGTTTTTGAATGCTTTTGGCTATCGCCATAGATTCTTCGATTGTTTTCTCAGATACTTGTGTTGTTTTACTATATTTGGCCATGGTTCATTGGTTTTCAATTATTAATGATGTACAAAATAATGCCTGGTTTTACGTCGTAAAACCACCCCAACCGGTTGATTTTAAAGCAACCAATGAAATCTAATCTATAATAAACCTATACAATTGCAACGTAAAAAGCCTAAACCTTAGACATGAAACTTAGACAAACCAATATCAACAAGTTATCTCAGGGTACTTACGACGTGGTTATCCTTGGCGGAGGGATAAATGGTGCAGTATCTGCCGCCGCGTTAGCTGCTAAGGGCGTAAAAGTAGCTCTAATTGACAAAGGTGACTTCGCTGGCGTCACAAGCTCCAATTCATCAAACCTGGCCTGGGGTGGTATCAAGTACCTCGAAAACATGGAGCTCTTGTTAGTCAACAAACTCTGCAAAAGCCGTAACCATTTAATGCAACATTACCCATCCAGAGTCCAGGAAGTCCGCTTTTTCACGACAATTCAACAAGGTTTTCGATTACCCGCTTTCTTTGTCTATATGGGTACTATTTTCTATTGGCTTATAGGACGCTTCTACACCCAGCCACCCCGCTACCTCACTAAACGACGAATCCAAGCTGAAGAACCTGTGGTCAATATCAAGTCCACCAAGGCAGGTTTTGAATACTCCGACTGCTATTTTTACGACAACGATGCTCGTTTTGTGTTCAACTTCATTCGATCCAGCATGGATTTCGGCTGCATCGCAGCAAATTATGTAGAGTCGGTCAACGCATCCTTTGAACAAGACACTTGGTTAATTAACGCAAAAAACACCATCGATGGTAATACCATCAACATTCGATCCAAAGTATTAATCAACGCATGCGGACCATTTGTTGATCAACACAATCAACTAACACAGCAATCAACACTCCACCACCATGTGTTTTCAAAAGGTATCCACCTCATCGTCGACCAAATAACCACAAGCAAAAGAGTATTAACTTTTTTTGCTAGTGACGGTCGATTGTTCTTTGTCATTCCCATGGGACCAAAAACCTGCATTGGTACTACTGACACGCAAGTAGAGGATCCAACAACGGGAATAACGGATAAAGACAGGCAGTTTGTCCTTGATAACGCCAATTCGTTACTTAACCTTGCCAAGCCTCTAACCAAAGAAAGCATCATAGCCGAACGCTGTGGCGTGCGCCCTCTTGCTATCGAAGGTACCAGTGGCGAAGCTGATTGGGTCAAACTATCGCGTAAACACGCAATCGATTCCGACAACTCAACACGACACATCAGCATCTTTGGAGGAAAACTTACAGACTGCCTTAACGTTGGCGAAGAAATTGTTCGGCAAATAGCATCGATGGATATCAATATCCCATTTCCTGACAAAAAATGGTACGGGGAACCTCACGAATCAACCAAGGAATTATACCTACACCAGGCACAACTGATGGACCTGGATAACCTTACCAACCCATCATCATCAGAACCCCTAACACAGCGCTTATGGCGACGTTATGGCGCGTATGCAATAGGTTTATTGGAAAACATACGTAATGACCCTTCTGACGCTGAACTACTCATTGAAAATGCGGAATATACCCGCTGCGAGATAGAGCAAGCCGCTCGAAGGGAAATGATTACCAAGTTAGAAGATTTTTTACGCCGGCGGTCAAAAATATCSTTAGTTGTGCGCAGAAGTGAACTTAAAAAGTCTACTGGGCTGATGGAAGCCTGTAACATCCTATTTGGTGAGAAAGCACAAGAAAAATACGATGAGTATTTTACTGACAACGAATAACGGCATTACTTATTGCTAGTCACCGAGTAATATTAAACCTACCACCCATAATTGATAAGAGTGGTAGGCGGAAAGGCGAYGTTGATAGRCTAGRCGGATACTGCTGAGCGATTTTCCAATACAACTTCGCCTTCCAACACCACTTCTGTAGTATTGAACAATATCTCTCTCTCCTTAGAACCTATTGCAACATCAGTACCTATCGCTACATCTTTGCCACAAGCTTTTTCATAAAGATCGCTAAAGGCATCCTGTATTAGTCGTTGAAACTCTTCCCGCTCTGGCATAATACCAGGCGTTGTATTCACGCCAATCGTCAAAATATTAACATAACTCGTTACGGCAATCGTAAACCCTGCGCCATCATAGATGGGAGCCGCCAATGACTGGCTTAATAATTTCGCACCATCCATATATAGCGGCACYCTGGAACCGGGCACATTGGTGACTACAACATTAAAAWWTNKGCWWWKTNYRWMWGMGWYMMYSYMAKYWTGGGGAGCGACCTTGTCGACAACGCAGTTAGCATAGGCGGAAGCTGGCCAAGTAACGATTCTGGTTCTATCGTCCTATTATATTGAATAGCTTTACGTGCATTAGCATGAATTTTTTCAAATCGCTGCAAAGTATCTTCTTCTTTAGTTTCAAGAGAAACTAACATTGAAGAAACGCTATTGCCCTCAAAGGTGTTTTCTGTCGATTTATCCTGTAACGCTCGAGTAGACACTGGTGTCATCGCTATTAACGATTGTTCTATACTCTCATTTCGGTTTTCCATGAACTGCTTTAACGCACCCGAACAAATCGCCAATGCAACATCATTTACCGTAGCGTTTTCAAGAGAACATTTTATTTGTTTAATCTTATCAAGCGGAAGATGTACATGCGAAAGGCGCCGCTCTCCACTCACGATAACATTAAGTGGCGTTCGCGGAGAGTTGAAAAAGAACGGCGGTGCAATGCCTGTTTCATTCGTACGCAATTTGACCGACCGAGACACTGTTCCAGCAGCGTCTTTTGCCAACGCCAACATTCTAGCCCCTGCACCTTTTGAACTGCGAATTCTCTTTGCTAACAACGGGCGATAACCTGAAAAATGCTCTGGCTTCCACGTATCTAGCGGCAGCTCTTCTGGGCAGGCGTTAAAGTCCATTAATCCCACGATTATCTCTTCACCAGCCATTCCATCAATAGCGCTATGATGAATTCTAAGCATCAACGCAAAATCACCATCTTCTTTTAAACCGTCAATGAAGACAGCGTCCCAAAGCGGTTTACTTTTATCTAACGATTTACCAAATTCTGTCTCTGCAAAAATCTGAAGCTCTTCTAACGAACCATTAGACAGGTGATGACAAGAGACATGATTATCTATATCAAACTTCGGATCTTCTAACCAATAAGGTAGATCAAAATCCATCGGCATTTCTACCAGGCGGCGGCGAAACACCGGTGACGTCTGTAAACGTGATTGGATATGAGCTTTAATTCGAGAAAATGTCATCTCAGAGTCAGCAGGGTTCTGAAAAATAAAGGTTCCCCCAACAGTCATAGGAGACTTTTCAGTTTCAAGATACAGAAAACTTGCATCCAATTGCGACAGCTGTTTCATCGTAGTTACTCCATCAAGCAAATTTAGATCAAATAGTAGGCACTTCATAACGAACAAAAGGAATCATATCACTTCAGTGCGCATGTGCACACTTATAATGTGACTATTTTAACTCCTCTCTTATAGTTTAGCTCATATTTTAGGCATGACTTGAAGAAATATCCCTATATACGGACTCACCAGCTAAATAGATACAAACCTATCGGTCAACAAGACGCAAAATATAACAGAACAAGAAAGCACTAATACCATCTATTTTACGCTCAACTGTAAACAAAACTATGGTGTCGCTGTATATTCCGGCCACTTCCTCCATTATGTCACACCAGTAAAGTTAATCAGATTTACAGTTTCGCTTCTATTAACTTCGTCTCAATTTGGTAACCATTCTATACAATCAGCCTGGCTTTTAGATTACCTATAAACAACTGAACAGAGGTTTTACTTTTGCTACTTGGACTTCCCTGGGTATGCTCGAGACTGTGCACAGTCTCAATAAAGGTCTTCAAAGTTTTTTCAATGCTTCGCCCATCACTTTATGCACGGCATTCAATGCCTTTAGAGGGCGAATCATGACTTTAAAGTCCGTGATTTTATTATCCGAATTCCAAGAAATCATATCTACGCCATTAACATGGATGCCGTCTAAATTTGTTTCAAATTCTAGAAGTGCAAACCCATCGTCATAAACTTCACGAATGTACTTAAAATGTTCGTTACACAAAGTCTGGGCAGCAACAGAAAGATACATTTTTGTAATCTCCTTACCTTCCTGAATGGTATGAATCACAGGAGAGTGCATTCTGGCATCATCGGACAAAATCTCATCCAATAACGCAACATTTTTACTTTCTAAGAATTCATGCCATTTTTCTATCACTATTGGAATCAATAAATTATCCTACTCAAATATCAAATAATGGATCAACATTATATGTACAGGCTAATCATACTAATGCGTGCACAACTAACACTAACCCTGTAGTTTCTTTAAAGCAGAGAGGCGCTCAAACGCCGCGTTATATTCTTTGACTAAACCCGCAACAAAATCTGCGGTAGATTGCACCGCTAAAACCGCACCAATACCCTGACCACATCCCCAAATATCTTTCCAGGCTTTACTTCCGGCATTGCCACCTGAACCGAAATTCATTTTAGATGGATCACTTTCAGGCAAATTGTCCGGATCCAACCCTGCACTTTCAATGGAAGGTTTCAAATAGTTACCGTGAATACCCGTAAATAAATTACTATAAACAATATCATCGGCGCCACAATCAACAATCATCTGCTTATAACCTTGTGCTGCATTGGCCTCTTTAGTGGAAATAAATGCAGATCCAATGTAACCAAGATCAGCCCCCATAGCTTGAGCAGAAAGAATTGCATCCCCAGACGCTATTGAACCAGAGAGCAATAATGGGCCATCGAACCATGCTCGTATTTCTTGGATCAATGCTATTGGAGACAACGTGCCGGCATGCCCTCCCGCACCAGTCGCTACTGCGATAAGTCCATCAGCCCCTTTCTCAACGGCTTTTTTGGCAAATTTATTGTCTATTACATCGTGCAGAACGATGCCTCCATAAGAATGCACAGCGTCATTGAGGTCTTTACGTGCGCCCAAAGACGTTATAACAATAGGCACTTTATATTTAACACAAAGCGCTAAATCTTCTTCCAGCCGATCATTGGATCTATGCACTATTTGATTCACCGCAAATGGCGCAGCCTTGTTATCTGGGTGAGCTTGATTGTACGCATCCAGCTCATCCGTTATCTGAATCAACCACTTTTCAAACTCCCCTTCCCCCCTCGCATTCAGAGAAGGAAAAGAACCTACAACACCTGCTTTACACTGGGCGATCACAAGCTCAGGCCCGGAGATAATGAATAATGGCGCCGCTATAGCGGGCACAGATAATCGGCCTTTTAGAATTTCTGGAAGTGCCATGTATATTCCTCAGTTATCATTGATTTATGCTCCTATTATGGGTCCCGCCCCCCCATGGAAGGAATGACATTCACACGCAATTTAATTGATAGTTTACAACATATCAGTTTGGATCAGGGCCGTGCTATAGTTCATATATGATCCAAATATAGACTAAGAACAGAGCGATAACTCCCTAAAAATATGCAATATTCGGCGAAAAATACCATATCTATCAGTATTTCCTTTGTTCATACCGCGATTTCAAAGGTCCCGTTAGAACCAGATGTTATTGATAGATTGCTATACTCTAGCCGAATACCTCGCCATCTACTTCAGGAGTCTCATACCAGAGTATCGTTAACTCAGTATTCCAAACTTATCACTGCACTAATGATCGCCTCAGATGACGAGCTACTGGGGCATAGCAATAAACCCTTGCCCATAGGTAGCCTCTCCCTACTCACCCATTGGCTCGTTTCCGCAAATACCATGGAGCAAGTCATTAATCGTTTGGTGCGTTTTTATCAGATACTAGGGAAAGGCTTAGATATCAAACAGCACGTTGAAAAAGAACTATTCCATATCGAAATTGGAAACATGCATCATCAACAAGATTCCGATACTTTTATTGCTGAGTTTTCTTTTTTTTGTATTCACCGCATTCTGTGCTGGCTAAGAAAGGAGATAATCCCTATTGATCAATTGTCTTTTCCGTTCCTAGAACCAAGTTACGCTAGAGACTATCGACCCATGTTCTACGGTGCGCCCGTATCATTCGACAGTAGCCACATTAAAATGTCTTTCTCCCGTGAACTGTTAAGAAAACCTATCCAACAAAACCTTACTAGTTTGCAATCATTTCTAAAAGACCCCATAACAGAATTATTAATTCTGAACTTTAATACGGAAAACTGGGCATCAAAAGTTGGCAACGAAATAAGGGATAAACTGGATGCGCTCCCAACTTTACCTGATTTAGCACAAATCATGAAGATCAAACCTTATACGCTGCAACGCAGACTGGCAGATGAAGGAACAACCTATCTTGCCATTAAAAACCAGATAAAACGCGATGCCGCTATCGAAATGCTGGTACAAACCAATCAATCCATTGAAGACATCAGCACCAAATTAGGATTTGCAGAAACCAGTCCATTTACTCGCACCTTTAAGCAATGGACGGGTGTCCCACCGAGTGCCTATCGTAAATACCACATTTAAGACCGTCGCAGTTGTCTACGCCAAATCTGGAAATCAGCAAAAGCACCTGCGCATATACTCACCTGACTGCCTTTACTTATTTGCAGTATATTTTAGGCGAATCACTTGCTGGCAACGTTACTCGTGTCATGCGGTTCTTTTTCCAAAAAACAGTAACATTCTGCATGCTCATTTTTAGGGGGTAGCTTCCAGTTTTTCATTAAAACATCCGATCAACTACATTCATTAGGCTTGGTGCAATCTGCTATCGGATAAGATCAAGAAAATCATCGGGTGCTGGTGTCTCAAAGGTGAGACGCTTGCCGGTTTTTGATCTCATTATGCTTAGGCGCAATGCATGCAGCCCCATGCGGGGGCCATCAGTGCCATAGCGGGGATCACCAATCACCGGATATCCTAACCAGGCCAAGTGGGCACGAATTTGATGTTGTCGTCCAGTCTCTAGTCGAACTTCAAGCAGCGCCCGATCGTTTACAGTGCGCTGAGTGCAAAAATGCGTAATGGCTTTTTTGGCTTCCGGATGTGGCCCCACATGCATCTGATACTTCTCCGCATCCATTCTCAAGGGTTGGTCAATAGTACCTTGACCTGGCTTGGGACAACCGTCAACCACCGCAAGATAGACTTTCTCCGCGCTTGACCATCCTGCATTGACTTCTTCACGTATCTCACGTGAAGTGGCAAATAACAACACACCCGAGGTATCGCGATCGAGCCGGTGTACCGGCCATAAATTTACCGCGCGTTTGGAGCGTGAAAGCTGGCTGCGAAGAATTGCAAGCGCATGGCGTTTGTTTTCATCGGCTGATGCCACAGACAATAAACCCGCTGGTTTGTTGATAGCAATAAGATCACGATCCGAATACAGAATCTCCAGCTGTAGATTTTTACCCTGCATATTCTTAGCCGCCGCCCTAATCTCAACTTCATCTTCGGCTTTTAGCGGATAATCATGCTGCCTGACAAGCTGACCGTTGACCAACACGCACCCTGTTTTCAACCGCTGTTTTATTTTGTTGCGAGCCCAGCCTTTGAGCTGAGTATTGAGGAAAGTCAGCAGACCAGTCGCCTCTCTCACACGTAATTTGTCAGACATGATCTGTCATTCTCCTGCGGGGTCTTCCCGAAAAATGGCGGGAATGGGCGAACATTGAAAAGTCAGCCACCACTCATATAATGCCTGCGTTTGTTAAGCGATTACTCATTTACGTACTTCCAACTTTTAGCCCCATCAAAATATCTGATCCGAATATTCTCAGTACTGGATATTTCGGCCATTCTCGCATTGATGGCGACCTGATTAGTACCATCTTTTCGTTTAGACGTGTAGTGAGTGGTGGAGCCGCAATTGTCGCACGTGTGGAATGTAAATTTCTTCTCTCCCCAGGAATATGCTATCCCTTGGGATTGATTAAGGGTCAGCTCGACATCCTTGGCAGGATAATAGGCCCAGAGTGCGCCAATTCGGTGGCAAATCGAGCAATTACAACTGGTCAGTGACTCTGGTGGGTCCGTGGCTTTAAATTGTACATTCCCGCAGTGGCAACTGGCTTCAAACATACATGCTCTCCGATTCGACTCGCTTAACGCTTGATTAAAGCGTGCTTTGATTGCATCGCATTAAAATTAATTGTTCGCCCAGTGTACCAGATATTCTTGTTGACCAAAAACCAAACCCCTCGATATTTTGCCAGAAGCCCCTACTTTCGAGCCAATCGAAATTGTCTACGCCAGACCAAAAACAGCGAAGCTTATAGAGGCTATCTCCAGGTTATCCAGAGCCAAAACCAAGTTACTCTCTTAATATTTGTATACTCATGTACGTATTAAAAGCATGTTAGCAATGAGGAAAACTCTTTTCCTCATTGCTAACTAACCAACGCTCCACCTCTTTAAACTCAGACATTCGAGAAACAAGATGACTGGTACGTTTTATTTCATGAAGCTGTGAAGCCACCGCTATATCTGCCAAGGTTTTGCGATCGCCCACCAACCAATGCTTCTCATGAAGCGTTTCATTCAGTTGATCTAACAAAAATAAGAAACGTTCCTCCACCTGTGATTTTGAATATCGCCCTATCCCTTGTGCCATCAAATTTCTTTTATATTGCACGCGCCCAAAATGACGTACAATAAGCTTTTCATAGCTGGGCCGCCCTTCAGAAAAATACGTAGCCACCTGCTCCCAGGCATTATCGTAATTCAATCTAAAATAGAAACAATACCAATACAGCGATTCGTCTGCCCAATCCTGATATATATTCATCACTGCTTGTTGCTGACTATTCTTTGGCACTAAAGGGGTCGAATCAAACTCTTTTTCCAGATAGGTAGCAATTTGTCGGCTGTCGGCGATTCGCTTACCATTGATATCCAAAACTGGCAATTTACCCGCGCTTGATAAGCTCGCCGCCTTAGCGACCAAAGCCCCATTATAATTCTTTACCCGATAAGCTATGTTCTTGTCATCTAATATTCGCCGAACTTTACCACAAAAAGGCGATATCGCCCATTGATGTAAAATAACCTCTTCCTTCATTTTTGATACCTCAGTTGCAATACACTAGTCTTATATTCAAGTTTTTATAGGCTGGAGATTATAGATATTCGTTACCCTGGACAAACTCTTATTTCTAGCTTATAAACAAGCAAGGCTTACGCATAAATAGCCATCTTAGAATTAAACACTGATAGCCTAGATCAACCGTCAACGGCACCCATCAACTATCTACAACAATCAACGACAACGTAAAAGATCAGCAACATCGTGGAATACCTATGCATCAAAAGCCACCTCCCATTCAGCTACTAACCACATTCGAAGCATCGGCTCGCCTCAGCAGTTTTAAAAAGGCTGGGGAGGAACTATGCATTACCGCGTCCGCCATTAGCCAACAAATCAAACAGCTAGAAGACAATCTGGGCGTGCCTTTATTTCATCGACTCACCCGAAAGATTGAGCTAACAGAGGCAGGCACCGCATTCCAACGTATCGCGGCGCAAACACTATCCACCTATCACTCTGGATTTAGTGCTTTTCGGCTGCAACTTTCGAAACCCACTATTCGCTTAAGCACCATCCCCTTTGTGGCCTATGAGTTATTGATTCCCAAACTGCATGTGTTAAATGCCCTGCACCCGGATATCGATCTGCGCATAGAAACCTCTATGTCACTGGTGGATTTGGACCATGAGCCAATAGACGCCGCAGTGCGCTTCGGTAACGGGCGCTGGAATGATCTACACTGTCACATTTTATCGTCAGCTCAAGCTGGATTAGTCGCTTCTCCAAAATTATTGGCGCAAAACCCCATTACTCAACTTGATGATTTGGCGAATCATACTCTCATTCATACGCGCAATTCTGAAAACGATTGGAAAAAGGTTGCTCAAACTATTGGCAAAGAGAGCATTCCCAACAAGGGGGAGCTAGTGTTAGACACCTATTTGGCAGCCATGATGGCCGCGGAAAATGGTTTAGGGGTCGCCATCGGGTTATTTCCTCTCAGTAATAATTGGGTAGCGTCAGGAAGACTAGAGACTATCGCACCGCTTACTAATACCGAATTAGCACATTACTTTGTTTACCGAAAAAACAATCCTAAATTAAAGCAGCTTCAACAGGTTCAGGATTGGGTCCAAAGACAATTTAAAGACCTCTCCTCAATATCATAGTTAAGCACTCCTAGTGCTCACGAGGTTCAAAGTCGCATTGGCAAAGTGACTAAATATAGCGAAAGAAACCGTTTTTCGCGGATAGAAACACCTCCAAATAAGATGTTTTTAACCCTTGGCGTCACCCTAAAGGTTTTAGCGCACTGTGCAAACGTTGGGTTAAATGTTTTGGGTGGACTTTTGTCAACGACACAGAGTCACATTTTTGGAAATGAAAGAATTGTATAATGGCGTCTACAAATGCAGTAATAACCAAACCTTCATCATAATTGTGTTGTTCAAAATGTAGTAATTTAATCTCTAAATGGCTGGTTTTTCGATGAGCTTTACAATCCATCCGCCCAATAAATTCATCGCGGTAAAGTAGCGGTAAGCAAAAGTAGCCATACTGACGCTTGGGTGCGGGCACATAACATTCTAACTGATAGTCATATTGAAACAGTACTTTGAGCCGCTCTCGCTGAATGAGACTGTTGTCGAATGGCGAAAGAATCAACATGCGGCTGTTCAACCGGGGAAGGAGCCTTTCGAACGCACCCGTTTCCATTATAAATACTTCGCCACTGCTCAATTGTACTTGCTCTAAAGTGCGCTGTGACACCCTTTCGTTTACCAAAGCTTTCACAGCTTTACGTAGTTCAGCACTTCGCCGCTGATAGGTCAGTCCTTTGAGTGAAGCAAACCCATGGCAGCGCAACTGTTTATCTACAATATGCGCCGCAAATTCTTCCATACTGGGAATTTGGGAATTTACGTGAGCTGGTAGTACCCTCTCTGTTAGATCATATGTTTTTTGGAAACCTTCACGGTCGCAGACCATTAGGTCGCCTTCCATATACATCTGTTCAAGCGCCTTTTTAGCAGGTTTCCAATCCCACCAGCCTGCACGTTTTGTGGTGTTAGTTTCTAAATCTCGGGATCGTATGGGGCCATCTGAACGTATGCGTGCCAAAAGCTCACCCATGAGTTTCTTATCAGGAGTTTTATACCAATGGGTTTGGCCGCTTTTAATAGCGTGTTTGTAGGGCAAGGAGAAGCGAAAATCGGCGATAGGTAGAAAAGCTGCCGCGTGTGTCCAATACTCAAAAATGTCTCCATCGAGCAACATTTGATTTGTCATGGCTGGCTTGAACTTAGGCACTCTAGAGTAAAAAACATGATGATGCGCTCGCTCCACCACCGATATGGTATCGATCTGCACATAACCTATGTGGTTAATCGCTTTACGCGCCCCTGCCAAACCGCACCCATAGGGCTGAGCCTGTAGCAAACCTTGTGCAGCCAAGGCAAGACGGCGTAAACGTGCTAATTCTTTTGGACGTCTAATTTCAATCATAGTCATAGATAGTTGTCGTTACTTTAAAGGTAAAATAAATAACACACTGACCCTGACTACTATTCATTTCATTCATTGATTACACAAAATCCGTTACCGAATGGGTCTGCACAATAAGCTATAGAACCCCAGTCACCACTATCTCCTCCTTCATGTAATCCTCCCAATTTCAGTATTTTTGATACAAGTTCATCGACATTATCACAGGTAAAATCTAAGTTGACTGGTGTCCAATGACGCTCATAGTCACGGACAACACTACTTAATACGAGAGGTTTTGTTCCAGATTCTTTTTCTTGCTCTGCTGTCAAAGTATTACACTTCTCACAAGTCTTTTTCATTTTAAGCATTTCGGTTCACTCCCTAGTGGTTTATAACGCTTGTTTTGTTTGTGAGGCAGAGGGTATGTATTTAGTTCACATACCTTCCTACAGCCTATATCAAACAGAAAAACCCACAACTTGCCGCTTATATTTTATCCATTCATTATTTCGAATCACCAGTATAGGAGCAACAAATAACACCAACCCTACCGCGTACGAGCGAGACTGAACAAGCAGCGCTCCGTCGGTATCAATACTTGCAGTGTAACCATAGGCACTTAATCCCACTATAAAACTGGCTTCTGGTGGAGGTTGAATTTGTACCTCTTCTGGTCCCGCAGCTTTAAGTGAAAACGTTTTTTCACTGATAATTTCTTTAGAACCGGTTAGCGAAAGAAATCTGATGGAATGACAGCCATATTGTATGATTTTTAGTGATTCTGCCTTTTCTTCGAAATACATGTGCAGAACCACATGAGGCCTTTTTTCCGGTAGTGCATACGTTCCAGATATATCGATACATTCTTCCTGTGATATCTTCCTTGCAGGCCAATCCTTTGGATAGGGAGATATAGAAACACAGCCACTACAAACAGACGACAAAATCGTAATGTATATAATATATACAATGGTTTTACACGAAAGGCACCGTAATTGACTCGGCCAATTTTCGTTAGTAAAAAAAGATCTAAATAGCTGGCGCATCATTCACCCGTGCTGATTCTATTTCTATAATGCTTCAAAATATTGGTTGCCGCCATACACTTTCTTTCATTGAATGACATAATAACGCACTTACTCTCTATATTCGTTGAATGTTAATATTAATTGTTCTGCGCCGGCATAGTTGGAGGATTTATTCTAACACGTGGTCGTCAGGGCATGCTGGATGGGCTTTAGCTAGAAACCCACACCTTCTTTTACCTTTCCTGTAGATTCAGCAAACATCCAATTTATCGCCATTCCAAAAGTCACATAATTATCGGTTTGAATTAGAGGACTTGATTTATTTATCGCTGCCCGTAAATCAACATATTTCACAAAGCCAGCAACTGAAAACTGTTGGAATTTTCGATAAAGTGAAAATGATATTTTTAGACCTGCATAACCGGATTTCGAATCATAAACCCCTCGATCATTAGTGACATACTTTCGCTCCACATCATAAAAATACTGATGGTAACGCAAACTCCCAAACATTGGTCCTATCGACACGCTTGGTTTCCAACCATCTCTACCCCCATAATAAATAACACTTGGACTACTCTCCCAGCCCTGATGAGCAATATCAAAATCTCTGACTACAAATGCAGCTCTAATAGGAAAATTAAATATCCAACTATGGCTTTTCTCTCGATTTTGATAAAACCGATATTGTAATGTTGGGCCAATTTCAAGCATAAAATCCAAATCAGGCATGCCTTCCCGCGCATCACTTTCATCGCTATCTACCGGCAACGAAGAGCCCGCACTAATACTAATTCGCAAGTCATCCCGTTGAAATAATTTTCCCTTCAGCCCTTTCCGATCGGCTTGGATATATTCATTGCGATACACCAAAATAGGATAGGGCACACCATATTCATTAAACTCATTGGCACCAAGATAGTGAGGAACTCGCAATCCAGCGACACCTGCCCCTAACTCCCATTTTGGCAGCTCCTTTTCCCTCGCAGAGGGTAAATCACTAGCCCATAAAGATTGGCAAAACAATATCAGACACAAAATTATTAATTTACAACCCACTTCGGTATTCATTAATCCGCCTTCTATTTTGGCTCTCTACACATGGGTTATGGGGGGGCATCCCCGCATGGTGTTGCACGCACCCCTGTAGGCCGCGTGACAAAAGGGCATCATAGCACCATTGGTTTTCTAAATCACAAAACTTGCTTCCTTTATAAACTAATATTGAGTGCATCATCGATCATTGCTTAAGTAAATTGATCGCAAACTTCGCTATGACAATATCAGCTTAGTATTAAGGAAAAATCCGGTATCAATTCTTGGGTAGCTAACCCAGTGCCCTTTAATGGAAGCATTTTTTCCATTTAACTTCTTAAAAAATTTGATATTAGCAACCCTACCTGCTCAGGATGCTCATAGTGCGGTGCATGTTTAGAATTTATGATGATTTCCACTTCGCAATTTAGAAATACCTCTCTAACCTTGGATGTATTTTTAATTGGAGTCACTTTATCTTGATCTCCCCATAGTAATAACACAGGTAAAGAAAGAACTTTTAACGTTTGATATGAACCTTTTTCCGGAAACATATTTCTTAAGATGGAAATTGTTGCTCTCATGAATCCATCATATTGCATCTGCATGGTTGCTTTGTTTACATAATCGACAATATCCCCTTGCCCAAAAAAATGTTGTGTTTTTACCGCTTTTTTCATAATTAACTCACCAGCCAAATTCATAGCAACGCCAAAAAACGTTGATCTAAATACATACCCTACCAAAGCAGATGCTGCAAATTTGAATGCGGGGGCTATAAGAATTAATTTAAGGACCTTGTCTGGATTTCGTTCAACAAAGTTTCTACAAATATTACCTCCCATAGACCAGCCAACCAAGTTGACCGGATCAGTTATATCAAGGACTTCAAGTAAATCTTCGAGTTGATTAACAAAAAATTCTTGGCTATAAGCCTCGTTTGGCCTGTCTGAAAAACCACGACCAAACAAATCATAACTTAAGACCCTATGATTCCTGGCCAATAACCACGGGACTATTTTCTCCCAAACAAACGAGGGCCCAATTAACCCGTGAACTAATACAACCCATTCACCATTCCCTTGCAAATCACCTTCAACTTTATAGTTTACAACCCCGGCGGAAAGAGTTACAAAATCTCCAGTTATTTTGGAGCGATCAATGCTCTCTCTTTTTTTAAACATTCATATTCCTTTGGGCTAGAACTGAAATCGCGAAATACCTTTAAGCGGATAACTCTGCCCCCTCCTCACCTAACGTCCCACGCACATGTCGGATCGATTGGGGCGACGATCTTTGTGATGTCGCTTGCCATGACTCATTTACTTAATAGACTTGATTATTTTATTGCGTATCTATTTTCGACGTCTTTAAATTTCCTGTTGAAGTATACCAGAAAAATGCCCTACCACTAGCCCGCCAATGAGACAACCGCTCCCACTTGGTGGCTATACTCAGCCTTCTAGACTGTGTGACCAAAAATAGTAAAGGCTACCGTTTCTTAGCGGTTAGAAACACAGAAAACAAAATGTTTTTTTTACACCCTGTTCGCATTAAACCGCTGCCTAAGGACTACAGCTTAAACTTATTATACATTTTCAACGCATGCCAAATCGTATAGTGGATTCCGTAAATAAACGCATGCAGGTGGGTGAACACTCGACTCAAACCTTGACTGAGAATCAGTCCCATTTGGACAATACACAGGCCTGCTGAAGTCCGTTTTTGACAATATATCCCTTAGAACTTACCCCTATTAACCACAAACACGACCGCTAAAAACTTAGAGGCATGCTATATTTGATCATCACTTCTCAACAAAAATCATAACGTTGGCGCAGGTGATTCAGTGATTATCCCGACAGAGGCTAGCACCGTGAGTAATAATAAAAATAATAAAACAGTTCTTGATGAAACCGCTCTTAATGAAACGTTCCTAAACGACACCTTAGTAAAAGATGAAATTCCTGGGTTCGGCGCGCCCCATGAGTTTATAAAAAAGTACAGAGCCGACAAAGAACTTCAAAGTATTCCACATTACCAAAAACTACATGAGGCTCTTATTTCTCGTTCGTCTGTATGCAGTTTTTGTGGCGTGGGTTGCCCCTTCACAGTTGTTAAAAATAAAAAAGGCAACGAACGCTTAATCCCACTAAGCGATCTTGGCTTATGTGTAAAAGGACAGTCATCGCTAATCAGTGGTAGCGATACCATTCGACCAAAACGACTAGAACGACACGGCATTTCCGACGACCGTATTCGCGCCCCTATGATTCGCGGGCACAATGGCCAACTAAAGGAAGTGAGTTGGGATGAAGCATTAGATCGCGCTGCGTGGCTTTTCTTACATGTTCGAGAATGGGTGGGGCCAGAGAGTGTAGCCATCTACGGCAATGGACAAAAAACTATTGAGGCCATCTGGATGGCCAGCCTTTATAAATTGGTTTTCAATATCCCTACGATGGGCGCCAATTCAGAGCACTGTCTATCAAGCGCCGGCGCGGCGCATACATTAAACTTTGGTAACGAAGCATCTTTTACTTGGCAAGGCTTTGATGAGCTAGTACATGCTGATGTTATCGTACTGCATGGCACCAACCCTAAAATAACCTTCCCCCAGGTATTCAAAAAAGTACTGCGAAACAAAGAGGCAGTAAAAGTCGTTATCGACCCAATCACCAGCGATACTGCCGCTGAAATCCTTAAAATCGATGACCGCAATCAGCACATTCGATTTGAGCAAGGTGGCGATATCGTTTTTAACCTAGCCGTCGCCCGGATAATTTTCGAGAACAACTGGCAAGATGAAGACTACCTTCAAGCAAATGTTGACCCTGACAGCTTAAAAGCCTTTAAGGCATTGTGCTTTGAATCTCGATGTGAATTACAAAATGCCGCCAAACTTATTGCCTTTGATGATCAAGATGGCAAAGACGTAGAACAGACCATCTTGAATTACGCTGAGCTATTTGCAAAACCCAAGGAAAATGGCGAACGCCCCAAAGTGGCCATCATCTCAAGTATGGGTATCAATCAAAGTACAGGATCTTATGGATTCTCTACCAACCTGAATTTGTTACTCATCACAGGAAATGTAGGCCGTAAAGGCGCAGGTTCCCTTCGGGTAGCGGGTCAGTCCAATGCCACCAGCGAATTAATGCTTGGATTTAACTCGCGAAAATTGGTTTTCAACTTGGAGCCATCCAACATTGAACATCGACAAGAACTCTCCAGCTGGTTGGACATACCCATAGAAAACATCCCGGATAGGAACGGGACACCCGTATCGAAAATGGCTGATGATGATTATCTATATTGTTTCATTTTTATAGGCACACAATTTACCAAAAACATGCCCAGACTTGGCCATTGGTTACGTCGCATAGGGCGAAGTTTTAATATTGTAATCGATAGTTTTATGGGAGAAGGTGTCAGAGAGAATGCAGACGTGGTATTTCCCTCCATGACTTACACCGAAAGAACCGGAGTCATCCAGAGAGGTGATCGTTCCCTGCAACTTCAACAAGGTCTGAGCCCAGCACCTGAAAACGCATGGTCAGACGAACAAGTACTAGCTCGACTGGCGATGAAGATTTCAGAACGATTAAGGAATCCAGATACTGCTGCTCTCAACAACTTAGATCCAGATGTAGTTGCCAACACGTTTGGCAAGTACTTTACTAAAGATAGTAACGGTAATGACACGGACACCGTCGATTCTGCAAAAGTGTTCGACCATGTAGTGTCTACCTCACAACATTTAGATTTATACAACCGTCTTGAAGACAACCAGGGAAAAGCCATTTCGCACTCGATGTTAAGGGCAAGCGCAGGTACAGGCATACAGTGGCAAGGCAATGGTCGCTACCAATCTAGTCAAGATAATGGTCAAAACCATACAAAAAATAACGTATTCCCATCCTTACGAAAGAATACCAAAATCCAAGCCAAACTAGTTTGCCCTCCAGACGAGCTTATTCAACGTCTCATCACCAAGGACAACGAGAATCTACGCAGTTTAATTACAGGCCGTGGCCGCCCAGGAATGAAAAGTAAACATTATACCGCTCGATATAATTCTGGGGTAAAAACATTACCCATTACAGGTGCTGAAGACGACAAGTACTGGATTGAACTACACCCCGATTATGCTCAAGAAATGGGATTAGCTGCAGGAGATCTTGTGCGCTTGACCAGTTATCATGGCATTGTTTTTAGCCATGTGTCCCTCAATTCCAATGTGCCAAAACAATTCCCATTTTTAGACTTCGTTCCTGGTGAAGTAAACCGCCTAACAAATTACTTGGACTCCGATCAGTTCACCAACCAAAGCCTAATTAAACGCACACCTATACGTTTAGAGCCCGTCTCCAACTATGAAAACATACTCTGGGAAAAACCTGACATCGTCGCGTTAGAAAGTGCGTTAAGCTGTTTGCATGAACACTTGAATAACATCTACCCCGAATACCAACAAATGAAAGCCTTTTTCCGTCGCGAAGAGCAATCCCATGATTGGCTCTCATGGGCAACAATATGCAAACCAGAAACGGAGCAGGAACGACGCCTCAGCCGCTCAGTGGCAAGCATGGCAGTTTTCCTACAACGTTTCATGAACTGCCAGGATTATCAAAAACTCTCTGCCGAAATGCTAATCGCAATGAATGAGGACCAACGGCATAAATTCTACAGCGTACTGATGCCTATACTACGCAAACTCGATTATTCAACAGCATTGTTGCCGCTACTCTCAGCCTGTGTAGGTGATATGACAATGCGCGACAAGGCAGGAAAGATTTACACAAAGACCCTCTTTGAAGCACACAACAGCGCTGTATTGGAACTCAAAGAAGAGGTWGTTGGCGTACAACTGTATGTTGCCCTTAAACGAGGGCTAGAAACCTTATACGGCGTCGGGAATCCGATTCCTTATGAAGACATTGCTCTTGTTTCAGGTATATCTATACCCTGCGCCGGCGATGTACCCGCCTAYCTAWTGGGAATCGCCCCCTCTGACTTAGAAGCCAGACGCCTTATTCATTGCCGCTCCATTGGTGGCAACTCCGTGATGGCCATCGATTGTAAAAACAATCGTGCTGTWAAAGTGGATGTAACCAGCGGAATATTACCCAAAGACAAAGAGCTGGATATGCTACGGGGCAAGGTAATWGCGAAAAAAMGGGCGGCCACTCGCGATGAACATCGACGTTTTTTCGACGTTTTAGAAGAGCTAATATTAGAATACGTGCACGCTGGAGACACTCATCTAAAAATCTATTCAGCCAACACTTTTCCGGCGCAAGAGTTTAAAGAAAAATTGTCATTTTCCCCCGCTCACAAAAGAGTATTCCGAGAGCACTTAGTAGAAACTAAAGTATCAGCATCATTAAGTCAGGCACTAGTGCAGCTGAACGTGCTTGATTCAGAGCGCGACCGAGACTTACTGGAATACCTAGTCAATCAGGACAACCCATCGAACAGTCAAGACACTCAGGGCAGACCGTATTCGCCTGATAGTGAAGGGTCCTTCTCGTCTATCGCAAACTCAATGGAGTTAAGTACCCAAGACAAAATCGAGTATGTTATTAAACACTACATCACTCCCGTACTTGAAAATGATGGAGGAAAAATAGACTTTCTCGATTACAACAATGACAGTGGAGAAGTATCTGTACGCTTTGTCGGTAGCTGCGCCAACTGCCCCTGCTCAATGCTATCGCTGGAAACAATCGTTAAGCCCCCGCTAATGAAAATAGAGGGAGTAAAACATATTGTTCACAGAGGTAAAGTTAAACCTAAAGAGATCCCTACAAGGGCTGCAATCGCATTTGTGGCAACCTAGCTTCGACCGAATAACCCTGAGGCCACATTCCGCCATCATTTCTTCAATGTTACTTTCGAAGAAATCTTCGCGTAACCTCTTTATAGAAACGTCTGGAAAGCGAGGATGCCTTGCTTTCCAGCAAAATAAATTAGGGTACACCACGCTGAAGTAATGACTGCAATTTCTAACATGATAATTCGACGACGTTCCTTCAATCGGCGGGCGATAAAAACGTAGGTGGGAATTCCTAATATTACAGGGGCCAATACAATTGCAACCCACTTACCGTATTTTTTCCAGTAGCCCAGGGCCCGTCTTAGATGTCGACTGAAGCCCTTCGGCTTAGACTTTCGTCGGGCAAAGTATAAATCGCTTGCGTACAGAACTGCCAAGCTGGATGATAGTGCAGCACTTAGGTTGTAGAGCAACATCTCCCAATAGGAAAAGCCCAACCCAGCTGCCATCAGTGGCCCAATGTAAGTCTTCCACAGACTAAACCAAAATATTGTTAGGGCTTGCAGTAAATACCACTCATCCACTTTAACTACAACTCCTGAAAAAAATGCGCATCATCTTAGCTGATTGTTATCGTATTGGAACGTAATAGGCTTAGCTCCCACCCATATCCAAAGTAACGCCTGTAGCACAGTAGAAACTGTGGCGTATAGCTGCTGTAAAATAGGTGAAGCCTTTGCACAAACGGAGTGACGCAGCTTTTGTCGTTGTAGCTATCTTTGTTAGGTACCGGACACATTTCTAATTCTTTCTGCTGGAACCCTAAGTTGCTCAATTAAATATAGTTTAAATGGTTCTTCATAAGGCTGTTTGGCGATAGCTTTTTTCATACAGAACAACCATGCATCACTTTCCTCAACGCCAACGGATAGATGTCTATGCGCAGAAGGAATATTTATTGATCCGTAATTTTCAGAATACAGCTTTGGACCACCAAGCCAACCCGATAAAAAATAGGTTAACTTTTTTCGAGACTCAGCTAAATCATTTGAATGCATATCCCTAATTTTCTTGGACTCAGGAAATACCTCCATATTGTTGTAGAACTCATTCACAAGCGCAGTAATACCGCTTAGCTCTCCAGCCATACGATAAGAGTTATCACCTACACCATACTCACAACTTCTAAAACTCATTGAATTTTCCAATTATTGCGTAAGAACCTAACAGTGTAATGGACAGCGTCCACAATAAGAACGGATATCCACAGCCATCTTTTTTGATCTATTTGTTGCAATAATTACTATACATTTCAACAAGTTAAAGCCTCGCCTTCACCTATTCCGCGCTTCGACTAGCCAATTGTTCTTTGCATCCACCACAGCTACATCATTACCTTCCCTGAATTCAATAAGTATCCCAACCCGCCCTTCAACCCTGCCTCGACGCTTCACAGTGTATTTATTTCCTGTGCAGGGGCAGAGCATTAGTGTTTCAGGTTTAGCCTGTGATGGTTTTGTGAATGCTATCCATCCCATCTATTCTCACTCCATTAACGATAAAATTTATTACATGACCAAGTCTTACCAATCCTTTAGTAGTTAATCTATACCATCCCAGTCAATAATTTTGCCCATTACCCCTGTATAGGGTGGCTCATAATATCATACAGGCCGTGCGCGTGAGCAACTACTTTACCCAGTTATTGTTTGATTTTTATACAGCCATAATTACAGGTGTGCATTATACACATCTGAAGATTCATGTACACCTCACCAAGTATTGCCGTGGCTGTTCCTAGAAAATTTCTCCGTGAATGATTTGGCTTCAATTCAATTATTGGCTAGAACGTTTAATTGAGACGCCGGTATTTTTAATGCCCAATATGACATTAGCAAACACGCGCATTACTACAAATCCCAGCCGCTTGTAGGTGAACATATGTTCCCACCTATCACCTTTATAAACAGCGTGACCCATATTTACAACCATCCCTAGTCGAATCCTGTTACGCTATTTCCACGCTAGAAAATGACGAGTCATCACTCAAGTTATTAGCCTGCACTTCCCTACAGGATGTGCAGGCTGCCATTCAAGGCAGTTGGGGGAGCCTATCCGATTTGTTGAAGCAGATCGGTGCCAACCTTAGAGGCTTCTTAGTATAACCTGATGCTGTGGGCGAACCATTTACTAGATTAGCTATGTTTTGCCCATGCACAAACGTTGGTGAGAATGTAAAAGCGGTATCCTAGTCATAGGAGATCGACTGTAGTAAAACTAATAGCAAAAACAGTGCTATTGGTTTGTCTAATGCGGATTCCTGCGAATCTGGTGCGACCCTCGGCAGAGACCAGCGTGATGAGTATTCAAGTTGAGCGAGTCACCTTGCTTGAACTGTATATCTATCATGAATGCAGCGATGATGCCAAAGCATCCCGATAACGCTGGGGGGGTGACGGTTCGCTGTCACCCCTTTTTTATGCCATTACGCTTTAGTAGCTATCCAGCATTTCTCATACTTCGATCAGCTCTTGAGCCACCCATCCCTGCACGCAGGCCATAATACCTTTAGGCGACAATTTGGCTATAAATTCAGAGCACTTATTTTTACCCGCCTTTTTTCAATTTCTTATTTCTTCTATCTGCAAGTCGAACGCCCATAGCTATCAATTTATTAAACCCAACAGGAGACACGCGTAAGAATAATTCACCTATATAGGCATCAATTCCTACCAAGATTCTCGACTTGTTCCTTTTTATCCCACTTACAATAACTTTTGCAGCTTTCTCAGAAGAAAGCCCAAGCGAACTTCTATCGAAAATATTTCTCGCTGCCTCCTCACTAATACTCGCGGTTTCTAAAATAGAATTATACAGTTTAGAATTTTTCACAATATTGGTGCGAATAACTCCTGGATGTACAGAGCTGGCACTCACTCCGCAGCGCTCAATATCCAACTCCATACGTAAAGATTCAGTAAAACCCCTAATCGCAAATTTCGATGCTACATAAGCAGACGCTCCCACCACCGGCATAAACCCCGCAAGACTTGATACATTTACAATATGTCCCTCGCCAGATTGTTTCAGAAAAGGCAAGAAAGCTTTGCTACCATAAACCATACCCCAGAAATTTATATCCATTAGCCATTCAAAATCCTCTAAGGACATCTCACTAATTTTTGCGCCAAGCGCTACCCCGGCGATATTGACAATAAGATTAACCCGCCCAAACTCTTCGTTAGTGGCATCGGCCCAATCAAAAAACGCCTCTTTGTCAGTCACATCAAATACCGTAGCGACTACTTTTACACCAATCGATTCAATTGCTTTTGCAGTTTCGTCTAACTGTTCCGAATTAATGTCTGAAATGGCAAGGTCACAACCCTGCTTTGCCAATTCAATGGCTGTGCTTTTACCAATACCTGAACCTGCCCCTGTAACAGCCGCTACCTTTCCTACTAAGTTTTTCATATTATTAGAACCTGATGAACGTTGGGGGGGGGTATCAGATAGAAAACAGTATTTAAAGGCTAAAAAAGATTGCCTAATGGACAACAATTGACGGTTTGTATAGGCACCCAAAATTAGGGCACCTATACATCCGTTGATATGAAAGGGCTACTGACAAGCCATAACTACTGGCGCCAGATGGTGTTCCCGAATCGCTTACAAAAATCTTTAATTAACGGGTGCGCTCTATCCAATCTATAGAATAGTCCGCGATAGACTCCCAGCCAGCAGATAAAACACCATAATGATTGAGGTCCGGATATTGTACATAATCTGTAATTCCAGGCGTTTTGTCGTATTTATTAAAGTTAGCCCTATTGAGGCTAGCGGGAATCATATGATCATTGTTACCAGCAACAAACAATAGCGGTGTCCTGCTCTGCTTATAATCGATACTAGCCGCCGTTGTTAAAGTCCCGCGCGCAATACGTCTGCCTTCCGGCACCATGTAGGTTTCGTAAAGAGTCTCCTGGTCTCTTAGTGCATCACCATTAGTGAATGCAAATTGAAATTGTTTAAATGTCATCACTAGCGGTGTTGAAATATTCCCGGTTAATCCCGAGGCATTACTTCTTAGAAAATTAGGGTCGACAGAAATCAGCCCGAAAGGCGGTGCAGAACTAATCGCTATACCACCGGCAGCCAGCCCTTCTTGTACCAGCACCTGTGTAATAATCCCCCCCATGGAATGACCAATCAATATCGGCAGCTCATCCAGTGTCGCTAGAAAAGTTCGATAGTGTTCGATGACCTCCTCCAGCTTTAAAGCTCCCAACGCTTCATCAGGATGAATGGCATTTAGCTCCTCGATAGTAGAGCCATGTAGGGGCCAAGCTGGACTATAGGTGTCATAGCCCAGTGCGTCGAAATAGCCTACCCAGCTCTGCCAGACTTTTGGCGTTGAATACATACCATGGATAAAAACTACCGTATTGCTTTCGCCTATGGTGGTGTAGTCAGAATCACGCGGACCTTCGATTTCTAAAGGCCCACCTCCACAAGCAGATAGTAGGAACGCAAAAGCAATAGCGAATAAAGATATTTGCACACGAGAACATATGTTGACCAACATATTATTAAACTCCTTTTGAATTATTATTGTAATTATTTCTCTGCAGTGTATCGTTTTTGTTACTATTAGGCTATGTCAAAAGAGACAAATAACCGAATAACATATACCTGCTGAGTACAAATACCTAAATACCAGGAGAGGCACCCTCTAATGGCTATGAAAAATATACTAACCCGTCATTAGAGACACTGCTCAATTTATCGTTATACCAACATTCGTAAGTAGTTCTTTTAAATGGTAAAATAAGAATCCATTTTACCATTGCTTACAATAAGACCCCCGGGTAGATTCATGCTGCATATATAAAAAAGTGGGCAGGAAACTCTTTGTCTACCCCACGTTGTATCATAGATAACGTTAAGCACCCTGCGTAGATTGCAGGTCTTCCTTTTCGGTATTCACGAGGCCCCAAATCCACATATATCGTCTTTTTCCCTCACCTATTCCGCGCTTCGATTAGCCAATTGTTCTTTGCATCCACCACAGCTACATCATTACCTTCCCTGAACTCAATCAGTATCCCAACCCGCCCTTCTACCCTGCCTCGACGCTTCACAGTGTATTTATTACCTGTGCAGGGGCAGAGCATTAGTGTTTCAGGTTTAGCCTGTGATGGTTTTGTGAATGCTATCCAACCCATCTATTTTCTCACTCCATCAAATACAAATACAAATTTTTGTGGAGCATGCACTATTCCTGTTCTCTTAACAACGTCATTTCCTTCCACTTTAATTGTTATTGAGTCTTGTTTAGAGCCATTAAAGTAAACACTTAATCTTCGCTAAAGCGGATATAACGCCCGTATAAAAGTCGAAGCGCTAGCGACGTCCAGAACGTAGGGCGATATTTGATGCATTTGTTATGTTTCTGTATTRTGAAGCTTAAACAATATTGAATACAACTGAACCAATGCACTACTAATTCCTAAGACAATTGCTAAGAAAATGGCAATAGCTAAAGGTGACACTAAATGTTGTATAGAATAGCCATTGCCACCGTCACAACCATCTAATGCGCCTAGCCAAAGCCCTCCAGAATCCAAACATCCATCCTGGGCCGTGAAATTAACAAAATATGCTAATCCTAGAAAAGATATCACTAGCGATATAGCTAGGCTAATAAACCATTTGTTCATTGTTTTTCTTCTTTTCCTTTATATTTCGTTTTGTCTAGCTATTCCTTTCATCTCAACTGGTCAACGCAACACTCCTGTTAATCTCTGCACCGGCGCTTCAAACTCCAGAGCCTTACGAGGCCATTCAATTAGTTGGCGGGCTACTGCGTTCAGCTTCGCTTGTGAATATACGGGCAGGTCTATTCGCTTAGGAAAATACTGTCTAAGTAGACCATTTGTGTTTTTATTTGAGCCACTTTGCAAGGGCTACTCGGATCGTAAAAGTACACATTGATATTCGTTGCCAGAGAAAAACGAGAATGATCCGACATCTCGCAACCTCGATCCCAAGTTAGCGATTTGTACAGCTCAGCAGGTAATTTCTTAGAATGCTTAATTAGCGCTGAAACAACATACTCGGTAGTCTTGTTTGATACATTAACAAGCATAACATAACGTGAGTGGCGTTCTACTAGAGTCGCTATATAACTATTTCTTGAACCCTCAATAAGATCACCCTACCAGTGGCCTAGCACAGCGCGATCCTCCACAGGAGCTAGTCGTTGGCTGATGGGAACAGCATCCACTATCTTTCCAAGCTCCTGTTTTTTTAAGCATGAATGCTTCGACCGACGCAGTCTCTTCCGCTTGCGCGGCTCTATAGTTATCATACCCTCCATTTCTGCATATTTAACCACTCACCGTTGACGGCGAACGCCCTAACTCTAAATCTATAGATCTTATCGATAAGTCAGCTGCTATACCTCTTGAAATTTCATCTCGTTCGGCAAGAGTCAACGCTAATCTAGAACGAATTATTTTTGGCGGGCAGGTGTATTGGTACTGTGTATAGCTATTTTTGTTTACTACTAATATAAAATGTAATGTCAGCCTTAAATACTACGGTATCATCCATATTTCTAATCACTACCGGTAATATAACATCACCTGTTTCGATGATGTTTTTATCAAAAGAACATTCTGCTTCCAATAATCCAACGCCTTTTACAAGATAAGATACTGTCATCCCCTTAGGTATCCACCGCAGGTCAGAAGGAATTGTCGCATCTAAAGCTAATCCTCCAGTGATTTCCGCGAGTGTGCACATCGCTCCCGCATTAACCGTGCCAATATGATTACGCACCCCCCATCTATCCTTCATTTTGACGCGACAAATTCCTGAACCAAGCGCAACTACATCGGGTTTTATTTTTCCAAAAAACGGAGCTTTTATTCCAATAGCAAAATTGAATATCAAATTCCCAAGAGGGATTTTATTAAGTTTCTTATATTGATCAAAAATAGACGATGTCATTTTTCATTCTCCTTTTCCTTTGTTGTTTCACTATTGCATGTGAAATACAGTGACAACATTGGCCGGTTGGCAGCGAGCACTTGTCTTAAGAGCGACTGTGTTCAATCTTGTTATGAGGTTAGATAACTAATATATAAAATTTGTTTAAATCACTCTTACTGCCCTAGCCACTCTTTATAGTTTCTATCACCATTACCCATGCCATCGGATAATTTATACCGAAGCCCTCCTTCTGAGTATCAAATGTGTTTTACATAAATAATTTCACGGGGATATATCAATGCTGCTATTTCCACAATATAGTCATTGAGTTTTGTTTAGAGACAAAGGGAAAAGGACAAGGCTCCATGGACTACATGGGTAACGAAGCATATACTAAATATTTATTGCTCATTAAATATCAGTCATCTCAGCGTTGATTTTTCCTGGTTTCTGTTTTGTTTAGAATGCTCCAATAGTCGAAAAGGCTATATTGATATGCCAAATCAAATGGAGGGAAAGAAGGTGCCACACAAAGATAACAGCTACTCAATAGCAATCATTTACAATGCCAAGCACTGCGCTGTCTTCATTGCCACCCAGATTATTTGCACCCTATCGCTGCAGGCATTCGCAGCGGAAGATAAAACAGAAACCATTTACCCTCTTGAGCATTTGATAAATAGCAAAGTAATCACTGTGGCATCAGGATACGAAGAAAGCGCTTTGGATGCAGCGTCATCCATTCCAGCAGATCAAATGGCGATTGAACAGCTCTTTATGTTTTCCATAGAGGATTTGTTAAATCTCGACGTAACTTCTGAGCGACGGGTGGAAAAGCTACAGGATGTGCCACTGGCAATAACAGCCCTAGATTTCAACGAGTTGGACAATCGATCAATCAAAAGCCTGGCAGATCTGCAGTACCTGGTGCCAGGACTGACTTATAGTGAGAGGCGTGGCCAAGGCAGCCACCTGACAATCCGCGGTATTGGATTTGAGGTTATGAGCATAGGTAGTGACCCTGGGGTAACTTTGCATCTGGACGGTGTGTATTTACAGCCAATCAGCTATGTAACCCATGATTTATTTGACCTCGAACGGGTTGAAGTGTTGCGCGGCCCCCAGGGGACGCTTTACGGCCGGAACGCCATAGGTGGTTCGGTTAACCTGATTAGCCGCGCACCAACGGATTATTTTCTGGGGAAGGGAAAGGTTTCTGCAGGTAACTATGGTTATCAGGCTTTTCAGGGCATAGTAAGTGGCCCTATAGCTCCAGGTCGTCTGCTGGGCCGCTTAAGCTTGTCCACTGAACAGCGCGATAGTTTTTTTGACAATATCTCCCCTGGCACCCAAGGAGACGAAGCTGGAGAGTTAGATTATTGGTCAGCCAGGGGGCAGTTGAAATATCTTATTGCTGATAGGGGTGACCTGACCCTACGGTTTAATATTTTGCAGGATGATAGTGTTCACGACCCACAGGTTTGGCTAAAGGATTACCCCTCTTTCCCAGCTTTTCAGGGCTTTGACCTGAGGACCGACCCGCCGACGCCGGTGATAGCCAATTTTTACCAGTTAAATAACGTCCCGTCAGCGCCATCCTTGTCGGACCAGCGTCAGTATCGTTCCAACCTGGAGGAGAAACGTGAAATCGATGACCAGGGTTTTTCACTGGAGCTCAACTGGTTCTTTGACAGTGCTACATTAACGACGATTTCCGGTATTAACGATAGCAAGAGATTCCAGCGCATAGATATTGATGGTTCCGACCTGTTATCGTGGCACACGGATAACGCAACCACACAATCCAATACTTTTTCCCAGGAAATTCGACTGGCTTCGCAGAATAACTCACAACTGGAGTGGATTGCGGGCTTATACTTTTTCAAGGAAGAGGGGGATACATTTCTCCATATAATTGATGAAAGTKTCCCGGACTTGTTTGGTGGCCCCACYTTCGTGGAGSTTGAGGCCGAGGTTRAATCGRAATCTRCAGCCTTGTTCGGTCAACTWACCTGGTGGSCAAGCGATCAGCTCGGCTTAACTCTGGGYCTTCGCCACACCCGAGATGAAAAAGAAAGTACAGAGAGCATCCTGGCGCCGAATTTCCTGATAGCCGACCCCATAACCCAGAGCCTGGAGGATGACTGRGATCAAACCACGGGAAAAGTGGGGTTGGAATACCGATTGCAGGATGACTCCCTGGCTTATGTCACAGTGTCTACTGGCTATAAAACAGGGGGAATGGTTGTTCTTGGCTTCCAGGAGAGTAGTTACGGTCCTGAATCGGTGCTGGCCTATGAAGCTGGCCTGAAAACAGTAATGCTCGATAGTCGTTTGAAACTTAACCTGGCGGCTTTTCTCTATGACTATCAGGATTTACAAGTCAGGTTAAAATCTGAGCTTAAAACTTCTGTCCTAAATGCTGCCAAAGCCACCAGTAAGGGGATAGAGCTGGAGCTGGTAGCACAAGTCAGTGAACAACTTCGTATCGATGCCATGCTAGGGTGGATGGATACCCGCATTGATGAATTTTCAACGGTTGACCCTATCTTCCCTGATTTAGGAGTACAAGATTTAACGGGTAATCAACTCAATCGTGCGCCGGAGTTAAAAGGTAATCTCGGGATTCAGTACAATTGGTCTACGACCAGCATGGGTCAACTGTTAGTACGGATGGATATCAGTTGGGTTGACGAGATGTATTTTCGTTTTTTTAATCTCGAGCGAGATAAAAACGATGCTTTTCATCGTACTGTAATGCGCCTGATCTGGCAGGGACCAAAACAACAGTGGGGTGCCAGCCTGTGGGTAAAAAATCTGGAAGATAATGATGTAATCAGCAATATTGAGCAGTCATCTGAACAGTTAGGCAACGCTCCACATGGCGTACTATCGCCACCACGCACAGTTGGGTTGACGGTGGATTACTGGTTCTAATGCATTCTTGAGACTCGATTTTTTTTGCGTCGTTATCACACTAATTGTTAGGCCAGTGTACCAGCCATCCTTATTAATCTAAAACCAACCTGTTAATATCAAGTCAGAAGCTTCCACATAATAGCGATTTGACATTCCCTGCGTCTAATCTCAAAAATAGCTAAAGCTGCCGTTTCTCAGTGGTCAGAAATACCCAAATCAAAGTGTTTTACAGCCTGCAATCGCGTATGAAGAAATATAATCCATCGAATTGACACTTTTTACTATACGTTTACTGTGCAACCATTTATAAGTTCTTCCTGATCTGGGATTTCGAACTTTGACTCCATAAAGTTAAACATCATATCAGTCACCTCAAAAGCGTAAACAGCAGGATCTTTTTCTGAATTACGTTTATCAACTCGCTGCTTACGGATGCCTTTTGGTGCGTCCAAATAATGTACTTCAGCGTGTATATCCAATTCTCTAGCTCGATTAGAAAAGATTTCTCTCTGTGCTTTTGTCGTAAAACCAAGATCTAATATCACATTACCATTAATTGCTAGAATTTGCTCACTAACCTCCCAAATTTGCTCATAACATCGATTTACCCTTTCCATCATCCATGAGAAATCCAGAGTACCCATGTCTTTTGAAAAAAGCGTTTGCATCCAAGGATCGATAGAGAATCGAATTGCTTTAGCTTCCTTAGCGAGTGATAGTGAATAGGTTGTTTTGCCAACTCCAGTAGGACCACAAACCAAAATCAATCTAGCCATATAACTTCAATCTCCCTTTTTATGGATAACGCTTTATTGCGGCACCCGCATTTTGCATCATTCTAAAATTAATTATTAAGTAGTAATCCGCTCAATATTCAGCCCTCACATTCAACTAATCTGCCTGATGCACTCACCTTGCCCAAATGACCAAATACAGCGATATAGTCGTGCAAACATTTATCTAACACTCAAGGCAAAACACGACTCTCCCCTATTTTCATAACCCAAGTTTTTTCCCTATCTATTCCTGCTGACACCGCAGCCTTCATAAATCGTATCGGTGGCTCCCAAAGAGGTTCATCCGACAATTCAATTGTCCCCCAATGTCCAGCAACTAGAATTTTTGCATTTACATCTAACCCTATTTCAATGGCTTCTTCAGGATTAACATGAGACATCCACATTAATTCCCTTGGTTCGTACGCACCAATAGGGAGTATCGCTAAATCAAAAGATTTGTATATTTGTCCAATCTTTTTGAAAACAGGAGAATACCCAGTATCTCCGCCAAAAAAATACTTCCCGTTAGTCGATGTAATACCCCAGGTACACCATAGTGTTTGGTCTTTATCGTGCAACCACCTCCCTGAGTCATGTGCAGCTGGTAGCGCTTCAATTTTAATGTTATCTATTGTAACACTTTCGCCCCAATTCAATTCATGTATATTCTCATACCCACTTTCCAGAAAGATATCCTTTAACCCAAGTGGTACCCCAACATGGATTGTTTTCTTATTGGGAAATTTATCGATCGTATGCACATCCAAATGATCATAATGATTATGTGAAATAATAATTATATCAACAGGTGGCAAGTTTTCGATTTGGATGCCCGGGGGTGAATATCGTGTCACTCCGCCTACAAAAGACAAGGGGCTCGCTCTTTCCGTTAAAAATGGGTCTGTCAAAATCGTCTTCCCGTCAACTCTCAATATAAATGTGGAATGCCCGAGCCAAGTGAGAGTATCCTTTCCCTTAAGAGCATTTAGACTGGCAACAGCATCCTTTTCTGACAATATATGATTAGCAGGAATTTCCGGGTGAAAAGCAGAACCCCAAATACGACGTAAAACAAACATAACACCTTTAGACGTCGCCTTAGGCACTGGGGGGGAATTACGAAATCCGCTTCCATATTGATGCTGATGTTGGTGTTTTTCTTCAGTAAACATTTCAGCCGGGGAACAACCAGTTATAAGTAGTATAAAAAATAACATTCCATATGTTTTACGTAATCTCATTAAAAGGTGCATAATTATGTTCCTCATATCTCATCTTAAATAATTTCATATAAAATACAGAAGGCCATTGTATTTAACCGCCATCAGAGCAAAGAGCTAACTCAAAACAACCCTTCGAGTAAATTTGGTTGGTCGATAATACTATCGAGTAGATTATTTAAGTCATTAGTATCAGATACTCCTTTAAGATTCCCGGACAATAGTATTGTCGCTATTCCATGCACCATCCCCCAAGAAGCAATGAACTTCGCATCCACTTGCCCTATATCTTTTACATCAATACTACCCGACCCGAAGTGGTTTCCTTCAGCACTGTTTGCAGAGGCTTCAAGAGCCTCAAAATAATTCGAGTCATCCTTATTTATAAGGTCGCGCTGAAACATTACGCCAAAATGATGCGCGGGTGCACCATGAGAAACACCCGCCCACCTAGCAACTTGAGACAATACGTTGATGGCCGCCTCAAGAAGCTTTGTAGGAAGGTTCCCACGGTGATAATTCGCAGCTTCTATTTTTTTCTTTGCCTTACCAATCAATCCCAGCAGTTTCTAACTAAAGAGTAATTCAAGGCAGTTTAACCTGACAACTAGACAGTGTCTAGTTTACTTTTGAATATATCTAGACATTGTCTAGTTGAATCGCCATATTTATTCCGACCAAACCAAGAAAAAAGGAACTCTTCATGGAAACCAGTACTCTGTTACACCTAATTTTTGCTTTACCAACGCTTATTATTGGTCTTGTGATTTTGTACATTAAGAAGGGCACGCCCAAACATTAAAAATATGGGGTGATATTGGCTTTTACTAATGTATCTAACGACACTTTCTTCGTTCAAGGTCTGGGTGAGATGCCTTTTAGATTTAGCCCGATTCATATATTGAGTATATTCACATTGTTTACTCTAACGATGACAATATATTATGTGCGAAGAAATGCATCTCGCGACATCGAAAATTTATGATTGGGACTTATTGTGGACAACTCGGCGCAGCAACTGTCGCCATGCTTCCTGGCCGGTTTAGGAGATGGCAAGGCATATTCCAACATCCTATCTTATAGCCTACTCAATATACTTTTCATTCCACAATATAGTCATTGGGTCTTGTTTGAGCTATTCGCAAAAACGCTTAATCTTCCCTAATATAGTCATCTTGTCTTGTTTGAAACTATTCTCTAGAAAGGGCATTACCGCCCTATTTAAGCAAGACATGCATCTGCTTAGTACGAATATCTTCGCGGCCAGAAGCTCAAAAATCAGGGTATATTCCACCCTAACTCCCAGCTCAGCTGCGCTGGCATGGAGCGTATTTTGTGTTAATGTTTGAGCTCCAGCGTAAGCGATCCAGGAACACCATCTAGAATAAATAGTCCCGGCTACGCCTCTAACCGCGAGGGTTGAGAGCCAAGTATTGTAACTATCACACAATCCCTATTTGCATTATCCCCTGGTTTTGCTGATGGTTTTTCCTTAATGTGAACGCAATCAAATGAAATTATTTAGGAGCGAGACACGTGCCAAAACATTACAAAAAGCAACAATATCCCTCCCGAAGTCTAAGGGGCTATATGATAAAATGGCGCCCTTATAGCCACTCATTGTATATCGCCAGTCGTACGTAGAATGAATGATAATTGTATAAGAGATAGGGCGTTAATCCTTCCTATACTCTCAGATTTTAAATTAAAGACAGAGCGCAACGCACGTGATCTGCTGGAGGAATGTCATGTCGAACATATATACTAAGTCAAATGTATTTTTTAGCGGACACGGAATATGGAAGCCATCCTATGGTTATGTCCAGGTACCAAGAGGCGTCACCATACATTTCTATACCCTCTTCGCAAAAATGTTCAGGGACGGTATGGCGGAAAAAATTCTCAAAGGCGAACCCACAGAAATCGAACGAACCCATGAGGAATTTTGCCAAGTTCCGAATATGCGTTTAACACCTCTCGGCAGTTTCGGAACCCAGAGGGACGCAAGGTGGCTAAACAAAGATTACTGGGGACAAAATTCTATGGTGATGGGATTGAGGGAAGGGGAGGAAATGTTTCTAAAGGAATTTTTTCTGGATTGTAAGAGGGAAATGCTCCAGGGTGATCATTTGGTGATTCGCTGGCTTTCTTGTTCTCAGCTGGTGGGGTTCCATGTTGCCGGTGGTAAAGGATACGGCGTGAATGCCACTGATTTTTCCCACGATCCGGAACGTCCGTCGCGTTACAGAACTAGGATGTGCAATCATCTCTATGAAAGGATTGGTAAATTCGAACAATGGTTATAGTGGTTACATCAATCGAAAGGATCTTTGCGTAAAATCTAATGCGCACTATGGGTAGCCCTTTCAAACCTTTAAATTGCAAGTAATGTTAACCAAAAAAGCTTCTTCAAATTACCCAACCTTATAGTTCACGTCTAGGCACACACGATTGAGCGATTTTGGCGATTTCGTTGTGAAGCCGCTTGCTAAACGATTTCTTCCGCTTGTAATACTCTTTTATAAGTTTCATTACTTAAAACCATGTTGCACATATATGCTGTATCTTGATGGAATGTCCATTCGCCCAGCGCAACAAGATAAGGTCTATTTTCTACAAGTTTAATTATAAGCCAGTTACCCAAGTCCCCTTGCGCATTACCAGAGTAATAAATCCAATCCTTTGTAATCTCGAATAAAACCAAAAAATAACATATATTGAAAATCCTCTGATAAGTTTAAACGCTTCAAAGACGTTTCTTGCGATACTGCTTCACCATAATTATCGTACACAGGATGCTCGACAAAAACAATCGGTTTGTCAGAAGTAAAAGTTCTTAATTGTTTCTGAACTGCTTTTGACATGACCAAAAACGAGTCGCATGCACCAACAAAATATTTGGCAAAAATATAATCACCAGGTCGTTTTTCATGAGGAATTATATTGTCAACGAACCCAACAATTTTTGTATGATTATTTTTTTTCGCGTAGCGTAAAATAGTTCCAAAACATGGCCCCATAAATGGCAACCAAAATCTACAAATGATTGCATCAGGTTTATATCGTTGAATTTCTTTTCCAACTTTAACCCAATTAAAAGGGTTGACAGAATTTATTTTTACTTTGATATTGAGATTCCTTGGTGGGTCGTCTTCGGAATATTGAGTCTTTCCTGGAAATAAAAAATTAGGATATTGCAAACTAAAAGTATAAATCACTACTTCATATCCATCTGCTTGCATCACCTCCGCTAACCGCTGATTCAACGAAGCTAAACCTCCACGAAGTGGATAAGCTGGCCCGATGATAACTATCTTTTTTTTAATGCTCATGGTTTGATTTTTGGTTTTGCTTTCTTTTAAGTTTTACGAATGTACATTTTCACTCTCCTCAATCCCCAATTTAGTTTCTATCAAATATACATTCCGTCTAGGAGAATTTCGAGAAACAAGTTCTGCCAAAAATCCAGTACAAAATAAAAGTGTTCCTAATATCATTGCTGTCAGACCAATATAAAACCATGAAATATCTGCAATATTTTTAGCTGGAATATCATTGATTAAATTCCAAACTTTCCTAGCTCCTAAATAAAAAAACAATCCAAATCCAACCGTAAACATAATCGCCCCAATACTTCCAAAAAAGTGCATCGGACGTTTTCCAAATTTCCCTACAAACACAATCGACAACAAATCTAACGG
>NVVG01000260.1 GCA_002402125.1 Moraxellaceae bacterium
ACCGTTAATAACACCCTTAACAATTTCTTGATCGTCAAATGCCGCTTCAAGACGCTTCCAGGCTTCAGCACGCTTGGCCTTTTCACGAGGAAGACGGGTTTCACCCCAGCCATCTTCAATCGCTTCTAGTGCCACATCAACTTCGTCACCTACAGCTACTTCAATCACACCTTCAAGGTTGTGGAACTGCGAACGAGGGATAACACCTTCAGATTTAAGGCCAGCGTGGACGGTAACCCAATCATCATCGATAGAGACAACTAAGCCTTTAACGATGGAGCCAGGGTTCATATCAAGTTCTTTTAGACTCTCTTCAAAGAGTTCGGCAAAGCTTTCGCTCATGTTAATACCTGTAAGTTATTGGTTTTTCGTGGCTTTTAGTACACTTAGTACATTCAGCCGGCAGGTCCATTAGGTTGGACAAAAAGCCTACACGAATCACCCTTTACGCCGCATACCATCAGCATCATGCGGGGTTATTTAAAAAAGTTTGAAAGGTTTGCTGACGTAAAACAAAAGAACCTTATCAAACGCAAAACGGAGACAAGCGACGCCCTAAGGGATCCCTTATCTCCAGAATTCTACTCTTTAATCAAAAAATAAAGCTAAAACGCTGAAGCAGGTAATGCTTAGATTGCTGAATTAGTATTCTAACCCAACAAATAAAGTTAATCTACTTGATCATTTTACGTTTTTTAGCTTCAGCGATGATGGCGTTATACACATCATCAATGCTCATTGCCGTACTATCAATTTCTACGGCATCGTCTGCTGGCTTTAACGGAGCAATCGCTCGGTTCATATCTTGCCAGTCGCGAGACTCGATGGCCTCTAAAAGCTGCGGTAATTTAGCATCCATTCCCTTCGCTTGCAACTGCTTAAAGCGGCGTTCCGCCCGTTCCTGGGCGCTTGCGGTTAAATATATCTTCAGTTCGGCTTCAACAAATACCACTGTCCCCATATCTCGACCATCGGCCACTAAACCTGGGTAGTCTTTAAAGGCTTTTTGGCGCTCAAACAATCCATCCCTCACCGCCGGCAAGGTCGCTACGCGGGAGGCCATGAGACCAATTTCTTCTGTTCTTATCTCGTTAGAAACATCTTCGCCTTCTAACACAACCTTGATACCACCTGACTCCAATGCCAAGAATTGTACATCCAAATGCTGCGCCAACACCCCCAACGCATCAGGGTTTGCCATATCAACCCCGTGATTACGGGCGGCGAGTGCCGTCACCCGGTACAAAGCGCCACTATCTAACAAATTCCAACCCAACGCAGAGGCAATCATCTGCGCGATCGTGCCCTTGCCTGAACCTCCAGGGCCATCAATGGTTATTACTGGAGCAACAGAGCAAGATTCGTTCATACCAGCTTCATTCATGTGGTTAACCCCTTCTACTACTGCAATTAACCCGCCCTCGTGGCGGATGAACTGACGTTAATTCCCACTTGCGTGGCTAATTCAACAAAATTTGGAAACGACGTCGCCACATTGGCACAGTTACCAATAGTAATCTCTGCCGAAGCTCTCAGCGATGCCACCACAAATGCCATTGCAATACGGTGATCACCATGACTTTCCACGTGACCACCTGCAAAAGCGGCTTTGCCCTGTTCACAACCACCAATAATAGCGCCATCATCGGTAGGCTGAATATCAACGCCCAGCACCTTGAGACCATCAGCCATCACTTGAATCCGGTCACTTTCTTTCACTCGAAGCTCTTCAGCGCCAGTGAGAACAGTTTGACCTTCAGCACAAGCAGCAGCAACAAACAGTGCCGGAAACTCGTCGATCGCTAATGGGACTTGATCCTGAGGAATATTAATACCCTTTAGTGGCGCATAACGCACATGAATATCCGCCACAGGCTCTCCGCCGGCTTCAGATGCATTCTCCAAGGTGATATCTGCGCCCATCAATTTTAAAATATTGATAACACCGGTTCGGGTTGGATTAATGCCGACATGTTTCAACGTTAAATCCGCACCAGGAATAATGCTTGCTGCCACCAGAAAAAATGCCGCAGATGAAATATCGGCCGGCACATCAATATTGGTTGCCTGCAAACTACCACCACCGGTTAAAGAAGCCCGGTCGCCATCGGTTGTCACCGAATAACCAAATCCGCGTAACATACGTTCGGTATGGTCTCGAGTCGGCGCAGGTTCAATCACACTGGTCTCTCCATCGGCATAAAGACCCGCTAGCAACACACAAGATTTCACCTGAGCACTGGCCATCGGCATCTTATATTGCATGGCTTTCAGCCCCTGCCCACCTTGTATCTTGATCGGCGGTGTACCGTCCTCGCAGGTTTCGATACTTGCCCCCATCTCTCTTAGCGGGTTAGCCACACGTCCCATTGGACGCTTAGAGAGAGACTCATCACCGGTCAATTCCGAATCAAACGCCTGCGCTGCCAGCAAGCCTGACAGCAATCGCATTGAGGTTCCGCTATTGCCAACATACAGAGGCCCAGGTGGCGCTTGCAACCCATGCAAACCCACACCAAATATTTTTACATCGCCCTGGGTTGGGCCTTCGATCACCACCCCCATATCCCGAAAGGCTTGCAAAGTCGCCAGCGCGTCTTCACCTTCCAAAAAACCTTGCACCTCGGTTACGCCATTGGCTAACGCCCCTAGCATAATCGATCGGTGGGAAATCGATTTATCACCGGATACTCGAATAGCGCCAGTTACACTGCCACCTGGAGACGCCGTAAATACAATATTACTTTCTGTCATCTGATTACTTTCTATCTCATTCGCCTTACTATAGGCTCGTTTAGCCAACATCGTGGTGAAATGGTCTCGAGCAACCTTGGCTCGTGTCATTACCCCTAACATTGTCTCACTATCTTCGCTTTCCACGGCCTCACGCAACGTCGCCAGACCTTGCTCAAAACGGTCCAAGGTAGTGGATATTGCGGCTTTATTGGCAACAAATATGTCATGCCACATGGAAGCGTCACTGGAAGCGATACGGGTAAAATCCCGAAAACCGCCGGCAGCATACCGGAAAATCTCTAAATTCTCATCTTCTTTCGCCAAAGTATCCACTAAAGAGAAGGCAAGCAGATGCGGCAGATGACTGGTTGCCGCCAACACTTCATCATGACGTTCAACGTCCATGGTTAATACATCAGCACCCACCGCCTGCCATGCTTTGCTCACGAGCGCTACCGCATGAGGCGCCGACGTTGCTGTTGGCGTCAATATAACCTTATGATTTTTATAAAGATCCGGATTTGATGCAGCCACACCACTTTGCTCAGAACCGGCAATGGGGTGCCCCGGCACAAACCAATCAGGCACACAACCAAAGACGTTTTTGGCCGCGGCAATCACGTTGCCTTTTACACTACCAGCATCAGTCACCACCGTTTTTCCATCGAGGCCAGGCTGCATTTTTTTCAACAACATCTCAGTCAAACCAATAGGCGCGGCCAATAATACAAGATCTGCGCCCTTAACCGCTTCAGCTATGTCCGGCTGGGCCTCATCAATCACCCCCATTTCTAAGCCAAGCTTGAGGGTTTCGGCACTTCTGGCACAACCCACTATATGGTTAACGGCGCCTGCAGCTTTTAGTGCACTCGCAAATGAACCACCGATAAGACCAAGACCGACTATCACTACTTTGTTTAACATCATTAAACTTACTCTTTAAACGGTGCCTTTAAACGATACCTTCAAGCTATACCTTCAGACTATACCTTCAGACTATAGCTTTGAGACTTTCTAAGAATCGTGCATTTTCTTGCTGGGTTCCCACGCTAACACGCAACGAATTTGGCAACCCATAATTACCCACGGGGCGTACAATCACGCCACTTTTCAATAACGCCTCAAAGACAGGAATGGCATCCTTATCAAAATGAATCAGTAAAAAGTTACCCGCAGAAGGCACGTAAGTTAACCCCAGCGCGTCCAACCCCACCTGCAGTTGCGCCAAACCGCTTTTATTCAGCTCGCGACCTCGAACCAGGTAGCCCTCATCACTTAATGCCGTGGTAGCAGCAACCAAAGCCAGGCTATTCACATTAAACGGTTGTCGAACACGATTGAGAATATTGGCGATAGCAGGACTTGAAATACCATAACCCACACGCAGCGATGCTAAGCCGTAGGCTTTGGAAAATGTGCGGGTAACAATTACATTAGGATAACGTGACAGAAAGGTTAAACCATCGGGGTAATCCGCCGCATCAGCGTATTCAAAATAGGCCTCATCCAATACCACCACAACAGATTCTGGTACCTTGGCTAAGAATGCTTCAAGTTCAGTCGTTGCTAACCAGTTTCCTGTGGGGTTGTTTGGATTGGCAATAAACACTACCCGAGTTTTATCGGTAATCGCTGCAGCCATGGCATCTAAGTCATGACCATAGTTTTTGGCAGGGGTAACCACTGCGGTTGCGCCGACCGCTTGAGTCGATATAGGGTAAACCGCAAATGCGTATTGAGAAAACACCGCCTCATCACCGGGTGCCAGATAGGCTCTAGCAATCAAATCCAACACATCATTAGAACCGTTGCCTAAGGTGATCTGTTCTAGATTTATCTTCAGCTTTTCCGCTAACGCCTGCTTTAAGATAAACCCGCCCCCATCGGGATAACGTGTTAATTCCTGGCTGGCTTTTTGTATTGCCGATAAGACAAGTTCACTGGGGCCCAATGGGTTTTCATTGCTAGCCAGCTTGATGATATCCGAGAGCCCCAGCTCGCGCTCTAATTCTTCGACCGGTTTGCCGGGTAAGTAGGGGCTCATCCCTTGAATGGAGGTATTCGCCAGTGCAATAAAATCTGTGCTCATCTCGGTTTCCCTAACGTGGCAATTCAAAATAAAAATAGTAGGGTTATAAACCAATACTAGTAGGGAGCAGAGCCAAGAGAGCAAGCGCCCTTAACAAAAACACCCAAACCTAAAGCACAGCCTTCGGATAGGAGCCTAAACAGCGTAATTCAGCCACCTCAGATTCTAATAATTTCCACAACTTTTTGGACTTAACGTCTTCAACATGCCCCTCGAAAT
>NVVG01000014.1 GCA_002402125.1 Moraxellaceae bacterium
ATGAGCGCAATACAGCCAAACCATCGGCTTGACGGGAGTAGGGGGTTTTACCTGCGCCTTTTAATTGCAAGTACCAACGTTCACCTTTCTGGTTAAGGATTTCCCCTAGATTAATCGCGCGCCCATCGCCTAGCTGACCGGCCCAATTACCGAATTGATGGCCGCCATAACACATCGCAAAGGGTTGCATAGCAGGTAATAATTCATTGCCGGAAAATACTCGAGCAAATTGCTCCGACTGGCAGGTCGCTGGCGACAATTCTAACGACCTGGCGACATCGGCAGAAAAAGCGACTAACGTTGGATTTGCGGTTGCCATAGGTGACACGAATGAATAAAAAGCGTTTTCAACCTGTCGACAATAGTTGTTGGACTCAGGGTCTGCCGGCAACTCCCTAACAAACCGGTTATCAAAAGTTAACGCACTTAATGGTTTAAATATTTTTTTTGTTGAGGACGAATTATTCATAGCTGTCATTCCCCTGTGAGAAGCACTCGTAGAAATCCGAGAACACTCTCATTGGTGCTAGCACGTGTTTGCTCGATCAATTCAAATCAACGGCAAAGCGTCGCAAGATTTCAATCGGTACAATCTCTAATGCCTTTTTATGGGTACGAGTTAGATGCACCCGTGGCGCCATATCTTGATCATAGGCCTCTTTCCAACGGGCAGCACACAGGCACCATCGATCTCCCTCCGCCAACCCTGGAAAATCATATTCTGGCATTGGTGTAGACAAATCGTTGCCACGAAATCTTGAATACTCAAGAAAATCTTTTGATACCGCAATACACACGGTGTGAGAACCCACATCTTGATCATTGGTATTACAACAACCATCGCGAAAAAAACCTGTTAACGGGTCTTCGCTACAGGACTCTAACGGCTCACCAAATACATTTAACGCTTCATCTTTTTTAATCATAATTTCTTACCCTATCAATAGCCCCTTAATGAGCTTCATCCCAATTATTGCCTATACCCACATCCACAATAAGAGGAACAACAAGGTCTGCAGCTTCACTCATTTTGGCTTTAAGGCCATCAACGACCTGATCTAACTCATCTTCAGGCACTTCCAATACCAATTCATCATGCACTTGCATAATAACCAGTGATTGCAAGTTTTCCTCGGTAAGCCACCGATCAACGGCAATCATTGCCTTCTTAATAATATCCGCTGCAGTACCCTGCATGGGGGCGTTAATCGCAGTACGCTCTGCCGCCTGTCGTCGCATGGCATTTTTGGAAAACATCTCGGGTAAATACAGACGACGACCAAACAATGTTTCAACATAACCATCGCGAGCGGCGCTTTCACGTATACCTTCCATATATTCATGTACACCAGGATAACGGGCAAAATAAGTATCAATATAATTTTGCGCTTCACCCCGCATAATTCCAAGCTGTTTCGCTAAACCAAAAGCCGACATGCCATAGATTAAACCAAAGTTAACCGCTTTAGCATTACGTCGTTGTTCCGTTGTTACATCCGCCACATCGATACCCGCCACTTCAGCGGCCGTTGCCAAATGAATATCCAGGCCTTCATTAAACGCATCGACCAACCCCTCATCACCGGATAAATGCGCCATAATACGTAATTCAATTTGTGAATAATCTGCGGCAACCATTTTACAACCCGGACGAGGGATAAATGCTTGGCGGATTTTTCTGCCCTCATCGGATCGCACTGGGATATTCTGTAAGTTTGGATCCGATGATGACAATCGCCCGGTAGCGGTTACCGCTTGATGATAAGACGTATGAATTCTTCCCGTACGCCGGTTAATTAACTGGGGTAATTTATCCGTATAAGTGGACTTCAGTTTACTCATGCTACGATATTCCATGAGTATTTTTGGCAATTCGTATTCTAATGCTAACTCTTGCAATACCGGTTCAGCTGTTGACGGCGCACCTTTAGGGGTTTTTTTAATGATCGGCAATCCCATCTTTTCATATAATATTTCCCCCAATTGTTTTGGCGAGCTCAAATTAAACGGTTGGCCCGCTAATTCATAAGCCGCGCTTTCAATTTCTTGCATGCTCACCGCTAATGTTTGACTTTGATTACGCAACATATCCGCATCAATCAATGCGCCAGTACGCTCAATATGCGAAATAACCGGCATGAGTGGCATTTCAATATCGTGCAACACAGAGACCAAACTGGGTTCCTTTTGCAATTTTTCCCAGATCACATTATGTAATCGTAAAGTCACATCGGCATCTTCCGCGGCATAGGGTCCCGCTTGTTCAATATCTACCTGGTCAAAGGTTAATTGATTTTTACCTTTGCCCGCTACATCTTCAAAATGAATGGTGGTATGGCCCAAATATTTCTGCGCCAAACTGTCCATATCGTGGCGTGTGGCGGTAGAATCCAGCACATAGGATTCCAACATGGTATCAAATCCAACGCCGTTAATTTCGATGTTATATTTCGCTAATACATTTTTATCGTATTTTAGATTCTGTCCGATTTTTTTCGGATGCTCTGCCGCCAATAGCGGTGCGAGTTTTTCCAACACCCAATCCCTAGACAATTGATCCGGCGCACCAGGATAGCGATGATCAACCGGCACATAAGCCGCAACACCTTCTTCACAACAAAAGGACACGCCGACCAATTCTGCGTCCATATAATTCAAACTGGTGGTTTCAGTATCAAAGGCAAATACTTCACTGGCAGCCAACTTCTCCAGCCATTTTTCAAACTCTGCTTCGGTAAAAACAACCTGATAATCCGTTTCAATAGCAGCAGATTGCGGAAGCTCGTCCTCAACAGCACCCGCAGAAACTTCAGCAATCCAACTCTTAAACTCCAATTCTTTGTACAAGGCTAACAATGCCGGCTGATCAACCGGCAACATGGTGAAATCGTTCACCCCAACATCCAATTCCACATCCAGTTTGATGGTTGCCAAATCATAAGACAAAGGCAACTGCTCTAAACTAGCGCGAAGGTTCTCGCCAACCTTGCCTTTTACCTCATCCGCACGTGCCATCACATCTGTTAACGAACCAAATTGGTTCAACCACTTTACTGCGGTCTTAGGCCCACATTTTGGCACACCGGGAATGTTATCTACGGTATCACCCATCAACGCCAAATAATCAATAATCAGCTCTGGTGCAATACCAAACTTTTCTTTTACACCCTCAATATCCATAGCCGTATCTGTCATGGTATTTACCAAGGTGACATGTTCGGTCACCAATTGCGCCATATCTTTATCGCCGGTGGAGACAATCGTGTTAACTCCTTGTTCGGTTGCTTGTGCACACAAAGTCCCAATCACGTCATCGGCTTCAACCCCATCGATGATCAACATAGGAAAACCCAAAGCTCTAATACATTGATGCAACGGTTCTATCTGACTACGCAGWTCATCCGGCATTGGAGGGCGATTGGCCTTATATTCAGGGTACATCTCATCTCTAAAGGTTTYTCCCTTTGCGTCAAATATCACCGCCACTTGATCKGATTGATAATCTTTTAACAGGCGCTTGAGCATATTTAGCACGCCCTTAATCGCTCCCGTTGGCTGACCTTGRGATGTAATCAGCGGCGGTAACGCATGAAATGCACGGTAAAGATAAGACGATCCGTCCACAAGCACGAGAGGCTTGATTGTCGAAGGGTTTGACATGGTAGCAATCCAAATAGTTCAAGATTCAATGAGGTGCCCATGCTACCACGTGGAGACAACAATAGGGGAGGGCCGCCCTTCAAACTTACACAAATAAAGAACGTATTAACTTGTTATCTAGAGGGATATTAGTCGGCTATAGCATCAGACAAACGGATTAACTCGACCATAAATTCTGCACAGTTTTCACTAGCGGCAAGTTCTAATTGTTCCATCAATACGGCACGCAAGACATCCATACTGGTAAGTGGGTTCGCTAATACCACACGAAACACTACCGCAGGATAATTATCATATTTTATCGGGGTTAACGTGGTACGAGAAACAAAGGACTTGCCGTGGGCACGCTGAGTTTTCTGAATACGTTTAGTGAGCTTATTTAATACATCTAAAATGGCATTACGCTCAGCTTCTGGCGCTTTTGCTAACGCCCTCTGAACATCTTTAGGGACAAAACGATAGGTTAATATATTGAGTTCAGGTTCGGATATGAGTTCGAAGTCATCTTCTCGGTTAATCATATCGGCAAAAGAACGAGCCTTATTAATACCTTCCTCAATGAGAATTTCATAACCACTACGACCAATGATTTTTAACCCTGATTGCACCAACATTGCCATACCTGGACGTGAGCCTTCCAGCGTATAACTGCCCAAATCTTTTGATCCCTTACGAATAATATATTCCGCATGGTGCTCAATACTGGAAACCATTGTGGGTTCTTTAAACAACAACAAACCGGCCCCCATCGGCACATACATTTGTTTATGGGCATCGATGGTCACCGAGTCTGCCCGCTCGATACCTTTTAGGATGGATTTATACTTATTCGAAAATAATGTCGGCCCACCCCAAGCAGCATCCACGTGATAGTGACAGCCTATTTCTTCCGCAATGTCGGCTAATTCATCCAAGGGGTCAACCGATCCCGTTTCAGAAGTCCCAGCAACACCTATAATGGCCATTACCTTGATATTCTTCGCTGCTAACGCTTCGGCCTTAGCGCGCAAATCCTGTATATCAACTTTGTTTTTCTCATCGGTCTTCACTGCAACGAGATTGTCTCGGCCAAAACCCAATACATCCGCCGCTTTACCCAAAGAATAATGACCGCGTTCGGACACCAGTACCGCCACATCGTCGTAGCCATAATGTTTTAGTGCGCCATGCATGCCCGCGTAATTCACCCCTTTAAACTCGCCATCTGGCCCCAATAATTTATTGCGAGCTACCCATAATGCGGATAAGTTTGCGATCGTTCCGCCAGAACATAACGAGCCCAGGGAATGTCCAGCTTCATGCATCCACTGTTTATAGAACGGTGTATCGTTCTCATAGATCAATCGATGCATCATGCCTAAAACTTGACGCTCTAATGGCGTAAAGGCCTTAGAAGTTTCAATCTTTACCAAGTTTTGGTTTAACGCCATCATGATTTTTGACAGCGGCAACATAAAGTAGGGTAACGCCGAGGTCATGTGACCTACAAAACTGGGCGATGAGGTATGAACCGATTGCGCAACCACCTTATCTAATAAAAAGTTAGCTTGCTGCGATACAAAAATTGGTTTCTCTGGAATATCGGAATCGGCAAAATCTTTTTCTAATTCAGACAACTCTTTTTCTGAGGCAACCACATGCTCTTGGAGAAAGCCCACCAGATTTTCCGAAATCTGCTGCTCAATTCGTCCAAGTTTAGTATGAGGGGCTTCAGGTACCGTAAATATTCGGTACATTGCCTCCATACTCGCATCTGCATATCGCACATCTTGTGTCATGGTGCTGCCTAGTGTTTTAGAACAATTATGAATACTCACGCAAGGCTTCGACATTGCCTTCACGCTCTACAAAAGTTCCAACATCCCTATGGATAACGCCTATATTACGGCATTGCCTACCTGCTGAGGCGCCTAATTTAACCACAAAGTCAGTTTTCAGTGAAATTTTTCTCTTTTGGCAATCCCAATAAAACAAATTATCCTTTTTAATCAATTACTTAGAAAATATGCAAATCGCCGGTAAACACGATGAACGCAGCAATCTTGGTCAAAATCTGTCTCTCTTTACACATTAGCAGCCTCAGAATGCTTCGCACTGTGACCTCAGCAAAAACACATTCAGCCATTAGTTATTGCTAATTAGTCTGTCTTAGCCCAAATATGTCACAGACCAATGATTCATATCATTTGTTGCCCTCCTAAAATCGCAGTAAACTATATACAAAGGTTATGTCCACAGAAACCCAGCGTTTGTGACATATGCCATTAATAGTAGTTTCAGGAGTGATTGATGCGCACATTCTTTATTGTCTTACTGCTTTTACCGCTTTCTGTATTAGCTAGGGTCGAGCCTTATGATGAACGCTCGGACATACAACCCAAAGAACAAATCACTATTGTTAACGATGGTGACAAACAGATGGAAATACATCAGGTTAACGGCCGAGTGTATGGCATCAAAGTCATCCCAAAATATGGCAAGCCCTATTTTCTAGTAGACCCCTATGGTGATGGTAAATTCATCCGTAATGACGCCGACAGGATTCTGGTTCCAGAATGGACGCTATTAGAGTGGTAACCAGCCACCTTTTCGAAGAAAATCTATAGGCTAACAAGTGCCCCTCCATTGAGGGGCTTTTAATTTACCGAGATTCGCCAACAACACCCTATTCGCTAAACCCTAATACCATAAAGGCATAAAGACATAAAATGACAATAAGCAACAACTCCATCACCGGCACCCTCAGTAAAATGCGCAATCTACTTGCCGGTGATAACACATTCACTGACCTCGCGACCGTAGATTATCAAATACCGATTGGAGAGCAACTTGTCCCACTCAACACATTAATAGGCAGCACCATTCGATTACATTTTACCGGCCAAATTTTTTGCTCCAACTGCGGCCGCAAAACAAAAAAAAGCTTTAGCCAAGGTCACTGCTACCCATGTTTTAAGAAACTCGCTAGCTGTGACATGTGTATTATGAAACCCGAAACCTGTCATTTTGATCAAGGCACCTGCAGAGAACCCGAGTGGGCAGAACAGTTTTGCTTTCAGCCGCATTATGTTTACCTAGCAAACTCATCCGGCGTTAAAGTAGGTATCACCCGTGGCACCCAGATTCCTACGCGCTGGATGGACCAGGGTGCAATACAGGCACTCCCCATTATGAAAGTAAGTACTCGGCTACTCTCTGGTCTAGTAGAAGTCATCATTGCCGAGCATGTTTCCGATAAAACCAATTGGCGCAAGATGCTCAAAAACGAGGTAGAAACACTCGACCTGTGTGCCATTCGGGATGAATTATTACGTACTTGCGACCCACAGCTGCAGGCCTTAAAAGCAGAATATGATAAAAAACTCGATACTGACTCTATGCAATGGTTAAAAGAGCAACCTATCGATATCCATTATCCAGTGAAGGTTTATCCCACAAAAGTGTCATCGTTTAACTTCGATAAGAACCCAACGGTGGAGGGGGTGTTGATGGGCATCAAAGGCCAATACCTCCTGTTCGATACTGGCGTAATTAACATTCGCAAATTTTCAGCCTATGAAGTAGAGCTTAATTGGGAATAACAATTTGGGCGAAAATTGTTTGCATTAGCGCCGTACAAACAAATAGTTATAAAGGTACAAACATTATGGTATATGACCTATGTGCTTAGTAGGCGTACTATAAAAGTGTGGCATTGCCACGGAGAATTTGATTGTACCTGTTAGTTGTAAATAGAGTAGTCAATCGGAAATCAGTTCTCTCGTTCCTCTGAAAACTTAACACTAGGGAGAATTATCATGAACATGATTCCACGTCGTTCGATATTCGATCTTGATGATTTTTTTGATCCTTACATTAGCTCTGACATTAGCTCTTCCACGGGCACATGGTTCACCCCACGTATCGATCTAGAAGAAAAGCAGGACCGCTACCTAATAACCGCAGAACTACCCGGGGTGAAAAAGGAAGATATACACATCACCTTGGAAGATAGTGTATTGACTCTAGAAGCCGAAAGTCATCAACAAGAGCAAGAAAAAAAGGAGGGTAGAGTCATTCGCCAAGAGCGTCGGTATGGCAAGTTTCTACGCAGCTTCAAGGTAGGCAGTGGCGTTCAGGAAAGTGATATCGAAGCCAGTTTTACCGACGGCATCCTGACATTGGTAGCCCCAAAAATGACTGAAGTCGCGAACGAAAAACGCCAAATAAATATCAGTTGAAGCCCAACATTCCTAACCAGCAACTGCATGGAGCAAATGCTAAAAACACCTATCAACCATTAACTTTAGTTGATAGGGGGGGGATGGAGAGTACGGCCGGCTCCCTCGACCTGATTTTTATTCTCATTTCAGTCTATTTTTAATGCTCGACACATACTCAGGATACAATGCAATATCATTATGACCTGCGTTTTCTATAACCACGGACTCAAATTTGACAGTTCCAAACTGTGCCAATAGATTATCGGTTCTGACCTTGGTAATAACTTGATCATTTTCCGCCACCAATATCAAAATTTCTTTTGCCTTAAACAAGTTCACTCTTTCCCAGGAGCGAAATTTCTCCCGCATAAATAGAGATACCGGCAACATCCAGTAGATATCTTTTGCCACATTTTCGATGCTGTCAAAAGGAGTCACCAGAATCAAATTTTCTATTTCTCGCTGGGCAGCTATATAAGATGCAACACCAGAACCCAAGCTACGCCCCATCAACGACAAACTGCTATATTGGTGCTTAAGTTGATCAAATATAAAAAGAGCGTCCTGATAAAGCTTCTGTTCCGAAGGAGACCCGGTACTATTGCCATAACCTCTATAAGGAACTAAATAAATACTGTATTCCGCGTTAATATTATGGAAAAATTCGATATTTAGCTCGATGCTCTCGGCATTACCACCATAATACAACAAYGCTTTCGCGTGCCCTTTGTTAACCAACCAACCTCKAAGAACTTGCCCRTCGGTTTCAAARGTTATCTCCTCAACATTTTCTGGCAAGATRCCAGTAAGCACAACCGGYGCAGGRAAATARAGATATTTGCGYTGCAATACAAACAACGCAAAGCAAACASCSAGATARATTARTAACGCTGAAATAAAAAAACTTTTCATTTYTACTCCGTGGTGAAGAAMTTGAATCAAACAGTTATTAGTATATACCTATCACTACTTATTGCTTCGATAGTTAATTGTKTACACTAATGAAAAACRTGCCATAGTGGTATTCATAACCTCTAAAACCCGTCAACTAGAGGAGCCATCACGATGGTTTCTTTCAGGCCCACATGTAAGTTACAGTTAATTCTACTGGCCTTTGCCTTCTTCTTGCCTCCCTTAGTTTACGCAGATGATTGGCAAGAAGAAAGGGAATTGCTGATCGAAAACATCGTATATGATGTTATTAATACCGCACGTTTTATCGGTAATCGGGATCTTAGCCCAGAAGAAATCGAATCCCTGGCAACTACCCCACGCCATGAATTTGTTCCTGCTAAGTTACAACAATACGCTTATCTCAATCGTCCTCTACCCATAGGTTATGGTCAAACGATCTCTCAACCCTATATTGTTGCACTGATGACCAACCTGCTAGAAACAGAACCTGATCATGTGGTGTTAGAAGTCGGCACTGGCTCCGGTTATCAAGCGGCGATCCTCTCACCCCTAGTTGCCAAAGTCTACACCATCGAAATCATCGAACCACTAGCGGAATCCGTAACTGAACGCCTAGCTCAACTTGAATACGACAACATTGAAGTAAAACACGCCGATGGTTTCTATGGCTGGCCAGAGCACGGCCCTTTTGACAGTATCATTATCACCGCCGCTGGCGGTCAAATTCCTCCACCACTGATTGAGCAATTAAAGTACGGCGGGCGTATGGTGCTGCCTATTGGCGGGCCATTCTCAACCCAATATTTAATGTTGGTAATAAAGGACTATAACGGCCACATAACCACTCGACAGGTGTTACCGGTGCGTTTTGTACCTCTGACCGGAGAACACTAATATGCCCCCACCCGGGGGACAAGCGCTAGAGCAACCGCTAGAATCACCGACTTTGTTGTCGGTGCCCTGGTTTTCGGTCCTGCTGCTTGGTGCCGCTGCCCTAGCCTATGAGATTTTGCTTATTCGACTATTCTCTATTCTCCACTGGCACCATTTTGCCCATATGGCCATTGGCTTAGCGCTGCTTGGGCACGGCGCCAGCGGAGCATTTATCGCTATCTTTCAGAAAAAATTGTTAGCTAAATTCCCACTGGCTTTCACCTCCAATATCATTGGCTTCGCTATTGCCGCGCCCTGTTGTTATTACCTCTCCCAGCTAATTCCTTTTAATACCCAAGAGATTATTTGGGGGTATGAACAATGGTGGTCACTACTGCTAATCGAGTTACTGTTGATGCTGCCGTTTTTTTTCGCTGCCAGTGGCATTGCACTGACCATTTGTTATTTCAAAAGCAACATATCTAACGTATACAGTGCGGATCTAGTTGGCTCTGGCTTTGGTGCTTTTGCCATTGTGGGTTTACTTTACCTTCTACCTTTAGAACAAGTTTTGTTAGTAATATCCAGCATTGCACTATTAGCAGCAACGATAGCGCACTGGCAATGGAAAAAACCAACATCATGCTTGCTGACTATCACCCTTCTGCTCGCAGGTGGCCTCACGTTTAATTTCTGGCCGGATCTTAAGGTATCTGAGTACAAAGGCTTAGCCAAAACGCTGTTGCTTCCAGAAACCCACACTATTCGGCAATCTCACAGCCCACTGGGACGTATTGATGTTGTCTCTAGCAAGGTTATTCCTCTACGAACAGCGACAGGGATCAGCCTCAACTATCAAGGTAAAATACCCGAGCAATTGGGCCTATTTATTGATGGAGAGTCCATCGGCGGTATAACTCATTTTAACGGCGATCTCGAGTCCATTGGTTATTTGGATGCCACCACAACAGCCATCGGCTTCCACTTATTGGAGTCGCATCCTCGTATATTAATAACTGAAATCCAGGACGGTACCGGTATCCTGCAATCTGCTTTGCATGACCCAATTATTGTTGACGTCATCGGCTCAAATCACCAATTGAATGATCTCTTTAGTACAGACCTAGCCGAATATTTTGGCTGGCACCACTTGTCCTCTTTTACCCATATTCATCACTCCGAGCTACGCAGTTGGCTCAAAAATCGCGACACACAATATGACCTCATCCAAGTCAATGCCACTGAGGGTATGCATGCCAATCTACTAACGCTAAAAGCAAAATACCAACTCACCAGCGAAGCCTTCGAGTACTACTGGCGAGCCTTAAGTAAACAGGGGGTGCTATCCGTTACGGTATGGCAGGACCTGCCCCCCAAAGCCGCATTACGGATTATTAATACCATGTTATCCGTGTTAGAAAATTCCGCTATTACACATCCAGGTAACCATATTGTCGCCATTCGAAATTGGCAGACCGTCACCCTATTGTTGCGAAAACAACCATTTGATGAGCCACTCATCAATAAAGTCAGACAATTTAATACTCTCAACCATTTTGATGCTATTTACTACCCTGGCATCAGTTCCGCGGAAACCAATCAATACAACCAGCTACAACAAACTTTCTATTACTCAAGTGTAAAGGCTCTCATCGACGATGCCCAAGCAACAGACCAATTTCGGCATGGATTCACTGAAAATTACCCGCTAGATATCGCTGCCATCAATGATGATGCCCCGTATTTTTTCCACTTCTATAGGTTTGCGCTCAATAGTTGCAGCCTAGGGGGGGAATGTGCAAGAGAGTCCATCGCTTCACTGAGGCAATCTGGCGGTAAAGCTTGGATACCACAAGGTTACCTAATGCTGTGGCTTAGCTTAAGCCAAGCGTTGTTGATCAGCATCTTACTGATTATCCTGCCATTGCTTTGGCTTAGAAAATCTTCGGCAGGCTCATTCCAACCCAGACACGGCGCACTTTTTTTTATTACCGTTGGTTTAGCATTTTTAATGGTGGAATGGGCAATGATCGAACGTTTTACTCTATTCCTCAGGCAACCTGCTATCACCGGTGCCTCAGTCATCGGGGTATTTTTGGTATTTGCCAGCATGGGAAGTGCCTACTCACAGAATAAAAACTATTCACATATAAGCAATATAACCACGGTGGCAATACTGATATGTTTCTTGTGTCTACTGTATCACTTCCTACTGGCAATATTATTTGATCTGTTTGCTAATTACGGTCTCATTGCAAGAATGACGATTAGTATTTTCATACTGGCGCCATTGGCATTTTTAATGGGCATGCCTTTCCCCATGGGATTGTCGAAACTGGTAGATAATAGAGGCGAACACTATTTACCTTGGGCCTGGGGAATTAATGGCTGCGCTTCCGTCGTAGGCATTGGTGTCGCTGCTATCATATCTGTAGATTTTGGATTTTCAGCAACATTATTGTGTGCTGCAATGTTATATCTAGCCGCTGCTTTTCTATCGACAAAACAATCACTTAAGCTTTAATAAAACCCCACTAATAAAAAAAACCAAAAAATACAAAAATCGATTTGGTTATATGTATTTATTATGTATTTATTATGTATTTATTATGTATTAAGGTATTCAGATCTTTAACCAATTAGTCCAACACATAATCCGTCGTTAGTATTTCAAGAATGTGGTCATTAGGATCCTTAAAATACACACCACGCCCACCAAATCTGCTATTTATTACTTCATCAGTAACATCAAAAGGACCACTACCATAAGCAATACCTTCGGCCTTTATCCGCCCGAGTATCTCGTCAAACTGTTGTTCACTGACCTTAAACGCATAATGAAGCGAAGAGAAATTGTCTTTATTCATAAAGTCTAAAGTCAGCGTTGAATTCACTTTAACGACCGCAAACACGTGCCACTCTTTAATAAATTTGAAACCAAATATATTTTGGTAGAATTTTGCCGAAGCTACATTATCATGTGTAGGAACGATAGTATGGTTCAACGTTATTTCCATTATGCTAAAACGCCTATTATTTTTTAAACGTAAAAACCCCAAGGCCAGTGCCTTAGGGTTTTTAAAGTAACATTAGCGACTTTACGTTGACAATTATTTCTTAAACTTTCCGGTTGGTGGATGGATCTGCACATTACCACCATCTAGGGTTGCACTTGCGTGAAAGACAATTTCTAACGTATCTGGATCACGCACCGTTATAGAAAAAAAGTCCTGATCGTTTGCTTTCTTCCCATGAGGTTCACCTGCATCTTGAACATAACCGGTAAATATATAACCCCCTTCACCATTTAGACGCCCAGTACCTTCAAAACTAGCCTGATTTATCTTAAAGCCTTTCTTTCCACCTGGCTGGCCGGGCCCGGTAAGCTGGATAACCTCACAATGTACTATTTGAACATCATTTGAGTGGAAATTATCTCCAGTATTGTGATCAACCACTTCCCAAGAACCACGAGGTGGAGGCCCTACATTGCCGCCAAAGGTGTAATCCTTTGAGCCTGCCGTATCACCAGCATTATGAAATCCGCCGGTAGTAATCCAACAGTCATCTGGCGCAGGCTCTTCAATCGAAAAACCTGCTGCAAGCCATACCAGTGACGCTGGCAAGTTTCCAGGAGCAAAGACTTCATCATCTCTAGAGAAAATCTGAGCCGTAATAGTTTCAGCACCGGCGGGGACTTCAACCACCAGATTTACTGTGTCCCAATAACGCCCATCATTGCTATTGAGTTGATCGGAAAAAATTGAAGTTACACCATCGACTGTCACCTCAAATGAACTCGGGCGAAAACCGTAAACACCAGTATCATCTGCCACACTACCAACAAACAACTCTAAATTCCCCACACGGACAATATTTTCTGGTTCAAATTCAAATATTTGAATTTCGGTAGAGTCAAGAGGTACCGGCCAATTTATCATCGCAAAGTCATTACCGTCTCTTACATCAATTTGAGATTTTCCAGTCTCATCGTCATAAACCACCATAATGCCTGCACCATAGTTCTCCTCGGTAAAATCAAGACCTGCAACATCGAACGAACTAATACCATCGCTAACCAGGTCCATCTCCGTAATATCTGCACGATACGTCACGGTAAATTCGAAATCCGAATATCCTGTATTACCACCGATAAACTCTCCTTCAACATCATCGCCATCGACCACGATAGTATCAAAATCTGTCACCTCGTCTTCAAATGAATTGTTTCCGGCCCAATACAGTATTACCTGAATAATCGTGACACCTATAGGCAACTCAATAGTAATAGTACCTGGCTGCCCGTCTTCCAACCCCGTGCCAGCAGCACGTACACCCGTCCCTTCGAATATATCAATGCTTGGCACATCCAACATTTCAGTACCGTCTGCTCGAACCAATTGCGGTGACACCACCATTGCAAACAATATGAGAGCAAGATAGGAAACACCTATCCTTATATATTTGACTATATCAATATTATTCATTATATCGATTCCTTCAAAGGGGTAAATTGCATTTTGATATTCTAAAGCCCAAGAATATTATGCAAATATCACTCCGTTTTTTAGCGCATTGTTTTTATAGAGATAGTATTGATAAAAGAAATCATACGAAGTCTGCATGTAAAATATTTCGACAGAAAAGTGCCGAAACCGGTTTTTTTTATGTTGCCCACTGTAAACTCACTCCATTTTAATGCGATCACAATCATCCAGCCATATAACACAACTATGGTGTCAGAATAATTAGTGGTATATCACTCCACTTTAATCGACATAAATGCTTGGCCAATATTTTTCTATGGTATAAAATAATAGTCACTTTGTTTGTAGGTKYGYCTCTTAATTGCCGCCAATCTCTCTTGTTGAAATCAAATTTGAATTCATCACTGAAGCGGAGAGTCAATCGTGAGTTACTTTAAAATATTAKGTGATGATGAGTTAGCACCAGAAGCTCAGTCACTCTTCCAAGAAGTCATCGATAAATTTCAGTCCGTGCCCGTATTMTATCGCATCCTGGCAGTGGCACCGGCATTACTACAGACTTACTGGTACAGTTACCAAAAGGTTGTCTTAGAAGGGGAATTACCGGCTCAGGTAAAGGAATTGATTTTCCTTGCCGTCGCACGTAAACGTCGTTGTATTTATTGTGCGTCTGCACACTTAGCAATATGTGACATCTTTGAGATAGAACGCTCCACCTTAGAAACAATCATGTCCGAAACTACCGACATTCAACCAGAGCGTATCGCGATCTTGCTGAAATTCTGCTTACTCGCAATGGACGACCCAGATGCTATCACCGCTGAACAATATCAARMCYTATACRACCATGGCATGACCCAGATAGAAATTCTGGAAGCACTGTATACCGTCGCCTACAGCAATGGCGGTATTTTCATGGCCAAAGCTCTCAAGGTAGAAGTAGAAGATGGGGTGAAAAAATACTTATCCGACAATGCACTTTCGATAGGTTTTATCTAATTGCAATATGATTAGATAGAATCAACAGGAGGGGATTACTATGAGCTCATTTTTATTGTTAAAGGAGCATGAACTAACCAGTGAAGCGCGCTCGGTGCTGGCTGGTGCAGATAAAGCTTTCCCAATTATCCCGATGTTTTATCGTTTATTGGCAGCCGCGCCCACACTGCTACAGGCATACTGGCACAGTTATCAACATGTGCTCGAAATAGGTAGTTTACCACTCCAGCTAAAAGAATTAATCTTTCTTGCTGTAGCCCGAAAAAGCCGCTGTCATTATTGTACCTCTGTACATTTGGCTGTTTGCGATATTTTCGAAGTAGATCGCTCGACCTTAGATGCTGTAATTACAGAAGCATCGGATATAGAGCCTCCCAGGGTTGCTGGTCTAATAAAATTCTGTCTAGAAGCCATGGATGATCCTGATACTATCAGCCAGCAGCAGTATCAGCATCTGTATGATCACGGCATCAATCAGCAAGAGATACTTGAAGCGCTCTATACCGTTGCTTATAGCAACAGCGGCATCTTTCTTGCGAAAGTTTTAAAAGTAGAAATTGAGCCCGAAATAAACAGTTACTTACATGATCATCAACTATCTATTGGTTTTAGCTAAATGAGCAACCTACAACAGACAGCTGTCATCAGCAAAATGAAAAACCTGGCGGATCTGTTATTAAAAATCACCAGTTCCACTGATGAACCGAAAAGAGTTGAAAAGACCCTCACTCAATTTAAATGGATTGTTGACTTTGATTATTGCCAATACCTGCATTTCACACCTCGAGATCAAAAATATCACCTACAACGTTTTTTCTATCGCCCCCCTCAAGCACAAGATAGCTGTGAGTTTAAGGCTAGCAGCGCCTTTACCGAACAACTGAAGTTCCTATACGAATTGAAAGCCCTCGCCGGCAGTGAATTACTACAGCTAAATCACCTACAGACACAATTTCAATGGCGGAAGCATGGCGTAAACAATATTGCCTGTATTTCCCTGAAAAATTCAGGAGGCAAACACAGCACCCTATTCTTTTCCACTAGCCGTCAAGAGGGGTTTACCCGCGACGAAAAATCTTTACTAATGATATTTTCCAACTCGTTATTGCTTAACCTTCATGCCAGCGAAAATCTAAAAATCGCAGAGAATTCTAATAGGGCTAAGAGTGAATTTGTAGCACGTATGAGCCATGAAATTCGCACGCCTTTAAACGGAGTTTTAGGAATGATTGAGTTATTGCAAGATACTACCCTAGACAATACTCAACAACTTTATCTACGCACAATACAAAACTCTAGCCAAACCTTACTTTCCGTCATCAATGATATTCTTGATTTCTCAAAAGTCAGCGCCGGAAAAATAGAACTGGATATTCAAGCGTTTGATCTAGCAGAGTTGATCGAAAAATTAATGCTACCCTTTCGCACCACCTCAAACGCCAAATTAGCGGTAATAGCAAGCATTGACCCCGACGTGCCCGTCGAACTAGAAGGAGATTCCATACGTTTGGAACAAGTCATTATAAACCTACTGGGTAACGCGATTAAATTCTCTAGCGAAGGCAGGGTATCCCTACGGATAAATTCCAAAAAAATATCCCCTGACTGGGTTTCACTCACTTTCAAAATTACCGATAACGGCATTGGCATCTCGGAGGAGGCACAGGCTACATTGTTTTCTGCTTACCAACAAGCCGACGATTCCACCAGTCGTCAATACGGAGGCACCGGTTTAGGATTAACCATAAGTAATCGATTAGTACATTTGATGGGCAGTGAGATCCAGGTTGAAAGCACCTTAGGAAAGGGCAGTTGTTTTTTCTTTACTATCGATCTTCCCAGGCAACTGAACTCCACAACACGCACAACAGAAACCGTGCCGCTAAAAGGAAAACAACTCACTATAATCGATGACCAACAAATCTATTTGGATATCATCGCCAATCAGGCAAAATCTCTAGGCATACTCGTCACCTGCCTCAAACCCAACAATCTGCTAATGCAACAAATTGATGCCTACCCAGTACCGGATCTTTTTTTAATTGATATGGAGGCGCCGGGTTTCGACAGCTTTGCATTATCTAGAGAACTTCATAAAAATCCCCGATATGCCATTAAACCAAAAGTCTTAATTACCGCGTCCTGCACCTTGCCCCATAGCGATATCTTGCGTGAGAATGGTTTCCAGTGCGCCTACAGCAAACCAACCTCCAAACAATCCTTACAGCGAATGCTGACGGAAGTATACGATACGACTCAGCGTAAAACAGCAGATATCAATCTGCAAACGCAGGAGAAAATCAGCAATGACTATTCCAACCTACGAGTATTGATTGTCGAGGACAACCCAACGAATCGTATGGTAGCGCAGAAACTACTAAAAAAACTGGCGGTGAATAGCGACTGTGTTAATGATGGCGAAAAAGCGGTCGATACAATCTGTAATCAGCGCCAACCTTATGATCTTATTTTGATGGATTGTGAAATGCCGATATTAGATGGTTACGCCGCAACCCAGAGAATTCGACAATGGGAGCATGAGAATATGCTGCCGCACGTACTCATCTATGCCCTATCGGCGAACGTGTTACCCGATCAAGTACGCCAGTGTATCGATTGCGGGATGGACGATCATCTTCCCAAGCCTTTTAGTCTCAAGCTATTACGAGAAAAGCTCGACCAAGTGTTAGTAACCATGGCTAATGTTGAGTCTTCGCAGGAGTTCACCATGCCACACCCGGCCAAGACCTAAACAAAAAGGCGGATGATTTCTATTTTTGATTCACTTAAGATTACTTTTTAGCGGGAGGTTTCTCACTAATCCATAACTTGATTCTTCCATCGACCACAACAACACCACTAGTATCAAAAGCTTGGATTTTCACATAGAGGTCGCCGGGTTTCCAATCTTCAGCGTTAACCGTAGCAACACCGGTAATATCACTACCGGCTTTTGCGGTGTAATCAACTTCCATTCCCTTTGGTATCCAGCGTAGATGGTTAGGTACAGAGGCTTCGGCTAAGACGCCCATGGCCATCTCTAATTCATTACAAATAGCGATCACATGAACAGTTCCAATATGGTTTTCTATCGCCTTTCTTTTTTTGATAAGAATCTTACAGTAATTCTCTCTAAGCTCGAGAAGTTCAGGGTTCACACTGGTAAAATAAGGTGCCTTCCTCGCAATATATTTAGATAACAACCATTTACCACCGGGGATTTGGCCGGCTTTCTTCCAGGTGCTTAGAACAAAATTAGTTTTACTCATACTGATTCCTTACCATCCGCTTAGCTGTTCACTTAATAGACAATTCAAGGTAATTTTTACCCTGGAGAGCATCAAAACAGGGGGCAGGTACTTTAACCGCAATATTTGTCAATCTCAACAAATATCAAAATCACATCAGCAAGCCCTGAAATTTGACTGCTTGGCGCAACCTCCGACTGAAATGGAATGCCGATTAAGATAAACAACCAAGCTAATACATCCAAATACTCACACCCAATGTAAGTACAAAGAGTACGGTGAGAACCAATATATCAGCTACTTTTAATCCTGGTGACTGATGTAGCTCTATCTGTTTAGCCATCTTAGCTTCTCTTGCCGCCAAAAATAGCGGAAAGGCAACACTTATCGCTACCAGCAAGCCAACAATAATATAAATAGTAATGTACTTAATTCCGATGCGCCTGCCTTCGATATACATCCATACATTACAGACAAATGCTAAAAACAAAATATCAATCGAAAGAAACTTCCCGGCAGAGTTAGCATTAATCAGTGCATCAATCCAAAAAGCCTTATTCGCCTCAATGAAACCATGGCCAAGATATTCTGGAATATGAGACCAGGTAAAGAACAACGCGAGTGCCGATACTACAAGATAGATGGCAATTAAAACGTTCGATTTTATGTTCATGTTAAATTCCTTGTATTCACCAGCGGCCACATTAACAGTTTTTTTCTAGAAAAAGAAATACCCATCGTAGCGTACAGTGTGCTTATTAAGGTGTGTTTATTTGAGAACTCTTATTTAGTAAATTCGGTAGGTTTTTCAAGCTCATAGATAGCGGCATCGATATCATCCAATTTGGATTCAATGACAAGTCTTGCGTCCGCTAAACCGCGATTATAATAGTAACCCCCTATTTGATCCGTGAAAAAATCCATTAAAAACTCCGCATCAAATTGACCAATTTCCTGCCTAAGCTCTGACTCAAAATAGTACTTAACCTTTTCTACAATTATCTTTTTCTCATCATTAGTAAACTTAACTTCCAACATCTGTGCTTTTTCCTATGTGTTCCTATGAGTCATATAACGTCATGTTAATCTTTTTTGAGGTCACTGGCGCCCCATGCGCCGCTTCAATTTTCGCTTTGAAAGATCTGAGATTGCCATAGGCTTTTTCTGCCAAAGCGAAATTAAACCGCTTTGGCAGAGGGTAACTTTTTACGGCCATAACCATTATTCATCCCTGGTAACTCATCCTTATTAATTCGGTCTAATTACGGTTAGGCTAATTAATGAGGTTATTTCGAACATAAGAGCCGTTCTCGAATTTTGTGAAAAACTGATCAAGCATAGGATGCTCAATAGGCTCTTCGCAATCATCAGGCTCTAAATTCTGTTCCGCTACGTAAGTTGAAATAACACTGTCATTCACTAACACATGATACCAAGGTCTATTTTTAGGAGGGCGAGACTTTGCAACGGCGTCATACCATTCATCTGACGCCTCGAAATCTTGATCAACATCAACAATAACACCACGATAGTCAAAAAGCCGATGATGGATTATGTCTCCCACGGAAAATTTCACCCTGACAATATTCGTTACAGTACCCATAAGATTCTCACTCCGGTTGAGCTGACTGGACTGCTAACGGCTTGATCAACAGCACGTTAGCATATCGCAACTGTGCTTGTATAAAATTCACCTACCTCTAACTATCTTCCTCTTTCGACATCAAATCAATAACCAATTCCCTCAAACCAGCGCTAGGTAACGTGCRGTAAGCAAGTCACGGCAGTATTCTTATCCAATTCTACCCATTTAAAACTCAGCGAAATAGTGAATATTTCATAAATTTTGCGATTAATGTTAACATCTTAGACATATTTAGCGCGGTATACTGTGTTCCAAAGTTGGTAACCGGCAATGCGAACATAAGTCATGTCGATCAAACTACCTCACCCATACTGACTAATACATATAGGAGTTAACCCAATGGAACACGGCTACTTAAAACCATCCCCGCCTTATTTAACCACTCGGGGTTACCCATCAACTTTTTTACTACCTTCTGAGTCAATAGAAATTGATATTACACCCTTTGACCTTGGCGGCAAAATACACCCAGGTTCCATGAACAGCGAATTCGGCGCCTATAAAATTATCGGCCGCGGTGTCTCGGTAAAACGCTTTTTACATGAAAATGCTAGCGCTCGGATTTTTACCAAGGGAAACCAGAAGATTGTTGTATCCAGTTGGACCTATGACAAAAACGCTAAATCAAAGGAACTAGAGATGGTTCAGACTGGCGTCGGTCTTGCAAAAACACTGGGCGGTGCGATGAAGTCTAATATGACCGGGGGCATGGTGGGTTCCGGTATAGCAGTGAAGGCAGGTTTAAATTCTGCGAAGATGGTTTATGATCATTTTAATACTAAAGAGATCGATCTGGATAAAGTTCCATCCAATCCAGATGGCACCAAATTTAAGCGTTTCATGAATGCTCTCAAGCAAGCAAAAGATACCGTAGGGGGAACACGAACAGCCGTATTAATCTCAGTATTAGCGCCACCGCCTGGAGTCGCCAACAAATACGATACCGGATTAGATTCAGTGTCGTTCTCAAACGTATTGGCGGTACTAAAAGGTTTCTAACAAGGTTTCTAACTTTTCGCCATACACCTTATTACGATATCCACGAGCACACCCACTCAACTATTTTTCATGAAATTCTGAGTGGGTGTTCAGTCTAGTACTCTAGCCAAGCGCAATGTGACATTATCACAGCTGAAAACAGTTGTGGCATCAATGGGTATTTTTATCCGGCCTAAGCCGCAATATAAGTCCACTATCGGTGGAGAAATATAACCAACCCTCTGGGCTTTCGGCTATGGCCCGCACACGCTCATCTAATCCTTTTAACAAACGCTCTTCAGCTATTGCCTGGCCTTGTTTATCCAAAGTCACTCGATTGATATGGGTAAGTTTCAAAGCCCCCGCAAACAAATCACCTTTCCACTGCGGGAAAGCTCGACCGGAATATACGATCAAACTGCCCGGCGCGATGGAGGGCACATAATATTTAACGGGCTGCTCCATGCCGGCTTTATGGGTACTTTCTCCCACATGAAATGGCCCCCAATATTCCTTACCGTATGAAATCACTGGCCAACCATAATTTAACCCCGGCCTTATCAGGTTAATCTCATCTCCACCACGAGGCCCATGTTCAATCATCCACAGCCGCTTATTTAGGTAATCATAAGCAAGGCCTTGAGGGTTGCGATGACCATAACTCCAGATCTCTGGCAATCCGGCGCTGCTACTTTTGGAATTATTAGCAAAAGGATTATCTGTAGGTACACTGCCATCTCGATTTAGTCGCAACACAGAACCCGCATGAGTTGTCAGATCTTGACCATTAGGACGCACACCACGATCCCCCACGGTAAAAAACACATGGCCATTGTCATCAAAGGTTATGCGGCTTCCAAAATGGTAACCGGTATCGGTAGCGGAACGGGTTACTAACAGCTCGGTCCATTGTTTTAGTTGTAAACCATCGCGCTTGGCCCGAGCCAAGGTTGTCACCGCTCCGTCTGTGTGACTCTTGCTATAAGTAAAATAAATCCAATCACCGGGTACAAAGTCCGGCGGCACAGCCACATCCAGCAACCCCCCTTGACCAACCACCTTTATCGATGGCAGGCCTGACAATGTGGTTACGGTTGCCAATGTTTGTGACTTTGATGCGAGCCTTAATAGTTTCAGCTTGCCGCTACGTTCAGTGATTATTATTTCTGAGGGTTTGAGAAATGTCATTCCCCAGGGCACACCCAAACCTTGCGCCACTTTTTCAACGCGAAAAGACATGCCTGCACTTTGTCCCTCCAGCAAAACTTCAGCAACAACTAACGAACAACAGAGCCACTGTATTGAACACAACAGGCCACACAATATTATTCTCATTTTCAGATGTGCTACATTTTTTGTCGACAACATTACAATTCCTCTAACAGCATGTAGTTTAAACCATGTGTCTATTTTTTAGTCTCTATTGGTAATGGTTGTCTAACCAATTTTTCATGTCGGCCAAAATCTCAAAGCGGCCAGCCTCTAACCAAGTGGCGTGGTACATACCTTTGTGAATATTGAGAACTTTGTCGTTGGTACTGACACGGTCGTATATCTCCTGGCTGGATGAAGGTGGAATTAAGTTATCTTCTTCGCCATGAGATATGTAAAGAGGAATGCGGATTTTTGCAATATTTTTATCCAAATACCCCATTGCTTTCACCATCGCGGTAACGTAACACGCTGGCAACCAGGTATGGGTATTATTAGGATCATTTATGAGTTGCTCTTGTATTACCGGATCCTTGATAGTCATCTTCAATCCAAGATCAGTGGGTATTAATGGCCAACCTGGGAAAATGTTGCCCCAACCCGCAACTAGACTCATATTAATGCTATTAAGAAATTCCGGCGCACGAATTCCCAGCAACGCAGGATTAGGCTTAAATGCCGGGCCACTAAAAAGAAAACCATCAAAGCTCAAGGTATTCTTTAAATAACCATACATCAGCACCCCTGCGCCCAAGCTTTCTCCCATGCCATATAAACGTAGTTTGGGATATTTATTCCGCAGATCTGCGCTCACCCGTTCAAGATCTTGTGTATATTCATCATAACTTTCGATGTAACCTTTGCTAGCTTTGCCTTCAGACCGCCCCCAACCCTGTAAGTCTGTGCCATGAACGATATAACCATGGCTTGCCAAATATTTTCCAACGTGGGCATAAGTTCCACTGTGTAACGCCGTGCCATGAACCAACAAAATGATAGCTTTTTGTTCTCCTGCCGGGATCCAGGTCTGGCCATAAATGCGGTAACCATCATCATTGATGAATGTACCCGTGTTGTGGCCGCCAACAAAGTGCTCTACTTCGCTCACGGTTACAGGTGCTGGTAGTTGCTGATGAGCGCAAGCACAAAGGAATAGGGACACTAAAATGGTAAATATTCGCACCTGACGTCTGAAGAACTCGTTCATTGGCTATTTCCTACACACTGAAATTTGGTCATATATGAAGTTACACACCTAGATTGGCATAATTAATCTATTCTACGTACAACAATTGGCTTACAATCGCATAAGATAAGTCAAAAATGATATTTTCAATATTAGGGCATCAACACTAAAGTTAATTCGTTATGGCCCGATGATTCTGAGCATTCACCCACCGACACCACAGCGACCTAAGGCCAGATCCTCTCGGATAAACCTCATTATGACAGGGATTCCTTTTAGACATCTTTGCGTGTTCGCGAGTCTCCTGTTAACGAGCTTATTGCTCGCGGCGCCGATAGACGCACAATCGGCAGAGGAAAATATAGACGATCTCATGCAAGAGTTGTCAGATTTCCTGCAGGCAGACGTTACAGGTTCGACCCTAACCCCTGAAAGCCTCAGAACCGTGCCATCTGCCGTCACCGTATTTACCCACACTCAGATTCAGCGCATGGGGTTAAACACGCTAAAGGAACTCATGAGCCTAGTACCAGGCTTCCAGTCTTACCGCTCCATTGGATCCTCATTAGCCAACCCTTACTCTTCCCGTGGACGACGCATTGCTATCCCCGCATCAGAAATATTAGTCATTGTCGATGGCCAGCGTATAGAAGAACCTCGTGCCAGCGGTGGGGTTATTATGGCGCCACATTTCCCTCTTAATTATATAAGTCGCGTAGAATTTATTCGAGGCCCAGGATCTGCAGTGTATGGATCAAATGCCATGATGGGCGTTATCAATATCATCACCCGCACGAATGTCGACGAAATAGGCGTAAACCTTGGCAGCTTTAACGCTAAACATGCACACCTGCTGAAAACCTATCGTATGGATGAACTTTGGCTAAACTTTTTTGCCAATATCAACATAGATGATGGTGAGAAATATACCTTGTTTGATAAGTTCAACAATGAATTTACCGACACTCAAGACCCAAAATCAATTGCCACCTTCGCTATTAAAGCTAATTGGCGCAATACCTATATCAATCTCCAACACTTCGAATCAAAAAGCGAAGATTTTTACAACCTCGAAACCAGCATAAACGATGATGTCAGTGAATCCTTTGCCAAACTAAGCTCACTCTCCCTTCGTCAGGAATTCGACTGGCAAGCCGTCAGCTCATATCTATGGTTGAGTTATACTCATTCATCCATTGACATCACCGCGCAGGCCTCCGCCCCAGCAATATTGGACCTTAATTTCAACGATTACCGAGAGATACGTGCACAATTCCACAACAACTGGCACATCAATCAAAACAACAGCCTGCAATTTGGTGTCGAGCTACGCCGCATCGAAGCACCATCTGCCTTTGCCAACCTGGAAATCGGCAGCCTAACCATGACTTCCACCGTTCAGAACGAATCTAGCAGAAATATCGCTGGCCTCTACGCGCAATATCAACACCAACCCAGCGAAACCAGCCACCTAACCTTAGGTCTGCGTTACGATAGCTTCTCCTTTATTGGCTCTCAGTTCACTCCACGGGTGGCGTTCGTGCAAGAAATCAGTGATCATCACAGCCTTAAGGTACTCTATGGGCAGGCCTTCCGAGCCCCTGCAGAAAGCGAACTTCATTTGGTAGAAACCCCAACCTCCATAGGCAACCCTAATCTGAAACCTGAAACCGTACAAACCATCGATTTAATCTGGGTTGGTCAGTGGAGCCATACCGGATTTGCTGTTGGTTATTTCGAAAACCACTTCAAAAATGCCATCGTTAAAATGCCGGTGTCGACCACCAACAGTCAGCGTGAATATCTAAATAAAGACCAGGACCCTAGCAAGGGGGTTGAACTGGAGTTATCCCATCAGATGGGTCAGCGCCTACTGTTACGCGGAACCTACACCCAGCTAATTGAGGCTCCCAATGTGACATTTTATGAAGCCGAACGTTTTGCCTCCCTAATGGCCAATTACCAACAAACACGTTGGAATGCTAACCTAACTGCCACCTGGTTTAGTGAACGCGCGAGTCCAGTATCAGGTAGCCCAACCATCACTACCGATCTGGATGCATATTGGCTAGTTGCGGGCAAACTCACTTTCTCTGTCAATTCCGACGTGAAAATATTCGGCCAAGTGAAAAATATAGATGATGAGGATTACCTTACACCCGGTGCACAACCCAATCGCGGGAGGGATATAATGTTCGGGGTTAACTGGGAATATTGATAGACCTAACAACTAACTACAAATCGACATCCGTCACTCTTACACACTCATCGAATGAATCCGCATGATCAAGTTTTATGGTAAATGAGGTCCTATCCAATTTTACTATATGTGCACTTGCCTCTGTTTGAAGACTGGCTAAGCTATCCCTTGCCAATAGAGCCTCATCCAATATACCACTTTGGACCACTGTGACACGGGCATCAACAGGAGAAAATGTTAACCGCTCTTCCCTGAGGCTCAACAGCCCTCGTTCATGAGTGTCTATTTGCACGATCGGTTTTTTTACTCTTTCCATGCGGAAGGTAATCTCTGCATTGCGCTCGTAGGTTTTTAGGTTGGAATCAATTGTCAGAGTTGAAACAACAAGGGTTTTTATTGCAGAATCATCCGCCATCCTGCATTTCCACTGACCTGCAAGAGATGCCGAGTACGCATTGCCTGCCGTCAACATAGAAAGACCTATCAAATATCGACTTATCAACTTAACTTTCAACTTAACTTCCAACTTATCTTAACCCCACCAATCAAAGACATTACTAAGATAAAGTCTAGCAAAATATAGCCTGAATGGTTAGCCGATGTTCTGGCTTCGATAATATGGTAGCCGTACGCGATAAAAATGAACTACAGGAAAACTATCTTAAGAGAGCCCCCACTAATATCTAGGAGGTGCTCCTATATTTTTACAAGGTTAGAAAGATCCAAAGAAATCTATCGTACTGCTAACCACAACATCTCGAATATAATCCCTTTCCATATAAGACTCGTGATAAGAGTCCGGGAAAACCACCACATCAAAACTTGGTGAATTAACGGCATTATCCCTAAATTCATTCATCCCATCGAGTCCCACTATCCAATCTTCTCCCGATTGAAACATCAAAATTGGGATAGTGATTTTAGCTGCCTCTTCCGGACGCCGAGCCTTAAAGGTTGCCTCGTAGGCTTCTTTGGCAAATTGATTGCTGATTCCCCAGGTAGCCCCAGGGCCACCTGCAATAAGCAACGGATTTTGTTCGATAACTTCATTGTATACCTGCCAACGCTTCCAGCTTTTAGTTAACAACTCGGCCTCAAAATTTTCAGAACTTGTAGAATCAATAAGCACATCCGGCTCTGCCATATCCAATGAATAGGCTTTTCCTTGCCCTAAGCCTACAAGCGTTTTGGATAACGGATAACCTATACCTTCTTTGACAACGGTCGGGTGAGTAGTCAACATTTCCAACATCGGGGATGACAGTACCGCAGCATCAAAATCATTGGGATATTGCTCAATGAGTTGAGCAGCAATATTACCTCCCACCGAATGTGCAAAGATAAAATGTTGCTCATGCTGCCCAACATTCACGATAGTATCGTAAAATACTTTTGCGTCCTTTACATAATTATCAAAGGATTCAATATAAATCTTCCTACGTTCTTGTGCTGTATCCGACAAGATTCTGTCTGAGTAGCCATGGCCACGGTGTTCCATAATATAAATGGATAAACCAAGCTTCCTTAAATCGTAAATGAGTTCTGCGTATTTTATATAAGTTTCATTGAGCCCGTGAAGAATAACTAATGCGCCCTTGTCATCTTCGGCGGTAAATTTAGCGTAAGATATTTGTATCCCGCCCGTTCCCTCGAAAAAACCAAAATCACCTTGGCCATTGAAGTAAGGTAGCACTTCAGTTTGATAGAAGTTGCGATACTCTTCAACAACATCAGGCGAATCTTGCTCCAGTGTTGGTAGATTTGGTTTGCCACAACCGGATACGATTACGCTAGTAAGAACCGACAGGGTAAGCGCGTAAAGTCTTTTTGAGGGTTTCATGGTACCTTTCTCCATCTTCGGAAATGGTAATGCTGACACTTTCTATCTATCACTTACGAAAGTGCATTAGCCTTACCCAATAATTACCGGGATCTATAAGCTAGAATTAGCGCTCACTATTCGCGCATTGACCCGTTATTAATAGAATGAATTGGGGATAGAATGGGACTGGCCGTCAATAACATCCCTTGCGGTAATTCGACGCGTGCACCCCACATCGCTACCATTTGAAATCGTCAGCCAAAATTTGATATCAATTTAGAATATGTTATACCTCCTTAACCACCTATATCCGACAACCCAATAACACCTCATAAACATGGGATAACATATCCTGATAACTCTCCACATCCCACCCCAAGCTATCGACCCTCTCAACCCTTAACGGGCTCTCACCTTCAATTTTCCCCAATATGTCCACATTGGTATTTGGCTCTGCCACCACACAAACTACTTTCGCATCTAGCACGCGCTGCTTAAGCGCCAATAGGGTCTTGATCCCAGTCCGAAGTTCATCACCCAAGGCTACCCTTGCCACAGAAGTCACACCCAAATCTTCTTCCACGTAATGCAAACCATCGTGAAACAACATAAATGAGGGTTGCTGGGTTTTTGCCTGGTTTCTTTTTTTCGCTAACAAATCATTCATTGGCAAGAACACGGCATCTAATCTGTTGTTATCTTGGGGAATAACATCACTCGCCAAATAGGACATTACCTCCTCAGCAATCAGCCGCGCATTGCTCAAAGACCACCAAACATGGGGATCAAATGCCATTCCCTGATGGTTATGAGTTTGTGAATGACCTTGGTGATGATCGTCGTCATGTTGACCCGACGCCTTCCCTGCCATCTCCAGTAGTGGCCGCACAGGCAATCGAAGCAACCCCTGCAGCTGACTCACATCAATCACTTTAGCCTTATCCACTCTCGCCACTATAGGCGTTAGATAGGGCTCGACCACTGGCCCCATCCAGACCAACAAATCCGCCTTTAACACCTTGCTAATATCTGAGGGTTTTAACACATAGTCGTGTGGTGTTGACCCCTGAGGTAAGAGAGTACTTACTTCAATATCAATTGAGTGTTGTCTTAGTGGGTCATTTAGCAACTCCACCAGCAACTTTATAGGTTTAATTGAGACCAATATCTGCTGGTGGGCGGGGGACGGATTGGCGTTGGCCACCGTACCAACAAGCAACAATAACCAAAGCAAACTACGGTTTTTACTAAGCTTTTTTCTACGCTTTTTTGGTACAACATCTATCATTCGTCCTGTTCCTTGCGCCATTGCCCTTACTGGGTGAGTAGATTTTGCCGGCAAGATTATCACAGCCTGCAGAGAAACATTATACCTGGCGCCAATTACTGGTAATATACACCGCCTCTTTTATTGTCCTTGAGATTAAATGCCCGATGTTTGCGCCTATTGTCCAACTTAATCATGTAAGCCTCAATATCCGAGGCCAGTCGTTGCTAAAAGACGTAAACATGACAGTGAACCCAGCACAGATTCTGACAGTGATTGGGCCCAATGGTGCAGGGAAGTCGAGTCTATTAAAAATAGTATTGGGTTTGTACAAACCTAGCTCCGGTGAAAGGGTGGTAAACCGAAAATTGCGCGTTGGTTATATGCCACAAAAGTTGCATGTAGACCAGAGCTTACCGTTAACCGTACAGCGCTTCTTAGCCCTTGCAGGCAACAAAAATCCACAGGATATTGAACGCTCACTGGCGGACGTGAATGCGCTGCAGACCCTAAAACGCCCTATTCAATCGATCTCCGGCGGGGAGTTCCAGCGGGTATTGCTGGCACGGGCGCTATTGCGCAACCCAAATTTATTGGTATTGGATGAGCCGGCCCAAGGTGTAGACCTGCACGGCCAGCAAGAATTGTATCAATTGCTGGCACGCATCCGCGATGAACGCCAGTGTGCAATATTGATGGTTTCCCATGATTTACACTTTGTAATGGCAAGGACAGATCAAGTTATCTGTTTAAATCAGCATGTTTGTTGTTCTGGTAGCGCAGATGCAGTCGCTAATCACCCAGAGTATCTGGCACTGTTTGACCAAGGTAGTGAGAAGGACTTTGCGGTGTACACCCATCATCATGACCATCACCACACCATTCATGGTGACGTGGTTAAGGATAACATCGCAATCTCGAACAACGACGCCACCCAGAACCACAATAGCAACGATGCCAATCATTCAGACTGCTCAGGCCATCATCATGATTGAGATTATTGCCCCGGCGCTCATCGTTGGCCTTATCCTGACTGCTGTTGCAGGCCCGCTGGGTTCTTTTATCGTATGGGGCAGAATGTCCTATTTTGGCGATACCTTGGCTCACTCGGCGTTGTTGGGTGTCGCTTTAGGGTTGTTTTTATCCCTTGACCCCATTGTTGGAGTGATCATTGTCACCGTAACRGTGGCGATATTACTCAGCACGCTGCAGAAACAAACCAGCATTGGCAGTGACGCCCTATTAGGCATTATCGCTCATGGCACCTTGGCATTAGGCTTGGTACTGGTAAGTCTAAAAGATGGTGTTAGAGTTGATTTATTAGGGTTACTCTTTGGTGACTTATTAGCCGTTACCTTTGAAGACACCTTATGGGTTAGCGGCTGTGCGTTATTGCTAGCTATCGTTACTAGGCTTATTTGGAATCCGTTACTGAATATCCTACTAAACAGTGATCTGGCGCGTGCAGAAGGCATTGCTGTTGATAAAATTCGTATGTTATATATGATCTGCCTGGCGTTACTCGTAGCCATTGGCATGAAGGTAGTAGGGGCGTTATTAATTACCGCCTTACTGATCATTCCCCCGGCAGGAGCCCGGAAACTAGCATCCACCCCAGAGCAGATGGCGATTATTGCCAGCATTATTGGCATGTCATCCATCGGTTTAGGGTTGTTAGCGTCGCTGCAGTGGGATACTCCAGCGGGCCCTAGCATTGTACTTAGCGCCTGTTTATTGTTCACTATAACGCTGTTTTTTGGACAACATAACAGCAACCAATAACAAAACCTCCACAGAAGTGTCTACACTTATTATATAGGTCATTCTGTATAGATCCGCATAGTAGGCGGGTATAGTAGGCGGGTATAGTAGGCGGGTATAGTAAGTGGATATAGTTAGATGGATAACCGCGAATACAGATATGACACTCATGTTTACCAAGATACAAACAACATCAATTCAATCAGCTATTTAGGCGTTCGGTTTTATTTTATGAAATTTACAGCTCAAAAATCATTTATTGCTCCTCTAATTATCAGCACCATGTTACTCACTGGAGGACTTTCCGGTTGCGCCATGCTCGGGCTAGGCGGCGAGAAAACAAAGGTTGAATCGGTTCAAACTCCAGCAGAGCCAACAAGCAACGACATCATGAAACAAATTCAGGATGATATTAAAAGCTGGCGGCTCTCATCACCAAAAGGCAACAATGCGCTTGAAAAAATTGAATTCCTTAAGAATTCTAACGCCTCCAGTAGCACCGTCTCAGGTCTAACGTTTCAAGTTGCGAACCGCTACATGGAACTAGCCGATCGAGCGATAGCCGGAAAGCGCAATCCAAGTCGCAAAGATCTCAACAAAGCCCAGCTTTTTATCGAGTCAGCACGGCGAGTAAGCCCTAATTCAAAAATATTTATCAAGAAAGAACAAAAAATCCTCGACCTACTAACAGCAAACAAACAAAAATCCAAAGCGCGCAAGATTGCCAAAGCAAAGAAAAAAGCCCAACAAGCCAAACTTAAAAAACAAGCGGCCAAAGCTGAAAAAGCTCGAGCAACAGCCGCCGAAGCCTTAGCCAAGAAAACAACGGCAACAACTGCGACAGCACCGCCACCGTCAAATATTATGTCTATGCCGACCAAAAGACCTAAAAGTACCGATGATCTATTGGTATTTAGCCAGCTTGATGTTGATAGTCAATCCCGAAGCATTGAACAAGAAATCGATAACATCGCTCGACGCATTATCGCGAAAAAAGCCAGCGCGGTTATTCACGCAAGATCGGAGAAAGATTATCGCTGGTTAAATGGTTCACTTAAGACCTCCATCTATTTGTTGAAGTCTTCATTTAATTTAGATTCAACCGCAGACATCAACCCTGACGCCTACCCTAGTATTGAGATAGTCAAATAAGACAATCGAAAAAAACCCGCTCATATCATCGGCAGATATGGTCATTTGCTTGGCCGATGATGCTTTCCAATATCACCGTACCACTGCTTGGCTTGGTGGACACTGCGGTGTTAGGGCATTTAGAGCACTCCGGATATTTAGCGGGCGTTGCCATTGGTGGTAGCATTTTCACCTTTGTGTTTTGGGCTTTTGGTTTTTTACGCATGGGAACAACGGGGTTAATTTCCCAAGCCAACGGCCAACAAGATCAACCGCTACTGCTGCGTACCATATTACAATCCATTGGCCTTGGTTTTGCCATTGGCCTAATACTTATTGCAAACCAAGGGTGGTTATTAACAAGTGCAATAACGTTAATAGATGGCAGCGCACAAGCTCAAGCTCTAGCGCTAACCTACTGCCAAATTCGAATTTGGGGTGCACCTGCCACCTTAATGCAATACGCCCTGATTGGCGCCTTTATTGGTTTACAAAAACCCAAAGCCTCATTGATGGTACTGGTTTGCATTAACAGTCTGAACATTGCATTTGATATTGGGTTTGTCGTAGTGCTCGATATGAACGTAGTAGGGGTTGCGTTAGCCACCATTATTGCAGAATATTGCGGCCTAGCACTGTCACTGCTGTATTTATTCTATGTCACCAAGAATCAATTTAACACCTCAAGCCTAACCACTGCAGAATTTTACCGATCATCATTAAGGAACATCTTCAACCGTTCTGAATTGGCGCGTTTCTTTACCGTGAACATCGATATTTTTATACGCACCTGCTGTTTACTCTTTGTGTTTGCTTTTTTCACCTCCCAAGGTGCCAAACAAGGAGATGTAATTTTGGCTGCCAACGCCGTATTGCTGACATTTTTATTGCTCATATCCAACACACTGGATGGTTTCGCTAATGCTGCTGAAGCTACCGTGGGAAATTTTATTGGTAGCAATCGGCAAAACCAACTAGCAGCCTTTGTGCGTGCGGCATTGCAATGGTGCATTGTCAGTACCGCACTATTAATGTTGATTTTCTGGTTATCTGGCCCATTCATCATTGCGCTTCTAACCAATATTATTCCGGTGCAAGAAACCGCCAACAATTACCTGAGTTGGTTGATAGTTATGCCTGCATTAGCATGTTTAAGTTATTTATATGATGGTGTATTTATCGGAGCAACCGAGACACGGGCCATGAGAAATATTATGGCAATCTGCCTGTTTGGTATTTTCCTTCCACTATGGGCAATAACCAAAATTTATGGCAACCACGGCCTTTGGTTTTCCATGAGTGCTTTTATGCTAGGACGTTCATTACTAATGCATATTGCCTATCGGCGCTTCTTAACCAAGCAAGCATTGAACACAGCCAGTAAATCCAGTTAACCCTAGGGAACTATTTTAACAACACCCACTCCAGCGTCTTTGGCATACGATGTCTTATTCTCCGCCCGCACCTCATCTTCTTTCGGTCTCAAACTAAGATAACCACAAGATACACATTCCGCGACGTCTTCGCCGTCTTTTTTATAGGTAACTATTTTATCCATCTGCTGACACTCAGGGCAAACCGCACCAGCAATAAAACGCCTAGCCATAATCAACTCCACTAATATTAAACCCGCTAAGCTATTAAACCCGCTAAGCTATTAATCCCACCAAGCTATCAAGCCCGCTAAGCTGCCGTTAAACCACAATGCCGCAACAAAGCATCGACCGTGGGTTTACGTCCCCTAAAAGCCACAAACAAATCCATGGGTTCTTGTGAACCACCTTTTTCAAGAATGTTCTTTTTAAAGGCAGCGCCGGATGCCTGATCGAAGATACCTTTTTCTTCAAACAATGAAAATGCATCGGCAGATAATACCTCTGCCCATTTGTAGCTGTAATAGCCAGCCGCGTATCCGCCAGCAAATATATGGCTAAAACTACATTCAAAGCGATTGAATTCAGGAGGGACAGTTACCGCCACATGTTCACGAATGGAATCGAGCACATCATGAATGCTTTGATTTTCAGCTTGATGTTTTTGATAATGACAATGGATAGAAAAATCAAACAGAGAAAATTCAAGTTGCCGCACCATCTGCATGGCCGTCTGAAAATTTTTCGCCGCCAGCATTTTTTCTAACATGTCGGCAGGCAAACCATCGCCAGTTTCGTAATGCCCTGACATCATCGGAATGGCTTTTTTCTCCCAACACCAGTTTTCCATAAACTGACTGGGCAACTCTACTGCGTCCCAAGGTACGCCACTAATGCCAGACACAGGAGCTTCTTCTACCTGGGTAAGCATATGATGCAAACCATGACCAAATTCGTGGAACAATGTAGTGACTTCATTATGCGTTAACAGGGCCGGTGCGTCGCCTACTGGGCCATTAAAATTGCAGGTTAGAAACGCCACCGGTAATTGTATTTTTCCATCCAGGGTTCGATGCCGTACTCTACAATCCGCCATCCACGCACCGCCTCGTTTGTGAGGCCGAGCATACACATCCAAGTAAAACGACGCGATGTGTTCTCCAAGATTCTCTGTGTCTTTACTCAACACATGAAAAAACCGTACATCTTCATGCCAGCGTTCAAACTCGGTGATTTCTTCAAAACTCACATCAAATAAYCGTGATGCAATAGTAAACATGCCTTCTAAKACTTTGTCATAAGGAAACCAAGGACGCAGGGCTTCTTGTGAAATAGMATATTTTTCTTGTTTTAATTTCTCACTATAAAAWGGAATATCCCARGMAAAYAGACTGTCAAGATGGTGGGTGTTTTGCGCAAATTCTTGTAGTTCAAAAAGCTCCTTACGAGCAGCRGGCAATGACTTGYCTGCCAARTCATTKAGAAAATYAAACACTTGCTCCGTATCRGTAGTCATCTTGGTTTCAATTGAACGTTCMGCATAATTATCAAAGTCTAATAATTTTGCTATCTCATCTTTTAACGCCAGAATYTCATCCATTAACGGATTGTTATCCCACTCACCAGCGTGAGGCCCTTCTTCCGAAGCCCGCGTGGTATAAGCCGTATACATTTCTTGGCGCAGCGATCGGTTTTCACAATAGGTTATTACCGCGAGGTAACAAGGTATATCCAGCGTTAACAAATACCCTTCCAGGTCTTTTGCTTCGGCAGCTTGTTTTGCTGCGGCAAGTGATGACGCGGGCAGACCAGTAAGATCATTGGCATCGTCCACACACTTTGTCCATGCTTGGGTCGCATCCAACACATTCTCAGAATATTTACTAGAAAGCTCCGACAGACGCTTTTTAATCTCGCCAAAACGGTGTTGTTTATCTACCGCCAAATCAATACCGGATAATTTGAAATCCCTCAGCGCATGCTCCACTACCGTTTGCTGAGCCTGGGTTARCGATGCAAACTGATCCGACTGTTGCAATAGAGAAAACGCCTTAAACAAACCTTGGTGTTGTCCCAGCTCAGTACTGTATTCCGACAACTTCGGTAAACAGGCATTATAGGCATCTCTTATGGCATCACTGTTAGCCACCGCATTCAAGTGACTTACCGGCGACCACATTTGCTCTAACCGATCGTCCATTTCAGCTAAGGGGCGTAGGAAATTCTCCACGCTGATTGTGGCGAAATTTCCTTCTGCAGCTTCTGAATTAACAACATCGAGGATAGCAACAAGCTGTTGCCGATTCTCGGCCAATATCTGATCTAACGCAGGTTCAATGTGTTCCGGCTTAATGGATGAAAATGCCGGCAGTTGACCAAATATTAATAGGGGGTTTGTCATATTAAGTTCCCGTTAACGAAAGGAATCGTTGTGAATGTAGCAGCTAGCATTATTAGAAATAGGGTTGGGGCAATAACCGTTAAGACGACTGGAAAATGGATTAGGTGAAGAGTAGCCGTAGTAATATTGGCCCCAGCGCTGAATATTAAGCATAAAAGTAATTTACAGACACGCAAGTTTTTTTAACCGTCATAGTAACCATACATAGCAACCACATAAAGTAACCACGCATAATGACGAATCATAGTATCTAATCATAGCGACGACTCAAATTGACTAGCCGTAAAAGGCTGATCCACTATTAGCCTTTTGCCGAGCCTTTCAGCCATGCGCCTTTTAACGTGGAAATCGTTAGAGCAGTAGGAGGCATCACACCACGCCACAAACGAAATGATTCCGCCGCTTGCTCTACCAGCATACCAGCACCATCAAAGTTTTTGGCAGCCCCCTGTTCGACAGCCCAACGATTAAACGGTGTAGGTTCGGCGCTATACATCATGTCATAACAACAGGTGTACTCTCCGATAACACCCTCCGGCAAAGGCGGCAGCTCACCACTGAGGCTCGCTGAGGTGCCGTTAATAATCCAATCATAAGGTTCATTTGGCAGATCTTCATAACTACAGCCATCAATTCGCCCCATATCGGCGAATTTATCCGCCAGATCCAGCGCTTTTTCTACCGTACGGTTCACAATGGTTACGGAAGCGGGATTCTCCTGCAATAAGGGCGCTAGAACCCCCCGTACCGCACCACCTGCRCCAACAATGAGGATACGCTTATTGGTAATTCGACCATCGTGATTGTTAGTAATATCGCGCATCATGCCAACGCCATCGGTATTATCACCACGTATACGGCCATCGGATAGAGAAATTAAGGTATTCACCGCTCCCGCTCGCTGCGCCCGGTCACTCAACTCATCGGCCAACTGGTAGGCTTCCATTTTAAACGGCACGGTAATATTTAACCCTTTACCACCGTCGGCAAAAAATGCTCTCACGGTYTCTGCAAAGTTGTCCGCTGGAACCAAAATAGCAGCATAGCTCATATCTTGATCACTATGATGCGCAAAGTCTTTATGAATTAGGGGAGATTTACTGTGTTTAATGGGGTTTCCCATTACTGCATAACGATCCATAAAGCGATTACTTCTGTAAGTAGTGTTCTATCTGGAGGCCATGATACTCGCATCCCGTCTCCAGAGCTACGGAATCAAAGGCATAAATTGGGTAGCCTAATCCATTTGAGTGATCTTTATAAATGCTCATTATGGGCACTCTCTATAAACGCTCTCTATGAGCATTCTGTATGAACAATCTGTATGAACATAGCTAAGACAATTCGTTCAACCAATCCCGCGGTTTAAGGTAATCACTGTAAAGAGACKCCTCAACAGACCCAGGTTCTGGCTGCCAATCGTACTTCCAAGTGACTAAAGGTGGTAACGACATCAATATCGATTCGGTCCGACCGCCGGTTTGTAAGCCAAACAGAGTGCCTCGATCAAACACCAAGTTAAATTCCACATAACGGCCCCGGCGATAAAGTTGAAATTCGCGYTGCTGTTCCGTCCAGGGYAATGCTTTGCGTTTCGCCACAATAGGTTGGTAGGCAGCTAAGAAGGCATCACCCACGGCACGCATGATTGAGAAACAACGCYCAAAMCCCCCGGCATTAAGATCRTCAAAGAACAACCCACCCACGCCGCGGGTTTCGTTACGGTGTTTTAAGAAGAAATACTTATCACACCATTGTTTGTATTCCCYATAAACATTGTCTCCAAACGGATCACAAGCAGCCTTAGCGGTGTTATGCCAATGTAGGACATCTTCATCAACCGGATAGTAAGGAGTCAGGTCAAAGCCACCGCCAAACCACCATACGGGCTCTTCACCGGCTTTTTCTGCGATAAAAAATCGGACATTCGCATGTGAGGTAGGCACATGCGGGTTCCTGGGGTGAATAACTAATGACACACCCATTGCCTGAAAACTTCGACCCGCTAATTCTGGACGCTGTGCTGTCGCCGACGCAGGCAAACCATCACCAAAAACATGAGAAAAGTTAACCCCGGCTTTTTCATACACAACTCCCCCTTCCAACACTCGGGAGCGCCCACCGCCACCTTCCTCACGTTGCCAGCTATCCTCGATAAACTGACTAGCATCGGTTTCTTCTTGCACTAAGCTCTGGCATATTTGATCTTGCAAATCCATCAAGTAGCTTTTTACTGCATCAATATTCACAGAGTTGCTCATAGTTTCCTCGCTGCTGTCCTAAACACTATCTTAGCCACCGCTTAAATTAGTTAGCACTCACTCTAAGCGCGTCGCCAGTCATTAGGTCTCTGATTTCTGTAGGGTTTTTTTGACCTGAATTTTTACCACTAATAATATAGTCTAATTCTGACCACTGCCCACGCTGCTTAGCTTTGCGTAACAGTAAATCGCTTCGGATAGAAACAGCGCCCGAATAATTGGCACTAGTAGAAACCAAGGGAGCCCCCCAAGATTGACACAACTGCTGTACCACAGGGTGATTAGAAATTCGTATTGCAACCGACTCATGCTGACCCCGAATCCAAGTCGGCATAATATGCTGAGGGTCAGGAATCACCCAGGTTACGGGGCCAGGCCAACTGGCCGTCAAACGATCACGTAAATACGTGGGTAAGCTATCAACCAGCGGGGCAATTTGTTGCATATCCGCCGCCACCAATATCAAGCCCTTATGCCAAGGTCGCTGCTTTAAGGCTAACAATCGATGAACCGCATCGCCATTATAGGCATCACAACCCAAACCATAAACAGCCTCTGTCGGGTAGGCAATGATACCTCCGATAGAGAGCACTTCCATCGCATGATGTAGTTGCACAATAGACACTGGATTCATCGCCGACACCTGCTGCAAGGCTAGCTGTTATACAATTTAGCCGTTTAGTAGCTTTGCTTGTAATGCGGCATCTTTGTCTTGTACGGCTTGTGCGGCCTCTGCACGGTCGTCAATGACACGTTGCCCAAGCTCTGCATCCGCTAAGGACATCATCTGCGCAGCTAAATAAGCGGCATTTTTAGCCCCAGCCTTACCAATCGCAACCGTTGCCACAGGAATGCCACCTGGCATCTGTACAGTAGATAACAGCGCATCCATCCCATCCAATGAACCTGATGCGACAGGAATACCAATAACCGGTTTTAAGGTGTTAGCCGCAACCGCACCAGCCAGATGAGCCGCCATGCCTGCGGCACAGATGAATACCGAACAACCGCGGGCATCGGCATCCTTAACATAATTATGGGTAATTTCCGGAGTACGATGGGCAGAGGTGATCTTAACCTCCGTAGTAATCTTCAGTTTTTTTAATACATCCATTGCCACTTGAACCGTTGGCAAGTCTGAATCGGAGCCCATTAGAATTGCTACAAAAGGAGGTTTAGACATAAAGTCACCTATCAAAAACGTTTCGAAAGGGCGGCAAGGTACCCCAGTCACGCCCGCTATGCAAGCAAATACCCACTATTGGTGTTTACTATCGCCCCATCTAGCTCTAACATAATTAGGGCAGAGCTCACCTGAGCAGCACTCATGCCGGTTTCAGCCACCACAAAATCCACACTACAAGCATCATATTCGAGCACACTAAGCACAGCGCCTTCAACCGAATTTTTAGCGTAACCTACTCTATTTTCAACAGTATTTGGCATATTGACGGAGCCATCATCAGCGGCCATCAACTCACGATTGAGGCCAATATTGTAGGTTGCCAAAAGCGGCAACAGTTCTTCCAATACATGTTCGCCATTTTCCACCAGCTTTTCACCCTGGCGAATCAAGTCATGAC